>NZ_JBXWSP010000003.1:0-379034 GCF_059613485.1 Ruegeria sp. CRTD044 | reverse complement strand
GCGGGATGGAGCAGCCCGGTAGCTCGTCAGGCTCATAACCTGAAGGTCGCAGGTTCAAATCCTGCTCCCGCAACCAAACTCAAAAAACTAAACTACAGCCCGAAAACCTAAACGGCCAACGGGAATGAAGTAAGATATGCGCGTAGTCAACGCGCGAAAAGTGCAGCGCGCCGCCGAAGAAATCTTAGAATTTTTCGAAACCCTCGTCAGCTCCGCGGCTCTTGGCACACCCGTCACAGTAACCAAAATATCGGTGTCTGCCCTCGGAACGGGACAGTCCGATCACAAGCCGATGGGTGAAAGTAGACCCTGATGATCTGTCGCTATCGGCAGCCGATCCGCCCGATAGGCCGATTGCTAGGACCGGGACTCAGCTGGTGCCTTCCGTGTGGGCCAGCATTTCCTTGCCGACCCGCCGATAGTTCACGAAGGAATTGGCGCTCATGACGACAAAGAAGCTGTCCATATCAATCATGACATAGCCCATTTCCAGAAGTTCGCGTGTCAGAGCCGTGATGTCCTCCTGGTACAGCCTTCTCCGGCCACACAGTTCACGCAGCAGCTTCTGCGGGATGCGATACCGGCCCGAGGCCTTTCCTCCGAATTCCCGGGTATAGAGCCCGGCCAGGGTTTCTGCGGCATTCGTGAAGTCAGACATTCTATATCTCACATATTTTTGTCTATAGACAAAAAATTATCACCTATATAAAGGAACGACAACCCAATTGAATGGCTAAGGCATGGACGGAAACGTAGACATTCCCTCAACCGACGAAGAGCTTTCGGTTCGGATCAAGGAAGCGGTCGAGCAGTCCAATGCGTCCGAGCTTGAGGCGCTTCTGGAACCGCTGACCAGCAGCGAAGCCCTGCGCGAAGTTCTTCAGCTGACACCGGCTGAGCGCGATACCGTTCTGGAGATCGTGCCCGTTGGGCTTGCCGCGGAACTGGTCGAAGAAGCGCCTAACGAGATGGCGGTCGAGCTTGTGGAACGCCTCAAGCCCGAGCGTGCTGCCGAGATCATCGAACAGCTGGATTCGGACATTCAGGCCGACGTTATCGGCGAGTTGGATACGCCGGATGCCGAGGCTATCCTGTCCGAAATGGACGCCGAAGAGGCTGCGGATGTCCGCCTGCTCAGCACGTTCGAGGATGATACCGCCGGCGGTCTGATGATGACCGAGGTGTTCAAGTTCCGCGACACGCAGACCGTTGGCAATGTCCTGCGCGAACTTGCTTCGGACGACGAGGATTTTGAAAGGTACCGCGGGCAGCACCCCTATATTGTCGATTCCGAGGGGCGCGCGGTGGGCGTGGTATCGCTGCGCAGCCTGCTGACCGCCAAGCGCAGCGAAAAGTTGACAAGCATCATGGTTCCACCACTGACCGTGACCGTGGATACCCCGTTGGAACAGCTGGAAGACGTGTTCAACGATCATCCTTTCCTGGGGGTGCCGGTGGTTTATGCCGACGGAGTCCTGGCGGGTGTCGTGTCCCGCACGGCGGTGGCAGAAGCCACTCTGGAACGCTCGGAAAGTGAAAGCCTCAAACGTCAGGGTGTGGTTGGCGACGAGTTGCGCTCGATGCCTTTGTCGGTGCGGTCCCGTCGCCGGCTGGCCTGGCTTGCGGCCAACATCGTACTCAACATCATCGCGGCCAGCGTGATCTCGGCCTACGAAGAAACACTGGCCGCCGTGATTGCGCTGGCCATCTTCCTGCCGATGGTATCTGACATGAGCGGCTGTTCCGGCAACCAGGCCGTTGGCGTCACCATGCGCGAACTGAGCCTTGGATTGGTGCGGCCGCAAGATGCCGTGCGGGTCTGGATCAAGGAAATTTCGGTCGGGGTCATCAACGGGATCGCGCTAGGTATTCTGATCGGGCTGGTCGCGTGGTTCTGGAAAGGCAATCCGGCCCTGGGTTTGGTGATTGGTACTGCGCTGGCACTCAACACGATGCTGGCGGTATCCATCGGCGGCGTTGTTCCTCTGCTGCTGAAGCGGATCGGACAGGACCCGGCCGCCGCAAGTGGCCCGCTGTTGACCACGATTACGGACATGGCCGGTTTCTTCTTCGTGCTGAGCCTTGCAACCCTTATGATGCCCTGGCTGGTGTGATCATGGCAAACGTATCGGACAAGGGTCAGCCGCAGATGCCGAAAGTCATTGGTTGGATGGAATACATCGACCTTCCCGACCTGCCATTGAAAGACATCAAGGCCAAGATCGACACCGGCGCCCGCACGTCAGCGCTGCATGCAACCGACATTCGGCGGTTTCAGCGGGACGGACATCACTGGGTGTCCTTCCTGACGGAGGTGCCGGGCGGAGAAGGCATGATCCGTATCGAGGCTCCGATCAAGGAACGGCGCAACATCAAGAACACCAGCGGAATTCCTGAAAACAGGATCGTCATCCGAACCACCATCCGGTTGGGCGACGAAACCTGGCCGCTGGACCTGTCTCTGACCGATCGCACGAACATGACCTTTCAGATGATCGTAGGCCGCGCGGCGCTGAAGAACCACGCAATCGCCGTTCACACCAAGCGCGCGCATCTTTTGCGCGGCAAACCAAAACACCAGGACAAAGGGGATTTGTCATGAAGATTGCCATGCTGGCGCGCAATGCCAACCTGTACACGCACCGCCGCCTCAAGGAAGCGGCCGAGGAGCGTGGGCATCAGCTCGACATCATCGACACCCTGCGGTGCTACATGAACATCGCAACCCGTCGCCCCGAGATCTACTACAACGGCGAAAAGCTGACGGGGTATGACGCGGTGATTCCGCGGATCGGTGCCTCGGTCACCTTCTACGGAACCGCAGTGCTGCGTCAGTTCGAAATGATGGGTGTCTACCCGTTGAACGAAAGCGTCGCCATCGGTCGGTCGCGCGACAAGCTGCGGTCGATGCAGTTGCTGGCCCGCGACGGTGTCGGCCTGCCTGTCACAACCTTTGCCCACGACCCCAAACAGACCGACGAGGTGCTGAGACTGGCCGGTGGCGCGCCCATCGTCATCAAGCTGCTGGAAGGGACGCAAGGCATCGGTGTGGTTCTGGCCGATACGGACCGGTCCGCCAAATCGGTTGTCGAGGCGTTCCGCGGCGCGGGTGTGAACATCCTGCTGCAGGAGTTCATCAAGGAAGCCGGCGGAACCGACATCCGGGCCATCGTGGTGGGCGGCAAGGTTGTCGCTGCGATGAAACGCACCGGTGCCGAGGGCGATTTCCGTTCGAACCTGCACCGTGGCGGTTCGGCCAAGGTGGTCAAGCTGACACCGGAAGAGCGTGCAACGGCCGTTCGCGCGGCCAAGTCGATGGGCCTGAATGCCTGCGGCGTCGACATGCTGCGCGCCAACCACGGCGCTGTGGTGATGGAGGTCAATTCCTCGCCGGGTCTGGAGGGCGTGGAAAAAGCCACGGGTCTGGATATTGCCGGAAAGATGATCGAGTTCCTGGAAAAGAACGCAAAAGCCGGAGCCACCAAGACCAAGGGCAAAGGGTAACGGCATGGCAAAGCGGCAGCCATTCACGATTGGCCACGCCACGGTGGCGCCGGGATCGCGGCTTACCGTGGATCTGCCGGTCAGCGTTCTGTCGGACCATACCCCAGTGACCATGTCCGCGCATGTGGTGCATGGTCGACAGGACGGGCCCACCGTCTTTGTCAGCGGTGGGGTGCATGGTGATGAGGTGATCGGCGTCGAGATCATTCGCCGTCTGTTGCGTGCGCCCAACCTGGCGACATTGAAAGGCACGCTGATCGCGGTGCCGATCGTGAATGCGTTCGGCTTCATCAACCATTCCCGCTATCTGCCCGACCGTCGCGACCTGAACCGGGTGTTTCCCGGCAGCGAGAACGGGTCGCTGGCCTCGCGGCTGGCGCATCTGTTCATGACCGAAATCGTCGCCCGCTCGGATCTGGGGATCGATCTGCATTCGGCGGCGATACATCGCACGAACTATCCGCAGATCCGGATCTCGCCCCACAACCCTCGGACCAAGGAACTGGCCAGCGTTTTCGGAGCACCGATCGTCATCCAATCGCCCCTGCGCGACGGATCATTGCGTGGCGCGGCGAAGGCGCAGGGTAAAGATATCCTGTTGTACGAAGCGGGCGAGGGTCTTCGCCTGGATGAACTGTCGATCCGCGCGGGCCTTGCGGGCATTCTGCGGGTACTGAGGCACATGGGGATGGTTCCCGCCAAGCGGATCTCCAAGCCCAAAGCGGCACCGCAGTTCTGTTCGTCCAGCAAGTGGTTGCGCGCCCCGATGGGCGGAATCCTCCGGATCTATAAAGCGGACGGTGAATTGGTTCGCAAAGGTGATCTGTTGGGTGCCGTATCGGACCCGTTCGGCGAAGCCAGCGAGGACATCATCGCTCCGTTCGACGGCTTGATCGTCGGGCGTGCGGTCATGCCTGTGGTGAATGAGGGCGATGCCGTTTTTCACCTGGGGCGGGTCGGGTCCGTGGAAAAGGCCGAAGACTCGATGGAAGACATCAACGCGCAGCTGGAAGATGATCCCATGTTCGACGAGGACGAGATCATCTGAACGGTCCGACACGGATAGGAGACTGGCAATCCAGACACTTGGGGCGGCCTTGGTCGCCCCTCTATTATCCCAGGCGTTTCTTGAACCTGAGCGTCGCAGCCAGCATCCCAAGGACGGCAAACCCGATCATCCACAGGATGTCACCGCGCAGAGCGTAAAGCGTTGCATCCCGCAGAACCACGCCGCGGATCATGTCCATGAAATGGGTGGCCGGCAGCACTTGGGCGATCACCTGAACCGGCTTGGGCATCCCGTCGAACGGGAACATGAATCCCGACATCAGGATCGAGGGCAGCAGAACGAAAATCGTCATCTGCATGGACTGCAGCTGGTTCTGGGCCAGTGTCGAGATCACTAGGCCAAGCGACAGGCTGGCGATGATGAACAGAAGCGTTACCACCAGCAGCGGGATCATCCCTCCGTTTATGGGGACGTCGAACAGGAAATGTCCCAGCCCGAGGATAATCGCGACCTGCAGCAAGCCCAAGAAGATGTAGGGAATGATCTTGCCGATCATCAGTTCGATGGATTTGACCGGGGTGTTGATCAGCATCTCCATGTTCCCCCGCTCGCGCTCTCGGACAATGGCGGCCGAGGTGAACAGGATCATGGTCATGGTCAGGATGACACCCACAAGCCCGGGCACGATGTTCACCGCCGATCGTTGCTCGGGATTGAAATACAGCGTGACCTCGAAGGTCGGGACCTGACGGTTTGGCGGCTGTCGCAGCAATTCGGTCAGTGGCATGCTGCGCAGGGATTTGATGGCGCTGGCCACCATGGTGTCCGACCCGTCCACGATCCAATGAGCCAAGGGGCGGCTGGATGTCTGGTTGGTGGCGTTGGGCAGGCCCAATCCGATGGACGGGCTTCGGGCAAGCCGGTCATCGACGTCGGGCGGAATGATGAACGCGGCACGCACGGTGGACTCGGTGATCGCCTGTTCGGCTTCTTCCGGGGTCGAGAAGACCTCGGTGATGGTCACGACCTGCGTGGCTTGAACGATCTGAGCCAAGGTCCGGGACAGCGACGAATCGGCCTGATCCACGATCCCGACCGGTATATGGCGGATGTTGGTGTTGATTGCGTATCCGAACAACAGCAGCTGGATCAGCGGGATCATGACGACCATGGCAAAGGTCATCCGGTCGCGCCGCAGTTGCAGCAGCTCTTTCTTGAGAACGGCGGTGATGCGGCGGAGCGGTTTCATTGGGCGGGCCCCTTCGTCGCGCTGACGAACACGTCTTCCAGATTGGGGCGCTGCACCGACATCGTCACGTTGGAAAAGTCCGAAAGGCGCGACGTGATCATCGCCATCGGTTCGGTTTCCGACTTGTCCACCAGAACGCGCAATCGGGCACCCACCTGCGCCGTCGACAGCACCTTGGGCGTGTCGTCCAGAAGGTGTTTGACCTGCCGCAGACCCTCGCCTTCGACCTCGATCACGGTGGCGTTCAGGTCTTCCATCAGTTGCCGGGGCGATCCATCCGCCTTTTTCACCCCATGCTCGAGAATGGCCAGCTTGTGACACCGTTCCGCCTCGTCCATGAAATGCGTGGACACGATCATCGTCGCGCCCTGATCGACCAAGTCGAACAGCTGTTCCCAGAAAGACCGGCGGGTTTCGGGGTCGACGGCCGATGTCGGCTCGTCCAGAAACAACAGCTTGGGGCCGTGCAGCACCGTGGCCGCCAGCGCCAGTTTCTGCCGCTGCCCGCCGCTCATGCTGCCGCTCAGTTGATTGGCGTTTTCGGTCAGGTCGTAGGTTGTCAGCAGTTCGTCGATCCGGTCGGCAGATTTGCGGCGCGGCATCCCATAGATCTCGGCGGCAAAGCGCAGGTTCTCAAGCACCGTCATGTCGCGGTAATACGAAAAGATCTGGGTCATGTATCCGATTTCATTCTTCAGCGGTTCGGCGTATTGCGGCATCGGCCGGCCCAGCACCGAGACGGATCCGCTGCTGGGCGTCAGCAGTCCGGTCAGCATTCGCATCGTCGTTGTCTTGCCGCAGCCGTTCGGGCCCAGAAACCCATAGATCTGACCCTGGCGTATCTCCAGGTCCAGGTTGCTGACGGCTGTCTTCTCTTTGAACCGGCGCGTCAGACCCTGGGTCGAGACCACCAGATCGCTCATGGCATCTTCACCTGAACGGGAACGCCCGCGGGCAGATCTCGGGCGGTTTCCGGCAGGTCGATTTCTGCCAGATAGACCAACCGCGTCCGATCATCCGTGTTCAACCCGTAGTAGGGGGTGAAGGACGGGTCGTCGCTGACCCATCGCACGGTGCCCGTCAGAGGTTGGTCCAGCCCATCGATCCGAACCTCGAGAGAGTCTCCGGGCGCGATGTCCACCCGGCTGGGTTCGGGGACATAGACGCGGGCGTAAGGGGCCGCGCCGGACACCAGCACCGCGACCGGGCTGCCCTGGGCGACCCGTTCCCCCAGGTTCCAGGGTAGGGAATCCAGGATGCCGTCCCGTGTCGCAACAACCGTTAGGTCATCAAGAACGGTCTGCTCGGCGGCAACCGCCGCTTCAGCCGCGCGCACATTGGCCCGGGCCACCGACAGATCTTCGGGGCGGGTTCCGTTTTCCAGTTCTTTCAGGGACTCCCGAGCGCTTTCCAGTGCCGCCCGAGCGGAATCGCGTGCGGCAATATCCTGGTCCAGGCGCGCCTGGCTGACGACCGAGTTGACGACCAACTGGGAATTTCTCTGATACACGGCCTCTGCGTCCAGCAGACGCGCCTCGGCGCCGGCGACGTTGGCGCGCGCGATCGCAATCTCTTCCACGCGCGGGCCGACTTCCAGTTTCAGCAGCGTGGCCTGCGATTTTTCCAGTTCCGCCTGCGCGAGGTTCAGCTTCGCGGTCTGCAGATCCGTGTCGAACCTGACCAGCACGTCGCCGACCTTGACCGGAGACCCTTCTGCAACAGGCAGTTCCACGATGATCTCATTGGCCGTCGCCGTCAGCGCCACCCGGTCCCGCGCCAGAACTCCCAGCGCGGTGCCGGTGTTCTGGCCCGAACATCGGTCCAGCAACGCAGCAGGGAAAATGGCCATGACCAGCAGCGGAATCGGCAGGGACAAATTCATCAAATCATCGTCTCCTTGGTCGGGGCGGTTTGGTATCGGTGTCAATTTCTGCCCCGGCTCAAAGGTTTAACAGACGACGGAGAAATCACAAAAGCCGAACCGAATGGGCCAATACCAAGCCATCCAAGGACGCCCAGGCAGCAAATTCAAAGGATTGGCCCCGCCCACGAACGGCTGAGTGCCGTCCTGACCGCGTTGCAGTGTTGGGCCAGAACACGGGCGCGCACAGGCCGCAAATAATCCTTGCAACCGGTTGCAAAAAAGAACATGCTCCCGCCAGAAATATACCCAGAGGTCACAATGCTCAGAATCGGATTGCTTGGAGCAGGGCGCATCGGAACCGTCCACGCGCAAGCCATTTCGGACCACCCGGACAGCACGCTTGTTGCGGTTTCGGACGCAATGGCAGACGCCGCTGCACGTCTGGCGCAAGCTCATGGTGCTGTGGCGCGCACGTCGGAGGACATCATCGCCGACCCGGATATCGACGCGGTGCTGATCGCCACGCCGACGGATACGCATTCGGACCTAATCGAGGCGGCGACGGCCGCGCGCAAGGCCGTTCTGTGCGAAAAGCCGGTCGATCTGGACCTGAACCGCGCCCTGGCCTGCCAGCAAGCCGTGGCAGGTACCGGTCAACCGGTCATGATCGGGTTCAACCGGCGTTTCGATCCGGGCTTCGGCGCATTGAAATCCGCCGTTCAGTCTGGCGAGATCGGAAGCCCGGAATTGCTGTCGATCACCTCGTTTGATCCGGCCCCGCCGCCGATTTCCTATGTCAAAGTCTCGGGCGGATTATTTCGGGACATGACGATACATGATTTCGACCTCGCCAATTTCATCATGGGTGACGTACCAGTCACTGTTTCGGCCGTTGGCACATCGACCGTGGACCCGGCCATCGCCGAGGCGGGGGATGTGGACACAGCCGTCGTCACCATGACCTACAAGGATGGTCGGATCGCCGTCATCAAGAATTCTCGCCGGGCCGTATACGGCTATGACCAACGGGTCGAGGTGTTGGGGTCCGGCGGGCTGCTGCAGGCGCGCAACGTGCTCGAGAACAACCTGGTGAAATCCACGTCCGATGGCGTGATCAGTGCTAAGCCGACCTACTTCTTCCTCGAACGCTACATGCCTGCCTATCGGGCGGAATGGGATGCGTTCGTGACTGCGGTCAAGACCGGATCCGCTGTGCCGGTGACGCTGGAAGACGGCGTCGCAGCGCTGGCCCTGGCCGAAGCTGCGACCCGGTCGGCCCGGACGGGTATTCCGGTAAAGCTGGAGGAAATTTTGAAACCGGTTGCAAAATGACGTGAAGTATTGAAACTGAAACGGCCCCGATGCGTATCGGAGCGACAGAGATTCGGCCTTGCCGGATGAATGGGTCCAGGACCCGGACAAGACAAAAATCTGTCCTAGTGGGAGGAAACGTAATGAACAAATTTTTCAAAGGTGCTTTGGCCGCCGGCGCGCTGGCGCTGGCCACTCCGGCCTTTGCGCAGGACATCGTCGTGGTATCGCACGGTCAGGCGAATGACGCGTTCTGGAACGTGGTCAAGAACGGGGTCGAGCAAGCCGGCACGGATATGGGCGTGAACGTCGAGTACCGTGCGCCCGAAACCTTCGACATGGTTGCCATGTCGCAGTTGATCGACGCTGCCGTAAACCAGGAGCCCGACGGGCTGATCGTCTCGATCCCTGACGCCGACGCGCTTGGCCCCTCGATCGAACGCGCGGTTGCCGCGGGTATCCCGGTGATCTCGATGAACTCGGGCTCGGACGTGTCCAAGGAGCTGGGCGCGGCGCTGCATGTCGGTCAGGATGAGTTCGACGCCGGCAAGGCCGCCGGTGAGAAGCTGGCCGAAATGGGCGGCAAGAATGCGATCTGTGTGAACCACGAGGTCGGCAATGTCGCGCTGGACCTGCGCTGTGCGGGCTTTGCTGAAGGCTTTGGCGGCAATGTGACCGTTCTGCCGACGTCCAACGATCCGTCCGAGATTGAGTCGAAAGTGTCGGCGGCTCTGGCTTCGGATGAAAGCGTCGATACCGTGATGGCGCTGGGCGCAAGCTCGGCCGGTGAGCCCACCGTGGCCGCCGTCAAAGGGTCGGGGCGCGACGTGAACGTGGCCTCGTTCGACCTGTCGGCCAACTTCCTGCAGTCGATCGTCGATGGTGACGCGGCCTTTGCGGTGGACCAGCAGCAGTATCTGCAGGGTTATCTGCCGGTCGTGTTCATGGCGCTGAACGCCAAGTACGGCCTGATGCCGGGCGGCAACGTGCCCTCGGGTCCGAACCTGATCACCGCCGACAAGGCCGGTCAGGTGGTCGAGCTGTCCGCTGAGGGCATCCGCTGATACCGGCGGGCTGAAAATCGGGGCGGCGTCAGGGCGCCGCCCCTGCCAAACGGGAGGAAACCATGACCGAGTCTGCACAAGTGGCGGTGGACGAACGGATCAAGAAGGAGCCGTTCCTGACCAAGCTGATGAAGCGGCCCGAACTGGGGGCCATCGCAGGGGCGATCCTTGTCTTCATCTTCTTCGCCATCACGGCCGATGAATCGATGTTCACGCTTGCCGGCATCATGAACTTCATGACCCCGGCCGCCCAACTGGGTATTCTGGCCATCGGCGCGGCGCTGCTGATGATCGGGGGCGAGTTTGACCTGTCGATTGGCTCCATGGTGGCCTTTGCCGGCCTGTTCTTCGGGGTCTGCGTGGTGACCTGGCAACTGCCCTTGGTGGCCGCGATCCCGATGACTTTTGTCTTTGCCGCCTTTGTCGGGGCAATCAACGGCACCATCGTCATCCGCTCGGGTTTGCCATCCTTCATCGTGACGCTGGCGTTTCTGTTCATTCTGCGCGGCTTGTCCCTGGTGGGGCTCAAGGCGGCAACCGGCGGGTCGACCCAGCTGCGCGGCGTGCGCGATCAGGTCGAAAATGACTGGCTCGCGCCGTTCTTTTCCGGCGAAGCCTTCGGCAGCCTGTTCAGCTGGCTGGCCGAAAAGGGCCTAATCGACACGTTCAAAAGTGGCGCGCCCAAAGTGCCGGGTGTCCCGGTTGAAATCCTGTGGTTCGTGGCCTTCGCCATTGCCGCCACCTATGTTCTGCTGCGTACCCCGGCCGGCAACTGGATCTTCGCCTCGGGCGGCGACCGGGTTGCGGCGTCGAACTCGGGCGTGCCGGTGAACCGGGTCAAGATTTCACTGTTCATGCTGACCGCCTGCTGTGCCGCGCTGGTGGCGATCATCACTGTGATCGATGCAGGCTCGACCGATGCGCGGCGCGGCTTCCAGAAGGAGTTCGAGGCGATCATCGCCGCAGTGATCGGCGGCTGTTTGCTGACCGGCGGGTATGGTTCGGCCATCGGGGCATTCTTCGGGGCGATTATCTTCGGCATGGTGGTCATCGGCCTGACCTATACCGATTTCGATCAGGACTGGTTCCAGGTGTTCCTGGGGGCGATGCTGCTGATCGCCGTTCTGTTCAACAACGCGATCCGCAAACGCGTAACCGGGGAGCGCTGACATGACCGAAGATACCAAGTTCCATCACGGCGATGCGGTCAAAGACGTGGCCCCGGTCGTCGAAATGAAAGAGATCGAAAAGCATTTCGGCAACATCATCGCGTTGGCGGGCGTCAGTTTCGACGTCAAGCCGGGTGAATGCCACTGCCTGCTGGGTGACAACGGGGCGGGCAAATCGACCTTCATCAAGACGATGTCGGGGGTGCACAAACCCACCAAGGGCGAGATCTATTTCGAAGGAAAACCGATGTCCTTCGACACGCCCCGCGACGCGATGGAGGCAGGCATCGCCACCGTGTTCCAGGACCTGGCGATGATCCCGCTGATGAGCGTCACCCGCAATTTCTTCATGGGGCGCGAGCCGACCAAGGGGAAGGGTCTGCTGAAACGGTTCGACATCGAACACGCCAACCAGGTCTGCATGGAAGAGATGCGAAAGATGGGCATCAACCTGCGCGGCCCCGATCAGGCGGTAGGCACCTTGTCGGGGGGCGAGCGTCAGACCGTGGCGATTGCCCGCGCGGTCTATTTCGGCGCCAAGATCCTGATCCTGGACGAACCGACCTCGGCGCTGGGCGTGCGGCAGACATCGAACGTGCTGGCCACCATCGACAAGGTGCGCCACCAGGGCATCGGCGTGGTCTTCATCAGCCACAACGTCCGGCACGCACTGGCCGTGGGCGACCGGTTCACGGTTCTGAACCGCGGCAAGACGCTGGGCACCGCCCGGCGCGGCGAGATCTCGCCCGAAGAGCTGCAGGACATGATGGCCGGCGGGCAGGAGATGGCCGAGCTGGAAGGGTCGCTAGGCGGTACCGTCTGAAGGTTTCTCCCCGGTGTCCCGCATCATGCGGGGCACCAAAATCACCAGGGTCCGGCAGGCCGGGCCACCCGGTCAGGGTGGTGGGCGTGTCGGATCCTTTCACGACAGAATGATTGCAACGGATTGCCCACAGCGGCCTCGTTCTGAAAGGGATCATGATGAGCAAGACAATCCGACTGACCGCGGCGCAGGCCCTGGTGCGTTACCTTGGCGCGCAGATGAACGAAGACGGCGAACCCTTCATCGCCGGTGTCTGGGCGATATTCGGCCATGGCAACGTGGCCGGTCTGGGCGAGGCGCTGCATGGAGTGCGCGACAGCCTGCCCACCTATCGCGGTCACAATGAACAGACCATGGCCCATTGCGCCATCGCCTATGCCAAGCAGATGCGGCGCAGCCGCGCCATGGCGGTCACCTCGTCGATCGGGCCCGGGGCGACCAACATGGTCACCGCCGCCGCGCTGGCGCATGTGAACCGCCTGCCGGTGCTGCTGTTGCCGGGGGACGTTTTCGCCACCCGCGGCCCCGACCCGGTGCTGCAACAGACCGAGGATTTCACCGACGGCACCGTCAGCGCCAATGACTGTTTCCGCCCGGTCAGCCGCTATTTCGACCGGATCACCCGGCCCGAACACCTGCTGACCGCCCTGCCGCGCGCCTTCCGCACCATGACCGACCCGGCTGATTGCGGGCCGGTGACCCTGGGCTTTTGCCAGGACGTGCAGGCCGAGGCCTATGACTATCCGCTCAGCTTCTTCGAGCCGCGCATCTGGCACCAGCGCCGCATCCGCCCTGACGCAGCCGAGCTGGCCCGCGCGGCCGAGGCCATCCGGTCAGCCAAACGCCCGATCATCGTGGCCGGCGGCGGTGTCCATTACTCCGGCGCGACCGACGCGCTGCAGGCCTTTGCCGAGACCCACAACATTCCCGTGGCCGAAACGCAGGCCGGCAAATCGGCCTTGGCCTGGGATCACCCGCTGAACCTGGGCCCCGTCGGCGTGACCGGGGGCGAACCCGCCAACGCCGTGTGCGCCGAGGCGGATCTGATCCTGGGCATCGGCACGCGGTTTCAGGACTTCACAACCGGGTCCTGGGGGCTGTTTTCCAACCCCGAGCGCAAGATGGTCTGCCTGAACACCGCCGCCTATGACGCCGCAAAACATGGCGCGATGCCGCTGCTGGCCGACGCACGGGTCGGGATCGAGGAATTGGGCGCAGCCCTGCAGGGCTATCGCGCCGACCCGGTGGCCGACACGCTCAAGGCCGAGTGGTTTGCCAAGGTCGATGCGCTGACCGATGCGCCGGGCGACGCCAACGCGCTGCCCACCGACATGCAGGTGGTGGGCGCGGTGCAGCGCGCGGCACATGACGACACGGTGGTGATGTGCGCGGCCGGCACCATGCCGGGCGAGCTGCACAAGCTGTGGAAGGCGCCGCGTCCGGGGGCCTATCACATGGAATACGGCTTCAGCTGCATGGGTTACGAGATCGCCGGTGCCATGGGCATCAAGATGGCCCAGCCCGACCGCGACGTGATCTGTTTCACCGGGGACGGCACCTACATGATGGCCAACTCGGAAATGGCGACGGCGGCGATGATGGGCGTGTCCTTCACCGTGGTGATCACCGACAACCGGGGCTTTGGCTGCATCAACCGGCTGCAGATGGGCACCGGCGGGGCCGAGTTCAACAACCTGCTGGACCATGCGGTGCACGAGACGCCCTCGGCCATCGACTTTGCGGCCCACGCGGCGGCGATGGGGGCGACCTCGGTCAAGGTCGCCTCGATCGCCGAGCTGGAAGAGGCGCTGGCCAAACGTGGCGAAGTCAAAGGCCCCTATGTGATTGTCATCGACACCGACCCGTACCCCTCGACCGAATATGGCGGCACATGGTGGGAAGTGGCGGTGCCCGAGGTCAGCACCCGCCCCGAAGTGAATGAAAAACGCGCGGCCTACGAGGCTGCCATCAAGGAAAGAAACACCAAATGAGCGTGAAGATCGGCATCTCTCCGATTGCGTGGCAAAATGACGACCTGCCGGACCTGACGGCGGCGTACACGATGGAACAGGCCCTGAAAGAGGCGCGTCAGATCGGTTATACCGGGGTCGAGCGTGGGCAGCGCATGCCTGCCGATACCGAAGGCCTGCGCGCCTATCTGGAAGAAAATGACCTTGCCCTGTGCGGCGGCTGGTGTTCGGGCAATTCGCTGGTCAATGACTTCGCCGCCGAACGCGACGCGGTGCGCGCACAGGTCGAACAGTTCGTGGCGCTGAACAGCCCCTGCATCGTCTATGCCGAATGCTCGAACACGGTTCAGGGCCAGATCGGCACCCCGGTCAATGACCGCCCGCAACTGTCGAAGGATGAGATCAGGGCCTATGGCGCCAGGATCACCGAACTGGCCAAGTGGATGGCCGATCAGGGCATGCCAATGGCCTATCACCACCACATGGGCACGATCATCGAAAGCGAAGATGACGTGAACTGGCTGATGGACGGATCCGGGCCGGAGGTGAAGCTGTGCTTTGACACCGGGCATCTGCTGTTTGGCGGCGGTGATGTGCTGGCCACGCTGAACCGCTGGGGCGACCGGGTGCATCATGTGCATTTCAAGAATATCCGCCCCGGCATCGTGCGCGACACCCGCGGCAACCGGCGCAGTTTCCTGGATGCGGTGATCGCAGGGGCCTTCACGGTGCCCGGCGATGGCTGCATCGACTTTCAGGAGGTCGCCCATGCGTTGAAAGCCCTGGATTACGAGGGCTGGATCGTGGTCGAGGCCGAGCAGGACCCGGCCAAGGCGCCGCCCTATGAATACTCGAAGATGGGCTATGACCACATCGTCGAGGTCTGCGGTCAGGCCGGATTGACGATCACGGCTTGATCTTTCGCCCCCCGGGGCGCCGCCATGGGAAAGGAGCGTTTCATGGTTCGTCAGCAACCCGGTTTCGCCGGCTATTTCGGCCCCGAGTCCTGTGATCTGGATGAATTCACGGTGCTGACCTCGCAGAGTCTGCGGCCCGAGCAGGTGCCCCACGCTGCCGCGGTGGAAAAGAACGTGCCGATCTATGACATGCACGCGCTGCGCCCCGCCTTGGAAACGCCCGACGCCCGGCGCGCCCTGCTGGCCGAATGGGGTTGGGTTCTGGGCCGATCGGCCGGGGTGATCGCGCTGAAAGGCGCCTATGCCGATGCCGCGGTCATCGACCGGGCGACCGAGGTGTTTCGCCGGATCATCGAAGATGAGCGTCAGGCCGGGGGCGGCGAAGGTGATCACTTTGCGGCTTCGGGCGCGAATGACCGGGTGTGGAACGCGCTTCAAAAGCAATGCCTGCGCGACCCCGAGGGTTTTGCGCTCTATTTCGGCAATACGGCGATTGCCGCCGCCTGCGAGGCCTGGCTGGGCCCCGATTATCAAATGACCGCGCAGATCAACCAGGTGCGGCCGGGCGGTAAGGCGCAGCAGGCGCATCGCGACTATCACCTGGGGTTCCAGACCGCGGACAGGGCGGCCCAGTTCCCGGCGCATGCCCATATGGTCACCGCCGCGCTGACCCTGCAGGGCGCGGTTGCCCATTGCGACATGCCCGTTGAGAGCGGCCCGACCAAACTGTTGCCCTTCTCGCAGCTGTATGGCCCGGGCTATGTCGCCTTTCATGACGATGCATATCGGGCGCATTTCGAACAGGCCTGCATCCAGTTGCCGCTGGCCAAGGGCGATGCGGTGTTCTTCAACCCGGCGCTGTTCCATGCCGCCGGCGAAAACAGCAGCGCCGACATCCACCGGATGGCAAACCTGCTGCAGGTTTCGTCGGCCTTCGGGCGCGCGATGGAGGCTGTGGACCGCAAGGCGATGTGTCTGGCCGTATTCCCGGCACTGATGGCGCTGAAACAGCGTGGCAATCTGGATGATGCCCGGATCGACGCCGCAATCGCGGCCACCGCCGAATGCTATCCCTTTCCGACCAATCTGGACACCGATCCGCCCGTGGGCGGAAACGCTCCGCCCAGCCAGGCCGACATCCTGCGCCGGGCGGTGTCGGAAAGTTGGACGCTGGCGCAGCTGGAACAGGCGCTGAACGCGCTGCGGTCGCGGCAGGCGGCATGACGGAACCCGGGCGGCCGGTGCTGCCCCAACACAGGTGAAACCGATGGCAGAACTGCTGAGAAAACCGTTCGGAACCCATGGCAAGGTGCATGACATCACGCCGGCCAGTGCCGGCTGGCGCTATGTGGGCTTTGGCCTTTATCACCTGCGGGCCGGCGAGCGCGCCGCCGAGGTCACCGGCGACCGCGAGGTCATTCTGGTGATGGTCGAGGGCAAGGCCCGGATCACCGGCGCCGGGCAGGATTGGGGCGTGTTGGGCGACCGGATGAACGTGTTCGAAAAGTCCCCGCCCCATTGCCTGTACCTGCCCAACGGCACCGACTGGGAGGCTACGGCCGAAACCGATTGCGTGATCGCCGTGTGCTCGGCCCCGGGCAAGGGCGGCCATGCCCCGCGCCGGATCGGGCCCGAGGGCATCACCCTGACCGAGCGCGGCAAGGGAACGAACACGCGCTATATCAACAACATCGCTATGGAGGCCGAGGACTACGCCGACAGCCTTCTGGTGACCGAAGTCTTCACCCCCAGCGGTCATTGGTCATCCTACCCCAGCCACCGGCATGACGAGGATGACTATCCCCGAATCACCTATCTGGAAGAGACCTATTACCACCGCCTGAACCCGGCCAGCGGCTTTGGCATCCAGAGGGTCTATACCGATGATGGCCAGTTGGACGAAACCATGGCCGTGTCCGATGGCGATGTGGTACTGGTGCCGCGCGGGCACCACCCTTGCGGGGCGCCCTACGGGTTCGAGATGTATTACCTGAACGTCATGGCCGGGCCGCTGCGCAAATGGCGTTTCGTTCCGGCGCCCGAAGTGGAATGGATCATGGAGCGCGACAAATGACCAAGGCCTTTGCCATCTATCCCGGCCTGAAAGGGCGCACCGTGTTCGTGACCGGCGGGGCCTCGGGCATCGGGCGCGAGATCGTGCGCGGCTTTGCCGAGCAGGGGGCCAAGGTCGGCTTTGTCGACATCAACGCCGAGGGCGGCAACACGCTGCTGGCCGAACTGGACGGAACCCACGCCTTTGCCGCCTGCGACCTGCGCGACATCGCGGCGCTGCGATCCGCTTTTGACAAATTGGCGGGTGCGCTGGGCGCGGCGGACGTTCTGGTCAACAACGCCGCGCATGACGACCGGCACGACTGGCGCGAGGTAACGCCAGACTACTGGGATGAGCGCATGGCGACCAACATCCGCCACATGTTTTTTGCCATCCAGTCCGTGGCGCCCGGCATGATCGACAAGGGCGCCGGGTCGATCATCAATATCGGCTCGAACTCGTGGTGGGAGGCCGGCGCGGGCTTTCCCGCCTATGCCACCGCGAAATCCGCTGTGCACGGCCTGACGCGCACCATGGCGCGCGAGCTGGGCGATCACCGGATCCGGGTCAACACGGTCGTGCCCGGCTGGATCATGACCCAGCGCCAGAAAGACCTGTGGGTCACCCCCGAGGCGCTGGCCAAACAGATCGACCGCCAATGCCTGCCCGACCCGATCGACCCGGTCTATGTGGCGCGGATGGTGCTGTTTCTGGCCTCGGACGACGCGGCCATGTGCAGTGCCGGGAACTTCATGGTCGAGGGCGGCTCGATCTGACGACCTTGGGGTCTTCCCTACCCGGAATCGACGTGCGCCGATGTGCTGGTGCCGGTTGACGGATCGACACCCTGCAAGGGAAGATGCGGCATGATTTCCTATGTCACGGTCGGCGCGGACGACATCGCGCGTGCAAAACGGTTTTACTGCGCCTTTCTGCCGGATCTCGGCTATGCGCTGGAGGAAGGCCCAGAAGGGCTGAGTTTCGCCCTGCCGGTGCCGCCGGGCCAGCAGCCGGTTCTGCCGGAATTTTATGTCAAACCGCCTTTTGACGGGGCCGCGGCCTCGGCCGGGAATGGTGCGATGGTCGCGTTCGAGGCGCGCAATCAGCAGCAGGTGTGCGACCTGCACGCCGCCGCGCTGCGGGCCGGCGGGTCTGACGAAGGCCAGCCGGGCTTTCGCGCCATGTACGGGCCGCGTTTCTATGTCGGCTATCTGCGGGACCCACAGGGCAACAAGATCGCCCTGTTTTCCAGCAATCCAAACGAACCGGGGCGCGACGACTAGGGCCCGCCAGCGCATTTTTCGGTATGGCATAGGTCGGAGCGGTTAGCGCTGCGGCGGCGCACCAAAGGCGCGGATCACGGTGCGGGCGGCGGCCTCAACCGGGTCATGGGTTTCCTTCAGGATCGTCACCCGGTCGAACCGGTCGGGGTCACGGTTGACGGCCTCGCGTAGGGCGGCGCCGAAGGCCATGCGCAGCTCGGTCCCGATGTTGAACTTGCAGATCGCGGTTTCACGCGCCAGCCGCGCGCGCTGTTCCACGGGCACGCCCGAACCGCCATGGATTACCAGCGGCACGTTGGTCACGGCCTGAATCCGGCGGATGCGGTCCTCGTCCAGTCCACCTTCCTTGTTCTGCTGCAGGTGGACGTTTCCGACCGAGATCGCCATCGCGTCCACGCCGGTCTGGGCGGCGAAGGTGGCTGCCTCGTCCGGATCGGTCCCGGCCGAGCCTTCGCCCCCGGAATAGCCGACGAAGCCGATCTCGCCTTCGCACGAAATCCCGGAGGCATGGGCCATTTCGGCAATCGCGGCGGTCTCGTCGATATTTTGCTGCAAGGGCTTGCGCGACCCGTCGAACATCAGCGAGGTGAACCCGCTGTCCAGCGCGATCTTGCACTCCTCGAAGGTATAGCCGTGGTCCAGGTGCGCCACGACGGGCACCGAGGCGTTTTCGGCCAGATACCGGAACATCTTGCCCAGGATCGGCAGCGGTGTGTGCTCGCGGCAGCTGGGTCCGGCCTGCAGGATCACCGGGGCGTTCTCGGCCTCGGCCGCGCCGACATAGGCGCGCATATCCTCCCAGCCCAGCGTCACCAGACCGCCGACGGCATAGCCCTGTTCATAGGCGGGTTGCAGGACGTCTTTGAGCGTAACGAGGGTCATTTGAACTTGGCGATCATGTCTTTGATGCCCGGGATCGTCTCGATCTGATAGGCATGGGTGGGTTGGAAATACTGTACCAGCGACCGCTGGGTTAGCCCGCCGAGGATGGTGAAGTAATACATCTCGTATCCCGGCAGCACGCAGCAGGGGTGATAGCCCTTGTCGATACAGATCGTCGAGCCATCGACGATGTGATAGGCATCGCCCGACTCGTTGTCCTCGCGCTGCAACATCTGTAGGCCCGAGCCCCAGTTGGGCTTGAAGCGGAAATTGTAGGTCTCGTCATGCCGGGTCTCGTCCGGCAGGCGGTTGGTGTCGTGCTTGTGGCTGGGAAAGCCTGACCAGCCGCCCTGACCCACGGTGAACAGCTCGCTCACCAGCAGGCGGCCGACCTCGTCATGCTGTTTCTGGCCCAGGATATGCTTGATCTTGCGATGGGTCTTGGTGTCGTCGCTGCCATATTGCACCAGATCGTGCTCGCGCACGTCGAACGGATCCAGCACCTTGTCATACTTTGCGCCGGCCACGAACACCTCGGCCGTCTCCGACACGCAGACCATCTGCGCCCTGGCCCCCGACGGGACATAGGCGCCCTCGGGCTCGCCATCCCAGACATCCTCGCCCCGGTTGCCCAGATGGGCAAAGCGCACGCCCTCGACATCCACGTCAACGCTGCCGGTGGCGGGCACGATGCAGGTCTCGTACCCCGGGACCTGGTATTCGAAGGCTTCGCCGCGCTTCAACTTGACGATGTTGAAATAGTTCAGCGGCACGGTCGGGTCATCGACATCGACGATGGGTTTGTTCTGGTTGTCGAACGGGGGGATGTGCATCGGGCTCTCCTATCCGGCCGCGGTGGGGCCGGGGTGGGACGCCAGGAAAGCGTCCAGATCTTCGGTGGTTGGCATGGCGGGCGCGCAGCCCGGTTTGGACACGACGATCGAGGCGCAGGCCGATCCGCGCAACACCGCCTGTTCCAGCGAATGGCCCGCGGCGATCGAGGCCAGCAGCCCGGCCATGAAACTGTCGCCCGCGCCGTTGGGTTTGACGGCGGTGACCGGGTAGATGCCGGTGTGGATCTCTTGCCCATCGGTCAGGGTGACGGCGCCCTTTTCGCCCATCTTGTAGATGACGATGCGGCCGGGTTTCTCGGCCAGATCGCAGGCTTTATGGAAGCCTTTCTCGATCCCGCCGGCCATGAAGCCGAATTCTTCGTCATTGCCGACGATCATGTCGCTGGCCTCGCCCGCGCGCGACAGCACGTCGGCCGCGACCTGCGCCGAGGGCCAGCTGTAGGGCCGGTAGTCGATGTCGAAGATCACCGGCAGACCGGCCTTGCGCGCATTGTCGAAGGCGCGGAAGGTGGCGCTGCGCGACGGTTCGGCGGCAAACACGGTTCCGGCCGAGATCGCCGCGCTGAAGCGGCCATAGTCGACACGGTCCATGTCGTCTTCGGTGACCTGAAAATCGACGGCGCCGTTGCGGTAGATGACGTTCTGAAAGTCCTCGATGCAGCTTTCATAGACCGCCAAGGACATGCGGTATTCACCGCCGACGACGCGAATGAAAGAGGTGTCGACACCATAGTGATGCAACTTGTTGAGGCAGAACCGCCCTACCGCGTCATCCGAGACGGAAGTGATCAGCGACGCCTGGCTGCCCAGCTTGACCAGACCCGCGCAGATATTCGCGGACGAACCGCCCAAGTCCGCGCGGAACATGTCGGCATGTTCGCTTTTGACACCGACCGGATCGGCGAACAGGTCCATGCCGGCGCGGCCGAAAACGGCAAACCGGTTTCCTTTGATGCCGTCGATCAAGTGACTCAAACTGTTCCTCCCAGGCATTTTGATCCCATCGATCCGATGGACCTTGCATTGGATCGATTCTCACGATACTGATTTTGCAACCGGTTGCAATCAGTATGTTCGGAGCCGCCCAAAATGCCAGAAATCGGAATTGGAATCGTCGGAGGCGGCTATATGGGCAAGGCCCATTCGGTGGCCATGTCCGCCGTGGGCGCCGTGTTCGACACCGCGCTCAGACCGCGGCTCGAGATGATCTGCGCCTCAAGCCCCGAAAGCGCCGAACGCTACCGCGCCGCCTACGGGTTCCGCCGTGCCACCGCCGACTGGCAGGCCTTGATCAAAGATCCGGCGGTCGAGGCCGTCGTGATTGCATCGCCCCAGTCCACCCACCGGCAGATCGCCGAGGCGGCGCTGGCGCTGGGCAAGCCGGTGCTGTGCGAAAAACCGCTGGGCGCGTCGCTCGAGGACAGCCGTGCCATGGTGGCGGCGGCCGAGGCCTCGGGCACCGTCAACATGGTTGGGTTCAACTATATCCGCACCCCGGCCAGCCAGTTTGCCCGCCAGCTGATCGCCGACGGCGCGATTGGCGACATCACATGGTTCCGCGGTGAACATACCGAGGATTTCTATGCCGACCCCGAGGCCCCGGCGACCTGGCGCACGACCGGCATGGCCAACGGCACTATCGGCGATCTGGCGCCGCACATGGTCAATGGCGCGCTAGCTTTGGTGGGACCGATCGCGCAGGTCATGGCCGATGTGGAAACCGTGCATCGCTCCCGTCCGGGCGGCGCGGTGACCAATGACGACCACGCCCAGATGATGTGCCGGTTTGAAAACGGCGTCATGGGGAACCTCTATTTCAGCCGCATCGCGACCGGGCGCAAGATGGGTTATGCCTATGAGATCTCGGGTACCAAGGGCGCGATCCGTTTTGACCAGGAGGATCAGAATGCCCTGTGGCTCTATCGCCGCGAAGGCCCCGAGGCCCAGCGCGGTTTCACCAAGATCCTGACCGGTCCGGCGCATCCCGACTATGAGCCCTTTTGCCAGGGTCCCGGCCACGGCACCGGTTATCAGGATCAGATCATCATCGAGGCCAAGGATTTTCTGACCGCCATTCACTCCGGCCGGAACATCTGGCCGACCTTCCGGGATGGGCACGAGGTCAACCGGGTGCTGGCGGCGGCGCTGGCTTCGGCCGACAGTCGCGGCTGGCAGGAAGTCAGCGTGTTCTAGCCCGGCACGTTTTCCAACATTGTTCGCAGAGAGACCAAGACCATGGCAAAGTTGAAATGGGGCATGATCGGGGGCGGAGAAGGCAGCCAGATCGGGCCCGCCCACCGTCTGGGCGCACAGGCCGACGGCCTGTTCGAATTCACCGCCGGCGCGCTGGATCACCGGCCCGAAGAGGGGCGCGCCTATGCGCAGCGGCTGGGTGTGCCCGCCGACCGCGCCTATGGCGACTGGCAGGAGATGCTGGCCGGCGAAAAGGACCGGCCCGACCGGATCGACCTTGTGACCATCGCCACCCCGAACGCGACCCATTTCGAGATCGCCAAGGCGTATCTCGAGGCCGGGTTCAACGTGCTGTGCGAAAAGCCCATGACCATGACCGTGGAAGAGGGCGAAGAGATCGTGCGCGTGGCCCGGGCCTCGGGTAAGATCTGCGCGGTCAACTACTGCTATTCGGCCTATCCGATGGTGCGGCAGGCCCGCGCCATGGTCCGCGCAGGAGAGATCGGCAAGGTGCGTCTGGTCGTCACCAATTTCAGCCACGGCCACCATGGGGATGCCACTGACGCGGACAATCCGCGCGTGCGCTGGCGCTATGATCCGGCCATGGCGGGCGTGTCGGGGCAATTCGCCGATTGCGGCATCCACGCGCTGCACATGGCCAGCTTCATCTGCGATGACGAGGTCGCGACGCTGTCGGCCGACATGGCCTCGACCATTCCCAGCCGCCAGCTGGAGGACGACGCGATGGTCATTTTTCGCATGGAGGGCGGCACCGTGGGCCGGCTGTGGACCTCGTCCGTGGCGATCGGGCGGCAACACGGGTTCGACATCCAGGTGTTCGGCGAAACCGGTGGGCTGCGCTGGGCCTCCGAACACCCCAACCAGCTGATCTACACCCCGGTCGGTGGACGAACCCAGATCATCGAAAAGGGCGAGGGCGGCTTGCATGAAGACGCGATGCGCCTGTCGCGCGTGGCGATTGCCCATCCCGAGGGCTTTCCGCTGGCCGTGGCCAATATCTATTGCGATCTGGCCGACGCGATCCGGGGTGAGCCGCGCGATGGGCTGCCCGATGCCGCCGATGGCGTCCGCTCGATTGCCGCGGTGCACGCAGCGGTGGCCTCGGCCCGGGCCGAGGGCACCTGGCAGGACGCGCGCCCGCCGATGTTCCGCTGATCAGGGGCGGGGCCGCAACGTGCCCCGCTCGATCACCCGACAGGGGAAGATCCGCGCCTCGGGGTAGCGATCCGGTGTCTTCAGCATCTCTTCGACCAGATCGACCGACGAGGTGATGATCTGCTTGATCGGCTGATGGATGGTCGTCAGGTTGATGTATTCCCAGCGCGACATTTCCATGTCGTTCAGGCCGATGATCCCGATGTCAGAACCCGGTTTCAGCCCGTGGTCGGCCAGCGCCGACAGCGCCCCGATCGACAGGATGTCGTCGCCGCAGAAATAGGCCTGCGCCGGGTCACCCGCCAGCAGGCGCAGCATCTCGGCCCGGCCGGCCTCGAAGGAGTAGGCCCCAGCGAAGGAGTGGCTGACGGGAACCTGCGGGTGGTTTGCCATTTCCTCGGTAAAGCCCCGTTGCCGGTCCCGCGCCGAGGTCGCATCGACCGGCCCGCCCAGATAGCCCACGCTGGCATAGCCCCGCGCGACCAGCTCGCGCGCGGCCATGCGTCCGCATTCGACGTTGTCGATTCCGACCACATGCACCTCGGGCGAAGTCGCCGAGCGCCCGAAGGTGTGCACCACCGGGACCCCTGCATCGTGGAACGCCTTGGCAAAGCTGGGTGGCAAGGTCGACGAGGCGACGATCACCGCATCCACCGAATACTGCCGCAGCATGCGCACGGAATTGGCGGGCTCGGTCTCGTCGGTCAGGTTCACGATCAGCGGGCGCAGCCCGCGTTCCTGCAGGGCGCGGGTGAACTGGTCGAAAACCTCAAGAAAGATGGGATTGTGGAAGTTGTTCGAGATCAGCCCGATCAGCTTGGTCCGCCCCGTCGTCAACGACGAGGCCAGCGCGTTGGGGCTGTAGCCCAGTTCCTTGGCGGCCTTTTCCACTTTGGCGCGGGTCTTGGCCGAGACCGAGGCGCCCGGCGTGAAGGTGCGCGATACGGCCGACCGCGACACCCCGGCCAAGGCCGCAACTTCCTTCAGCGTAACGCCCACCTGCCTGGTCTCCTTTGCGCGGTCGATCGGGTCTGTTGAATGTCGCATCATTGCAAAAATGGTGCAATCGGTTGCAAAGCATTTCCACCACTGACGTCAGGTTCCGAAGCGCTGCGGGCTGTGATCTGACATTGTGATTCAACTTTCGTCAATATGACGGAAAAGCTGCCCGTTTCGTCAACTCGATTGCTGTGCCCGGACGGCGGCGCGGTCATACTGGAACCAGAGCAGAGGAGGAGGCGCGCAATGAGTTGGAAAATCTGCGTCGTCGGGGCCGGAAAGATCGGACAGATGATCGCCGCCCTGTTGAAGAAATCGCACAACTATACCGTAACCGTGGCCGACCATGACCTGACGGCATTGTCGGCGTTGAACAGGCAGGGCATCACCACCCGGCAGATCGACGCGGGCGACGAAACCGGGCTGGCACAGGGGCTTGCGGGGTTCGACGCGGTGATCTCGGCCGCACCGTTTTTCCTGACGCCTGCCATCGCCAAGGCGGCCAAGGCCGCGGGTGCGCATTATTTTGACCTGACCGAGGATGTCGCCGCCACCAACGCCGTGCGCGAACTGGCCCGCGACAGTGACACCGCCTTCATGCCGCAATGCGGGTTGGCACCGGGTTTTGTCGGCATCGCGGGGGCCGCGCTGGCGGACGAATTCGACACGCTGGACAGCCTGCACATGCGGGTGGGCGCGCTGCCTCTCTATCCGACCAATGCGCTGAAATACAATCTGACCTGGTCCACTGACGGGCTGATCAACGAATACTGCAACCCCTGCGACGCCATCGTGAATGGCGAACGGGTCAAGACCGCGCCGCTCGAGGATCACGAGATCATCGGCCATGACGGTGTGGAATACGAATGCTTCAACACGTCGGGCGGCTTGGGCACCTTGCCCGAGACGCTGGCCGGCAAGGCGCGGGCGGTGTCCTATCGCTCGATCCGCTATCCCGGCCATCGCGACATCCTGAAACTGCTGTTGACCGACCTGGGCCTGGGTCAGCGCCGCGACCTGTTGAAGGACATCTTTGAAACCGCGCTGCCGCGCACCGATCAGGACGTGGTTCTGGTCTATTGCACGGCCAAGGGCATGATCGACGGGGCGCTGCGCGAGAAATCACTGATCAACAAATCCTTTGCGCGGACCATCGACGGCCAGATCTGGAGCGCGATCCAAATCACCACCGCCGCCGGCGTTCTGGGTGTGGTCGACCTGATGCGCACCGGCGCGCTGCCCACCCGGGGTTTCGTCCGGCAAGAGCAGGTCAGGCTGGATGACTTCCTGAACACCGAATTCGGCCAGCTGTACCGCGCTGGCGAAGTGACCCCCCAGAACAAGGCGGCCTGAACATGAAAGACGTAGTCATGACTGCAGAACACACACTCGAAAAACTGGGCCTGACGGCGGCCGAGCTGACCGGCGGGACGCTAGAGGTCCGCTCGCCCATCGACGGCCACGTGCTGGCGCGGGTGCATGAAACGCCCGTTGCCGACATGGACGCGGTCTTTGCCCGCGCCACGGCGGCCTTCAAGGCCTGGCGCACCGTGCCCGCCCCGCGCCGGGGCGAATTGATCCGCCTGCTGGGCGAGGAGCTGCGCGCGGCCAAGGAGGACCTGGGCGCGCTGGTCAGCTGGGAGGCCGGCAAGATCACCTCGGAAGGTCTGGGCGAAGTGCAGGAGATGATCGACATCTGCGACTTTGCCGTGGGTCTGTCACGGCAGCTGTACGGCCTGACCATCGCCTCGGAACGCCCCGGCCACCGGATGATGGAGACCTGGCACCCGGCCGGTCCGGTCGGCGTGATCTCGGCCTTCAACTTCCCGGTTGCGGTCTGGTCGTGGAACGCGGCGCTGGCGCTGGTCTGCGGCGATCCGGTGATCTGGAAACCGTCCGAGAAAACGCCCCTGACCGCGATGGGCTGTCAGAAGATCTTTGAAAAGGCCGTGGCCCGGTTCGGCGACGCGCCCGAGGGGCTGCTGCAACTGCTGATCGGCGGTGCCGATCTGGGCAAGGCGCTTGTGGCCAGCGAGGCGGTGCCGATCATTTCGGCCACCGGCTCGACCCGGATGGGCCGCGCGGTCGCGCCGATCGTGGCGCAGCGGTTCGGCAAGTGTATCCTGGAACTGGGCGGCAACAACGCCATGATCGTGGGCTCCTCGGCCGATCTGGAAATGGCGGTACGGGCCATCGTGTTCTCGGCCGTAGGGACAGCCGGTCAGCGCTGCACCACGCTGCGACGGCTGATCGTGCACAACTCGATCCGTGCCGATCTGGTTGCGCGGCTGAAAAAGGCCTATGCCGGTCTGCCCATCGGTGACCCGCTGGCCGAAGGCACCTTGGTCGGGCCGCTGGTGGACGAGGCTTCGGGGCAGGCGATGGAGGCCGCGCTGAAGGCGGCCGAGGCCGAGGGCGGCACCGTCTTCCGCGGCAAGCGCGTGACCGATGGCGTGCCCGAGGGCGGTGTCTACATGCAGCCCGCGATCGTCGAAATGCCGGACCAGACCGAGATCGTAAAGACCGAAACCTTTGCGCCGATCCTCTATGTGATGGGCTATGACGGTTTCGACGAGGCGCTTGAGATGCAGAACGACGTGCCGCAGGGCCTGTCGTCTTGCGTGTTCACGCTGAACATGCGCGAGGCGGAACAGTTCCTGTCGCCCGCCGGGTCCGATTGCGGCATCGCCAACGTGAATATCGGCCCCTCGGGCGCCGAGATCGGCGGCGCGTTCGGCGGTGAGAAGGAAACCGGTGGCGGACGCGAAAGCGGCTCGGATGCCTGGAAGGGCTATATGCGGCGCCAGACGAACACCGTGAACTACTCGGCCGAATTGCCGTTGGCGCAGGGCGTGAAGTTCGACATCTGAAAACCTGGCCCGGCGGCCTAGTGCGGCCGGGCCAACACTTGCGTTCAGTCCGTGAACAGGTAATCAAGCTGCATGATCGACTGGGCGGTTTCTTCGGAAACCCCTAGGAATCCTGCGATCGCGGCTACGTTATCGGCCGGGTCAGCGGTTTCTCGCAATCGGAAGAACCTCTCGATCCCGGCACCGCGCAGCCGTTCGGATTCATAGGCCAGATCGCTGCGAATCGTCGGCAAGAGGCGTTCGACGGTTGCGGCTGGGCTGTTTTCTCCGGCCAACCCGACCCGGTGGGCGTGGCCGACAAGATACGCGTCCGAATAGGTGCACTCGATTTCAAGAACATGGGTGCGCGCCTTGTCCGAGCAGAAATCCTGTACGATATCCAGACTGGCGGGATCGAGGCAGATCAGCATCCGGTCGGTCCCGAAGTGATCGTACAGCATCCGGGTGACCGCCCTGCGATGCCGGGATCGTTTGACCAGCGTGGTCTCCAAGCCCCCCAGATCGGGCAGCGGGGCGGCTTCCTCGTTAAACAGGTACTCGATGCAGGGCAGGTTGGTCTCAGAGGCGATCTGGTCGATCAGCCGCTTGGCTACATGCCACTTCTTGCAGACGACCATGTACAGATCGCGATCGGCGCCCAGCGTGTTGGCCGTCTCCCAGAAGCGGGGCGCATACCGGCGTCCCACGCGGCCACGGCCGGTCAGAAATCCGTGCAGATTCCGTCCCTCGTTCGATATCTGGAATTCGACCCCTTCGCTGGCATAGAGCGCACCCAATTTCTGCTTTAGCAACTGCGCCTCGGGGCTGATCTTGCGGGCGAACAGGTAATCTTGCGTCAGCAGAAGGTCGTAGTGATCGTTGTAAAACGTCACCGGCATCCCGTAGTCCGAGAACATCAGGAAAGTCAGCGTGCGGTTTTCGATTTCGGTTATGGGGATCAGGTGGCGCACGAGGGTCTGAAAGAACGTCTCGTCCGGAATCCAGGTGGTCGAGAAAAAACGGACCACGTCCCGACGCTGGCCCAGGAAATCCAGGATCATCTCGATTGTCCGGCGGCGCAGGCACCACCACTGGCTGCCGATCATGATCTGGAGATCCTCGGGGATCTCGCGGGTCAGGCCGAGACGTTTCTGGGCTTCGTAGGCGGCATAGAACAGTTTGCTCTGCGTGCGCTCGTTGAAATAGTGACGGTAGATCAGCCGGTCTTCCTTCATTCCGGTCTTGATCCAGTCGCTTTCGAAAAAGTCGTGGCTTTCGATGAAATCCTTGTCGGTTTCATCCAGAAACCGATGCGCATATTCCGCGGTCTTTATCGCCATGCAGTCGCCTGACAGCATGTAGAAATGGGTGGCTCGCGGGAAGGCCTCGACTGCGGCGTGCACCGCGTTCAGTGTGGCCTGCACCAGCGACCATTCCCCCCAACCACATTTGATCCGCCTGGCCGCGAAGATCACATTGGGATTGCTTTTCAGGGCCGTCTGGATCCGGTCAAAATCCCGGGCGGATGCGCTGGCATCGAAATGGATGGCCATGCAGTCCCCTGCGGCCGTCAGCCGTTCGGCCTGTGCGATAATCGCATCAGGGTCTTTGTGACACAGCAGAATGTAGGCGATCTTGGCCATTGGCGTTGCATGAAGTCCGTTACTGCCCGGTTCCAACCGTGATACTGAGGATGAGCGATTGAATAAACAGAATATTTTTGCTTCTCTGGCGTCAAAAGCTGGCGCATCACCTTGAGACTCGGCCGGCTAAGGAGGCATGGCAGATGGGATTTCCCGGTACATGGATGACCGAAAGCGAAAGCATGGTCTATCGCGTGGTGCCCAAATGCGCCTGCTCGACCATCGGGCAGATCATGTATTACTCCGATCACGGTCGGTTCTTTGACGGCGATATCCACGACGCCAAAGACGGGATGCACAAATGGGCGTTTGACCACAGCCAGGATGTGATCTCGGCCAATGTGCGCGGACACAAGTCGTTCGCGTTCACCTGCGTGCGCAACCCCTACACGCGGATCCTCAGCTCGTTCTTCGACAAGATCTGCGGGATCCAGCGCAACGGGAAACGGTACCGTGGCAATCTGGTGCCGACGCTGATCTACAATTACGGGATCGAGGTCGGGGGCGAGGATGGCAAGGGCGAATTCGACCAGATTGCCAGCTTCCGCCGGTTTCTTCTGTTTGCCCGCGACACGATCCGTTGGCGGCGGCCGATGGACCCGGACATTCACTGGTCGGCCATGTCGGGGCATGTGTCGACCTTCATCGTGAATGGCGGACGCTATGACCGGGTTTTCTGGACCGAGAAATTCAACGACGGGATGCAAGGCGTGCTGGACGCGCTGGAAACCCCGCATCCCGTGACCCTGTCCGAAATTCCGCGCTTCAACGAATCCGAGGGCCACGGCCCCAAACGTGCGCACCCGGTCGAGGACTATTTCGACGACCTGTCGATGCATCTGGTCTATGAGATCTACAAACAGGATTTCGAACTGTTCAAATACGATTTCGAGAACCCGGCCAACAAGATGCCGACAGGTGAAATCGACCTGGATGAGATTCACGCCAAGCTGGGTGATTGATCCCACAGGCAGGGGCGCTCCCGCCCATCGTCGAGGTCTCTGGCGAGACATCTCCTCTGGTTGGGCCGGGCGCCGCGCACAGCGCGGCGCCCGGCCCAAGACTGAAGGAGGCAGCGGCGCAGCCGATGGGTCCTGTCAGGCGCGGGAGCACTTCGGTTTCAGGCAACGGACCGGCCCGCATGACGCGGGCCGTCAGCGTTCAGACCTGACGCACCGCGCCTTTTGCAGCGCTGGTGGCCAGCTTGGCATAGGCCTTCAGTGCTGTGGACACCTTGCGCTTGCGCGGTGCAGCGGGAACCCAGCCTTTTTCGTCCTGGACTTCCCGGCGGGCTGCCAGCTCTTCGTCGGACACGGCCAGGTGGATCGAGCGGTTTGGGATGTCGATTTCGATCGTGTCCCCGTTCTGCACCAGGCCGATCTCGCCGCCTTCGGCCGCCTCGGGCGAGACGTGCCCGATCGACAGACCCGAAGTGCCGCCCGAGAAGCGACCGTCGGTCAGCAGCGCGCAGGCTTTGCCCAGACCTTTGGATTTCAGGTACGAGGTCGGGTACAGCATCTCTTGCATACCAGGCCCGCCGCGTGGGCCTTCATACCGGATCACGACCACGTCGCCTTCCTTGACCTTGCCAGTCAGGATGTCGTTCACCGCCTGGTCCTGACTTTCGCAGACATAGGCGGTGCCGGTGAATTTCAGGATGTTCTCATCCACACCTGCGGTCTTCACGATGCAGCCGTCGCGCGCGATGTTGCCGAACAGAACGGCCAGACCGCCATCCTGGCTGAACGCATGGTCCTTGGATCGGATCACGCCGTTTGCCCGGTCGGTGTCCAGTTCCTTGTAGCGGTTCGACTGGCTGAACGCCTGGGTCGTGCGCACGCCACCGGGGGCGGCCTTGAACAGCTCTTGCGCTTTGGGGTTGTTGGTCACCGTGATGTCCCAGTTGGCGATGGCCTCGGCCATGGTGGCCGAATGCACCGTGCAGCAGTCGTCATGCAGCAGACCGGCGCGGCTCAACTCGCCCAGGATCGAGAAGATGCCGCCGGCGCGATGCACATCCTCCATGTGGACATTCTCGGTGTTGGGCGCGACCTTGCACAGGCAGGGCACCTTGCGGCTCAGCCGGTCCATGTCGGACATTGTGAAATCCACCCCGCCCTCATGCGCGATGGCCAGCAGGTGCAGCACCGTGTTGGTCGAGCCGCCCATGGCGATGTCCAGGCTCATGGCGTTTTCGAAGGCCTCAAAGGTCGCGATCTCGCGCGGGAGGAAGCCTTTCTCGTTCAGCTCATAGTGACGCTTGGTAATCTCGACGATGCGGCGGCCGGCCTCCAGGAACAGCTCCTTGCGGTCGGCATGGGTGGCCAGGGTCGAGCCATTGCCCGGCAGCGCCAGACCCAGCGCCTCGGCCAGGCAGTTCATCGAGTTCGCAGTGAACATGCCCGAGCACGATCCGCAGGTGGGGCAGGCGTTTTCCTCGATATGTTTGACCTGCTCGTCGGTGTATTTGTCATCGGCGGCGGCGATCATGGCATCGACCAGGTCGATCTTCTTCACGTCCAGATCGGCGATGTCGATCTTGCCGGCCTCCATCGGCCCGCCCGAGACGAAGATGGCCGGGATGTTCAGCCGCATCGCCGCCATCAGCATGCCCGGGGTGATCTTGTCGCAGTTCGAGATGCAGACCATCGCGTCAGCGCAATGGGCGTTGACCATATATTCGACGCTGTCGGCGATGATCTCGCGCGATGGCAGCGAATACAGCATCCCGTCATGGCCCATGGCGATGCCGTCATCGACGGCGATGGTGTTGAACTCTTTGGCTACACCGCCGGCAGCCTCGACCTCGCGGGCGACCATCTGACCCAGATCCTTGAGGTGGACGTGCCCCGGTACGAATTGCGTGAACGAGTTGACGATGGCGATGATCGGCTTGCCGAAATCGTCGTCGCCCATCCCGGTGGCGCGCCACAGGCCGCGGGCACCGGCCATGTTGCGGCCATGGGTCGAGGTTCTGGATCGGTACATTGGCATGATGCTGTTTCCCTTTTGCCCGGTTGCAAAACCGGGGGTGCGTGCGTTATAGCGCACGTAGCACATGTGCGTTATAACGCACAAGGTAAATCGCGGGACGTGGCCATGGATTCGGACGACATCACCCTGAAACTCAGAGACGTCCGGGCAGCATCGGGGCTGAGCCTGGCCAAAGCGGCCGAGTTGACCGGAGTCAGCAAGGCGATGCTGGGCCAGATCGAACGCGGCGAATCAAGCCCCACCATCGCGACGCTGTGGAAGATCGCCAAGGGGTTCCAGATGCCGCTGAGCGCGCTGATCGGAACCAGCGCCCTGCGCGATCCGGCGGATGCGGCCCGGTTCCGCACCGTGACCTTTCCCGGCAGTCTGAAGGTCAAGATCGTCTTTCCCTTCGACCCGGTTCTGGGGGCCGAGACCTTTCACGTCGAACTGGACCGCAACCAATGCCACGAATCCCCTGCCCATGCCGCCGGCGTGACCGAGGAAGTCTTTGTGCTGAGCGGCGCGCTCGAGGTGCTGCGGAACGGCGAATGGGTGCCGTTGAACGCGGGCCAGGGGTTGCGCTTTTCGGCCGATCTGCCGCATGGCTATCGCGCCGGGCCCGAGGGCGCGGCGTTTCTGAACATGCATCACTACGGACACCGGTCCGCGACCGCCGCGGCCGGTTGATACGGCAGAAGGAGATGACCCGATGACGGAATTCCTTAACGGCCTGACGTTGGCCGATGGCATCGGGTCCTTCGGGGCGCTGATCGTGGTCGCGGCTTATTTCGCCACCCAGATGCGGATGATGAATTCCGACGATCTGGCGTTTCCGGTCGTCAACCTGGTGGGGTCGGTTCTGATCGTCTATTCGCTGCTGCAGAACTTCAACCTGGCCTCGATGCTGATCGAAAGTTTCTGGATCGCCATCAGCGTGATCGGCATCATCCAGCATTTCCGCCTGCGACGGGCGCGATAGGGCCGCAGGGACCCGATCCAGCCTTGAACCCGCACCCTTGCGCGTATAGGGAAATCCCTGCGCGTAAAGGGGAGGCTTTGATGCTGGACGATCCAAAAACCCTGGTTTCCACCGAGTGGCTTGCCGCCCACCTCAAGGACCCGGATCTGCGGATCCTCGACGCCTCGTGGTACCTGCCGCAGCAGGGGTGCGACGCCCGCGCCGAATACGAGGCCGGACATATTCCCGGCGCAAGGTTCTTCGATATCGACGAGATATCGGACCACCGCTCGGACCTGCCGCACATGGCGCCTCCGGTCGAGAAATTCATGTCGCGCCTGCGGGTCATGGGCGTGGGCGACGGCCATCAGGTCGTGGTCTATGACGGCGCGGGCCTGTTTTCGGCCGCACGGGTCTGGTGGCTGTTCCGCCTGATGGGGCAGGAAAACATCGCCGTTCTGGACGGCGGCCTTCCCAAATGGGTCGCCGAAGGACGCGAAATCGAGGATCTGCCCCCTGTCATCCGCGATCGCCACATGACCGTGCGCGTGCAGAACCACCTGGTCCGCGACGTGACCCAGGTCTCAGCCGCCGCCAAGCTGGCCGATCACGAAATCATCGATGCCCGCGCCGCCGACCGATTTGCCGGATCCCAGCCTGAACCGCGCGAGGGTTTGCGGGCGGGGCACATCCCCGGTTCGCGCAACGTGCCGTTCGGACAGTTGCTGAACCCCGATGGCACCATGAAATCGCCCGAGGACTGCCGCGCGGTGTTCGAAGCCGCAGGCGTCGATCTGTCGAAACCCGCCATCACCACCTGCGGGTCGGGCGTGACCGCCGCGATCCTCAGCCTTGCGCTCGAGCGCATGGGCAAGAAAGACCATTCGCTTTATGACGGCAGCTGGGCCGAATGGGGCGCCTTCCCGACCCTGCCCGTCGCAACCGGAGACTCCTGATGTTTGAAAACCTCAAGCCGCAGCCAGCCGACAAGATCCTGGCCCTGATGCAGATGTATCGCGAGGACCCGCGCGAGCAGAAGATTGATTTGGGTGTCGGCGTCTACAAAGACGCCAATGGGGTGACCCCAGTGATGCGGGCGGTCAAGGCCGCCGAGCAGCGGATCTGGGAAGAGCAGGACTCAAAGGCCTATACCGGGCTGGCCGGTGATCCGGTCTATGCCGATGCGATGATCACGCTGATTCTGGGCACCAGCGTCCCGCGCGCCAACATCGCCGCCGTGGCCACGCCGGGCGGCACCGGCGCCTGCCGTCAGGCGTTCGAGCTGATCCGCATGGCCAACCCCTCGGCCCGGGTGTTCGTGTCGAACCCGACCTGGCCGAACCACATCTCGATCTTGAACTACCTGGGCATCGAAACCGTCGCTTACCGCTATTTCGACGAGGAAACCCGTGGCGTCGATTTCGACGGCATGATCGAGGACCTCAAGACCGCCAAAGCGGGCGACTTGGTGCTGCTGCATGGCTGCTGCCACAACCCGACCGGCGCCAACCTGAACATGGTCCAGTGGCAAGAGGTGGTGAACCTGATCAACGACCGCGGCTTGGTGGCGATGATCGACATCGCCTATCAGGGCTTTGGCGACGGTCTGAACGAGGATGCGCAGGCGACCCGGCTTGTCGCTTCGTCGGTCAAGGAATGCCTGATCGCGGCGTCCTGCTCGAAGAATTTCGGTGTCTATCGCGAGCGGACCGGCCTGTTGATGGCCATAAGCGCCGATGCGGGCCAGACTGCGCTGAACCAGGGCACGCTGGCGTTTCTGAACCGCCAGAACTACTCGTTCCCGCCGGATCACGGCGCGCGCGTGGTGACCACGATCCTGATGGATGAGGGCCTGCGCGCCGATTGGATGGCCGAACTTGAGGAGGTGCGCCTGTCGATGCTGGGCCTGCGCCGCCAACTGGCGGACGAGCTGCAGCGGCTGAGCGGATCGGACCGGTTCGGCTTCCTTGCCCAGCATCGCGGCATGTTCTCGCGCCTGGGCGCCGCGCCCGAACTGGTCCAGAAACTGCGGGTTGAGCACGGCATCTACATGGTCGGCGACAGCCGTATGAACATTGCCGGGTTGAACGAGGCCACCGTGCCGATCCTGGCCAAGGCCATCATCGACGTCGGCGTCTGAGGTCAGGCATTTCAAAAAAAGAAACCCGGGCACGAATGCCCGGGTTTTTTGTTTGGATTGAAAGGGGCTCAGCCCTTCGAGAACTCGGGATAGGCTTCCATGCCCAGCTCGCCCATGTCGAGGCCGTTGATCTCTTCTTCCTCGCCAACCCGCAGGCCGACGGTGGCTTTGAGGATCGAGAACAGGATGTAGCTGACCACGAAGACGAAGATCCCGATGGCCGCAAAGCCGATGATCTGGGTCACGAAGGACGCGTCGCCGTTGGTCCAGGCCACGATGAAGGTGCCCCAGAAGCCCGCGATCAGGTGAACCGGGATGGCGCCGACCACGTCGTCGATCTTCATCTTGTCCAGCAGCGGCACGGTGTAGACCACGATCACGCCGCCGATGCCGCCGATGATCAGTGCCTGGAACAGCGACGGTGCCAGCGGTTCGGCGGTGATCGAGACCAGCCCGGCCAGCGCACCGTTCAGCACCATGGTCAGGTCGACCTTGCCATACATCACCTGGGTCAGGATCAGGGCAGCGACGGCGCCGGAGGCTGCGGCCATGTTGGTGTTGGCGAAGATGCGGCTGATGTCAGCCATGTCGCCGATCGTGCCCATGGCCAGCTGCGAGCCGCCATTGAAGCCGAACCAGCCCAGCCACAGGATGAACGTACCCAGGGTGGCAAGCGCCAGGTTCGAGCCGGGGATCGGAACGACCTTGCCGTCCTTGCTGTACTTGCCGATCCGGGGGCCCAGCACGATGGCACCGGCCAGCGCGGCAAAGCCACCTGCGGCGTGCACCAGGGTCGAGCCTGCGAAATCGCTGAAGCCCATATCGGACAGCCAGCCGCCGCCCCACTGCCACGATGCTTCGATCGGGTAGATGACACCGGTCAGGACGATCACGAAGATGAAGAAGGGCCACAGCTTGACCCGCTCGGCCATGGTGCCCGACACGATCGAGGCAGTGGTGGCGCAGAACATCAGCTGGAAGAAGAAGTCCGAACCGACCGACGCATAGGACAGATCGGTTTCGACGCCATCAAGGCCGACCGGTTCCAGCGAGGTGGGCGAGAAGGCGCCCAGAATGTTGGTGATGGTCCAGCCGTCGCCCGGATACATCAGGTTGAAGCCAACCAGCCAGTACATGATGGCGGCAAAGGAAAACAGGCCGATGTTCTTGACCAGCTGCATGGCCACGTTCTTGGAGCGCACCAGACCGGCCTCGAGCATGGCAAAGCCCGCGGCCATCCAGAACACCAGGAAGCCGCCCATCAGGAACAGCAGCGAGGTCAGTATGTATTGCGTATGCTGCGCGGTTTCGCCGGTTGCGGCGGCCTCCTGCGCCAGGCCCATCTGCGGCAGCGCGACGATCGCGGCGGCAGGGATGAGTGATTTCATCAGGTTCATGTTCAGTCCTCGAATGATTGTCGGTCGCGGCGCCTTACAGCGCCTCCTCGTTGAGTTCCCCGGTCCGCACGCGCAGGGCCTGCTCGACATCGAGGACAAAGATCTTGCCGTCGCCGATCTTGCCGGTCTTGGCGGTTTTGGTGATGGTTTCGACGATCTGGTCGGTCATCGCGGCGGGCACCACGATTTCCAGCTTGATCTTGGGCACGAAGTTCACCGCGTATTCGGCGCCCCGATAGATTTCGGTGTGACCGGATTGCGAGCCGAAGCCCTTGATCTCGGTCACCATCATGCCGCGCACGCCCGCCTCGGTCAGTGCCTCGCGCACCTCCTCGAGCTTGAACGGCTTGATTGTCGCAATGATCAGTTTCACGTCTTTCCCCTCTTCTGTTCCGGTGGGTCCGGCTTTGCACCTGCAGAAAAAGAGCCCGACATGGCCGCTCAAGGAACGATTTCGGCAAAAAGACGCTGGGGAAGAGGGGCAAAGTTGCACATTTTTTGCACAAAAGCGGCAAAGTGATTAAAAAATACGCAAGTGTGAGAGGGAAATTCGCGCTATTTCACACCTCTACATAGGCGCGACAGCACGGTATGGTGCCACAAAAGCAAAAACGGGCAGAGTTTGAGCATGACTGAGTCCAAGCGTCGAAAACCGCTGGTGGCGGACAAACGGTATCCGTCCGGAGGCCGCAAGACCTCGTCTGCCAAGCGGACGGCGAAACCGGCGGGCAAGAAGGCGACGGCGCGCAAGACTACGACCCGAAAGACCAGCCGCAAGCCCCGGCGCAAACGTTCGGGAGGCGGGCAGGGCGGCTTCTTTCGTCGGCTGTTCCGCTGGATATGGCACCTGATCTGGGGGCTGACCTGGCGGGTGGGTGCGATAGCCGCTCTGCTGCTGGCGCTTGCCGTTGGGGTTGTCTACTCCACCTTGCCCGAGGTCGATGCCCTGCTGGACGGGCGCGCGCGCGGGTCGGTCACCCTGCTGGACCGGGACGGCAAGGTCTTTGCATGGCGGGGTGATCAGTTCGGCGGCGTTATCACCACCGACACCGTGTCGCCGCATCTGAAGAATGCGGTAGTCGCGACCGAGGACAAGCGATTTTATCGTCACTTCGGCGTAAGCCCGCGCGGCATTGCCAGTGCGGTGAAGATCAACCTGTCCGAGGGGCGTGGCCCACTGTCGGGGCATGGCGGTTCGACCATCACCCAGCAAACGGCCAAGCTGCTGTGTCTGGGCGTGCCGTACGATCCGACCGAGTGGGAATCGGAAGCGGCGTACGAGGCTGACTGTCGTCAGGGCTCGCTGTGGCGCAAGGCCAAGGAAGCGATCTACGCGATGGCGATGGAGGCCAAATACTCCAAGGACGAGATCCTGACCATCTATCTGAACCGGGCGTTTCTGGGGGCCGGGGCCCGCGGGTTCGAAGCGGCCAGCCAGCGCTATTTCGGCAAGTCCGCAGCCGAGGTGGACCCGGCCGAGGCGGCGATGCTGGCGGGGCTGCTGGTTGCGCCCACGCGCTATGCACCCACCAACAACCTGCAACGCTCGCAGGACCGGGCCAAGGTGGTCATCAGCCTGATGGAGGATCAGGGTTACCTGACCACGTCACAGGCAACTGCGGCCCGCAACAACCCGGCCGAGCTGTCCGAGGCCGCCGCCGCCCGCGCCGGGGGCTATTTTGCCGACTGGGTCATGGCCAGCGGCCCCGAGTTCTTTACCCGCAACACCACCGAGGACGTGGTTATCAAGACCACGCTGGACCAGCGGATCCAGCAGGCGGCCGAGGCGGCGCTGAAACAGGTGTTCGACGAAAAGGTCAGCGAAGGCTCGAAAGCGCAGGCCGCGATCGTGGTGATGTCGGCCGATGGTGCGGTCCGGGCCATGGTGGGCGGACGCAAGACCAAGGTGTCGGGCGCGTTCAACCGCGCGACGCAGGCGCTGCGCCAGACCGGGTCTTCGTTCAAGCCCTTCGTCTATGCCACCGCTCTGGAACTGGGCTATTCGCCATTGGCCACGGTGGTGGACGAACCCTATTGCATCGACATCCCGGGGTCCGGCCAGTGGTGCCCCAAGAACTATACCAACAAGTTCTACGGCCGCGTGACCCTGGCGGATGCGCTCAAGAGCTCGCTGAACATCCCAGCCGTCAAGGTGGCCGAGGTTGCCGGGCTGGACAATGTGCGCACGGTGGCCAGCGGGTTCGGCATCGAAAGCGATCTGGCGGCGGGTCCTGCGCTGGCGCTGGGCGCGTCGGAAAGCACGCTGATCGAAATGACTGGCGCCTATGCCGGTATCCTGAATGGTGGCTCGTCCGTGGAGCCGTACGGCCTGACCGAGTTGAAACTGCTGGGTGATGATGCCCCGATGATGGTGACAACGACCGGGATTGGCGAGCGAGTGATCCGAGACGAAGCTGCCAAGCAACTGACCTGGATGATGGAACGCGTGGTATCCGAGGGAACTGGACAACGCGCCAAGTTGCCGGGATGGCAGGTTGCAGGCAAAACAGGCACGACCCAGGCCGCCCGGGATGCGTGGTTCATCGGCTTTACCGCGGACTATGTGGCCGGTGTCTGGATGGGCTATGACGACAACACACCGTTGTCGGGCGTGACCGGCGGTGGGCTGCCAGCCGAGATTTGGAAGGAAACCATGGTGCGGGTCACCGAAGGTATGACGCCGACACCGCTGCCGATGCTGGCTCCGGCCGCTCCGGTCCAGACGACTCAGCAATCCCAGCCACGCCGCAGGCAGCAGGGTGGCTTTGCCAAGGCCGTCGACAGTCTGTTGAAGGATCTCTTTGGCGGCAACTAGACCGCAGATGATCAGACGGGCGGCGCTGGGCGCCGCCCGGATCGGTCGTTACAGGCTTTCGTCCAGCGCGGCGACGATCGCATCGCCCATTTCGCTGGTCGAAACCGGCTGAACGCCTTCTTCGGCCAGCAGATCAGCCGTGCGGACACCATCGGCCAGAACCTTTTCGACCGCAGCTTCCAGGCGATCGGCCTCGGCGCCTTGGTCAAAGCTGTAGCGCAGCGCCATCGCAAAGCTGAGGATACAGGCGATCGGGTTGGCCTTGCCCTGGCCGGCGATGTCGGGGGCCGAGCCGTGGACGGGCTCGTACAGCGCCTTGGGCCGGCCATTGGCCATCGGTGCGCCCAGCGAGGCCGAGGGCAGCATGCCCAGCGATCCGGTCAGCATTGCAGCGCAATCCGACAGGATGTCGCCGAACAGGTTGTCGGTCAGGATTACGTCGAACTGCTTGGGCGCGCGCACTAGCTGCATGGCGCCGTTGTCGGCATACATATGGCTCAGCTCGACCTCGGGATAGTCCTGGCCCACGCGGGTCACCACCTCGCGCCACAGGATGCCCGATTCCATCACGTTGGCCTTCTCCATCGAGCACAGCTTCTTGTTGCGGCGCATCGCCAGTTCAAAGGCCGAACGCGCGGCGCGTTCGATCTCGGATTCGGTGTAGCGCTGGGTGTTGATGCCCACGCGCTCGTTGCCTTCCTCGAAGATGCCGCGCGGCTCGCCGAAATAGACGCCCGAGGTCAGTTCGCGCACGATCATGATATCGAGGCCGGCAACCACGTCCTTTTTCAGCGACGAGAAATCGGCCAGCGCGTCAAAGCACTGTGCCGGGCGCAGGTTGGAATACAGGTCCATTTCCTTGCGCAGGCGCAGCAGGCCGCGCTCGGGCTTCACGCTGAAATCCAGATCGTCGTATTTCGGGCCGCCCACGGCGCCCAGCAGAACCGCGTCGACCTCTTGCGCCTTGGCCATCGTCTCGTCCGACAGGGGCTTGCCGTGCACGTCATAGGCGGCACCGCCGACCAGATCCTCGCTCACGTCGAATTCAAGGCCGCGCTTGGCGCCGAACCAGCCGATGATCTTGCGCACTTCGGCCATGACTTCGGGGCCAATTCCGTCTCCGGGCAGGATGAGGAGCGAGGGGTTGGACATGAACGGTCTCCTTGCGTTTTTCAGCATCGGGCCTAGCGTTTGCGGTGCATCTGGTCAATGAGGCGATCTGGTCAAAATGCGCGGATTCTGGGCCGTACGGCGCGAAAAACGCCGCTGAACATGCGCCTGGCACCCGATCTGGGTTACAAGCTGGCTTTCAGCCCTTCTGCCAGCAGGTCCCAGACCCGGCGAATGCGCGGTGTCTGCCGCATGGCCTGCGGCGCAGCCAGCCAGACCGGCAGGACCGGGATGTCCACACCCAACGGGAGAATTTCGACCGCAGGATCAGCCTCGGCCACTTGAACCTGGCTGAAACCGATGCCGCAACCCGCACGGATCAACTCCCAATAGGCGCTTTGAAGATCGCAACGGGTGGCAAAGTTTTCCTTGCTGGCAGGCCAACCCTTGGCCTGCATCTTCGCGATGATCAGGTCGTTGGAGTCGAATCCCACCAGGTCATGCTGAAACAACTCTTCGGGGGTGGTTGGACGACCGGCGCGATCCAGATACGACCGGGCTGCGCAGAAACACAACGGTACGTCGCCCAGATGCCGGGTCACGATATCGACCTGCTCGGGGCGGTACATGCGAACTGCGATATCAGCTTCGCGGAACAACAGGTTCTCGCTGATGTCGGTGGCGACCAGTTCCAACTGGATCGAAGGTTCTTGCCTGCGGATGTCCGCCAGAATGGGCGGCAGGATATGGTGCGATGCGAAGACCGACGCGGTGATGCGGACCGTACCGCCCAGCTGTTGCGACTGCCCGGCGGCGGCCAGGCTCAGCTGACGCATGGCCGCGTGCATCTGTTGCGCCATCGGCAGCAATTGCTGGCCGGCGGCGCTGAGCTTCAGGCCTCGCGCATGGCGATCGAACAGCGACACGCCCAAATCCGTCTCGAGCGCCTGCACCTGGCGACCAAGCGTCGGTTGACTGCGCCCCAGTTCCCGCGCGGCCGCCGACAACGATCCCGTTTCCGCAACTGCCAGAAAGCTCTGCACCAAAGACCAATCAGAAAGAGCCAAGGTTTTATCCATGCGCAGATGAATACATGCTCTGCGTTTTTCGGCAATTCCCAAAGGTGCATGAATGGATATCTTTTGTTCAACCGCCAGGGCTGACAGGAGGTTGCGATGACGGGAAAGGTGCTGATCCTGGGATCTTCGGGGCGTTTTGGCCGCAATGCCGCAGACGCGTTTCAAGCGGCCGGATGGACGGTGCGGGGATTTGACCGCGCGAGGGATGATCTGTCCACCGCCGCCAGAGGCACGGATGTCATCGTGAATGGCTGGAACCCGCCATACACCGAGTGGGCGCGGCAGGTGCCGGAGTTGCATGCTCAGGTCATCGGTGCGGCACAGGCAACCGGGGCGACCGTGATCGTGCCCGGGAACGTCTATGTTTTCGGGGCCGATACGCCCGGGCCGTGGGCGGCAGATACGCCGCATCTTGCAACCAACCCTCTGGGCCAGATTCGGATCCGGATGGAGGAGGCCTATCGGTCGTCGGGCGTGCGCATTGTGATACTGCGCGCCGGGGATTTCCTCGACACGCAAGCCTCTGGCAATTGGTTCGACCAGATCATGATCAAGCCGCTGGCCAAGGGGCGTTTCGTCTATCCCGGTGACCCTGACATTGCCCATGCCTGGGCCTACCTGCCGGATCTGGCCCGCGCTGCGGTTCTGTTGGCCGAGATGCGGGATGACTTGCCGCGCTATTGCGACATTCCTTTTGCCGGATACACGCTGACCGGCCGGCAATTGGCACAGGCCTTGACGGAAGTGACCGGGGCTCCGCTGCGCCTGAAGCAGATGAACTGGTGGCCAATTGTTCTGGCACAGCCGTTCTGGAAACTGGCCCCGCATTTGCTTGAGATGCGCTATCTGTGGGACACGCCGCACCGCTTGGATGGCTCGTTCTTCGATTCTTTGGTCAGCGATTTCGCATCCACGCCGCTGCACGAGGCTTTGAAAACCGCTGTGCTGTCCGTGTGGCATGATAGCCCGCGAACCACAGACGTGGATCGAGTTCAGGGCCTGTCATAGGCCCGGCCGCATGTCCGGGTGTGACAGGTCAACCCAAATCAGACGATGTCGGCTGGCCTTGCGGGCCGCGGCAAGGGGCACACCGTTGGCGTCGGTCCAGTGGATGCCGGCGTCTTCAACCACCCAGTCGGCCGATGGCAGCAGATAGTCAACACGCCGTTCGCCCACCGCTTTCCAAACCACCGTTACAGCCGAGCCTGCGCCATCCACGGGTTGCGGATCCTGCAGGCTGGGGTGCTGTAACAGATCGCGTATGGCTTCATTGCGCCCCTCGCCCAGGTTCGGGTCAAGATTGGCGTCCCCGGCAATGATGAAACGACTTTTCGGGGTTGGACCCAGCCCGCCGTCAAGCAACACCGACCACAGCCGGATCTCATCGCGATTGCGCAATCCGTTGCGATCCTCAGGCCCGTCAAAGACAGGAGGGGTGGCGTGAAAGGTCATCAGGTTCAGGCTGCCTTGAGGCGTCTCCACCGGAACGATCCAATGGGCGGTCGAAGACAGGCGCTGAACCGCGCGGGCCTGTTCAGACGGGAAGGGCAACCCGCCACGGGTGGGTAGCGTCGCGCCGGGCAGGTCCTTCCACAGCAGCGTCGAAAGGTCACGAACCTGATCCTTTGCGATCGGATAACGGGACAGCACGGCCAGCCCGCCATTCCCGGTAAAACGGCCCCATCCCTGAGCGTCCCCGGGTCCGCCCCGTTCTCCGTCCCCGTCCAGATCAAGCGATGTCATCAGCCCCGAGTTGGGCTGGCCAGCGAAGAGATGCGGGTAATCCAGCCCTGCCGCGCGCAACCGATCAGCCAGAGCGGACAGGGCCAGGTTGTCATGGTCCCAGTCGATACCTTGCAAGGCCAGAACATCGGGGGCAGTGGCGGTCAGAACGTCAATCACGGCCTGCACCTGGGGATCATCACGCCGAAGATCACGCAGCAGCAGGCCCGGACCTTTCCGGCCTAGCTCAGCATTGAAGCTGGCAACGCGCACTGGCTCTGCTTGCGCCGCAAACGGCAGCAACAGCAGAACAAGAATACGGATCATGCGGTTTGGGTCGTCTCGGCGGTCGAGTAGGCGCGGCGTTTTTCCACGATCAGCCCGGCAATGCGCAGGGTTGCCATCCCGCGCATGATCATGCTGGCCGGCAGGAAGGCCCACGCGCTCATGGTCCAGATCAGCGTCTGCGGATTGGACAACGACAGCGGATCAATGAAATCCGTGAGCAGCTTGATCAGGGCCGGAATCAGGAACGGCAGGAGAACGCCGACCGAGATGTTCAGTCGACCGTCGCGCTGCAGGCGGGTCACCACGTCTCCACCCTTGGTGGGGTCGAACAGGGGCAGGTTGGTCCAGACATTGAACGCCCCATTGCCAGTGGGCCATCCACGCAGTTTGACCGCGTAGGCGAAGCTGGCGATCGTGACCAAAGCGGCGACATAGGCGACACTTGCCGTTATGCGCACCAACTCGACCAGGGGTTGGCTCGCGTCAGCAGGCAGCATCAACACCACCAGGCGGACAGGCGAATAGGGGAAGTCGACGACATTCGCGACGGCCAGGCCGACCGAATACACGGTGCTGGTCAGTTCCGTCGGCGCATAGGCGTTCTTGCAGATCAAGGTCAGGAACGAGATCATCGACATCAGGCCGACAAAGCGCAGTCTGTTCACGGGCGGCGCATCGCGGAATTCGATAAAGCTGGGAAAGGCCGAGTTGTATTCGGCGAATGTTAGGATGAATGCCAGGATTGCCAGAAAGACAACGATCTCGGTCCCGTTGGACGTAGATGCGGGCAGATACAATGCGGGTGTCAGCACCAGAAGTGCCACCAACAATCCCCGTATCGCAGCCCCTGTTGTGCGAGCAATCACTATCCGAACCCTTTCCAAACCGGACCAGTCGATTCTTTGCCGACTTGGTTCCAACTTGATGCCCGCCAATCTCGATATTTGGCGGATGCCCCTTTAGCGCCATCATTGGCGATAAGCGGCATTTCGCTCAAGCCGAGGTGCAGAAAACACGTGATTTCGGGCAAAAAGATGGCGAAACTGGTGCGGCTTTGCATCATTCACGTCGCAAATTCGACGTGTAATGGAAATGGTTCTCTACATGTTGTGGTTGCTTTGACTTTAACCCCAAGAATGCGAACGGGGCCGCCTTGGCGACCCCGTCAGGTTGAGTATCCACAGGTTCTTCCCCAGAATCACACCCAGGGGCGCGCCTGGCTGGCATGGGACTCGAACGAGTCGATGTGGTGATCTTTTTCCATCGTCAGGCCGATATCGTCCAGACCGTTCAGCAGGCAATGCTTGCGGTGCGGGTCGATATCAAACTCGATCACGACGCCGTCCGAGGTGACGATCTGCTGATCTTCCAGATGCACGGTCATGCGCGCGTTCTCGCCCTTGTGGGCATCCTCCATCAGCATGACGTGGTGGTGTTCTTCGACCACAATGGGCAGGATGCCGTTCTTGAAGCAGTTGTTGAAAAAGATATCGGCGAAGCTGGTCGAGATGACCACCTTGATACCGAAATCCTTGATCGCCCAAGGCGCGTGTTCCCGAGATGAGCCGCATCCGAAGTTGTCGCCGGCCACCAGAATCTCGGCGTTGCGATAAGCGGGTTTGTTCAGGACGAACTCTTCGTTTTCGCGCCCGTCATCGTGATAGCGCATCTCGTCGAACAGCACGACGCCGAGGCCGGACCGTTTGATCGTTTTCAGGTGCACCTTGGGAATGATCATATCGGTGTCGATATTGATCAGGGGCATGGGGGCTGCCACACCGTGGACTTTTTCAAACTTTTCCATGTTCACACTCCTGCGGGAGAGGTCAGGCCCCATGCCCCGCGTTTCAAGCTTGTTGAGCTTCTGTAGTTTCGTCTTTGGGCGCGTTCTTGACGAAGAACGCCATGAAGACCAACCCGAACCCGTTGAACAGCATCTCGATGCCCAGCAGGATACCCAGAAGGCTCAGCAAAGCGGCAGGTTCGCTGCTTGCATAAGACCAGATGATGCCTGCCAGGATGATCGACAAGATGCCCGAGATCAGGGTTGGCCAGAAAAATGACGTGCCTCGCATCTGAAACGAGAGAATGATCCGTGCGATCCCGCCTGCCATGAACAGGATAAGCACGACTGTTGCCAGCGTCAGAGTGCCCGCCAGCGGATGGTCCAGAAACGACCAGCCCAGGAACAGCATGACCGCACCCATAATGAAGGCCAGGATCTTGTTGCCGGTTCCTTCGACGGTGAAACCGCCGACGACTTGCAGAACGCCGGATACCAGCAAAAGGACGCCGGTGACCACGGTAACTGCCACGGATGCCACGACCGGTGCGCCCAGCACGAATATGCCGAACACTATCGATAGAAGCCCCATCAGGAGCCATTTGACCCATTCACTCATTTCAGTCTCTCCCTCAAATATCTAGATATGAGGGGACCTTACATCAATTCGCGCACATCTGTCAGCTTTCCCGTGATTGCCGCTGCGGCAGCCATTGCGGGGCTCAGCAGATGGGTGCGTCCGCCGCGGCCCTGACGGCCCTCGAAATTGCGGTTCGAGGTGGCGGCGCAGCGTTCGCCCGGGGTCAGCTGGTCGGGGTTCATGGCCAGGCACATCGAGCAGCCCGCAAGACGCCATTCGAACCCGGCCTGCTTGAATATCTCGGCAATGCCTTCCTCTTCGGCCTGGGCGCGGACGAGGCCCGAGCCGGGCACGACCATGGCGCGGATGCCGTCCTTGATCTTTTTGCCCTTCAGGATCTCGGCGGCGGCGCGCAGATCCTCGATCCGGCCGTTAGTGCAGGAGCCGATGAAGACGGTGTCGATCTCGATGTCGCTCAGTTTCTGACCCGGCTGCAGACCCATGTATTCGATCGAGCGGCGCGCGGCCTCGACCTTGCCGCCCTCGAAATCCTCGGGGTTGGGCACGGTCGCGGTGATCGGCAGAACGTCTTCGGGGCTGGTGCCCCAAGTGACCACGGGGGCGATGTCCTCGCCACGGATGGTGACGACCTTGTCCCAATGGGCGTCGTCATCGGAATAGAGCGTCTTCCACCAGGCCAGGGCGGCCTCCCACTGCGCGCCCTTGGGGGCGTGCGGGCGGCCCTTGACGTATTCAAAGGTCTTTTCGTCCGGCGCGATCAGGCCGGCGCGGGCGCCGCCCTCGATGGCCATGTTGCAGACGGTCATGCGGCCTTCCATCGACAGGTCGCGGATCGCTTCGCCGCAATATTCGATGACATAGCCGGTACCGCCGGCGGTGCCGGTTTTGCCGATCACGGCCAGGGTGATGTCCTTGGCGGTCACGCCCGGCTGCAGCTTGCCGGTGATCTCGACCTTCATGTTCTTGGACTTCTTCTGGATCAGCGTCTGGGTGGCCAGAACATGCTCGACCTCGGAGGTGCCGATGCCGTGGGCCAGCGCGCCGAAAGCGCCGTGGGTGGCGGTGTGGCTGTCGCCGCAGACCACGGTCATGCCCGGCAGGGTCCAGCCCTGTTCGGGGCCGACGATGTGGACGATGCCCTGACGAATATCATTCACCGGGTAGTAGTGAATGCCGAATTCGCGGGCGTTCTTGTCCAGCGCTTCGACCTGGATGCGCGATTCGGGGTTTTCGATCCCGTTCACGCGGTCGGGCGTGGTGGGCACGTTGTGGTCCGGCACGGCGATGGTCTTTTCCGGCGCGCGCACCTTGCGGCCCGCCATGCGCAGGCCTTCGAACGCCTGTGGGCTGGTGACTTCGTGCACCAGGTGGCGGTCGATATAAAGCAGGCAGGTGCCATCGTCGGCTTCGTGCACGACATGGGCATCCCAGATCTTGTCATAGAGTGTTTTGGGGGACATCGGTCCTCTCCCGTCTGTATTGAGAAATGCTGGCGAGTGGCTGGGCGCCGATTATAGGCGGGCCAGAACCGTGCGGGCGGCCCCGAAGAACCGTTCACGCAGGCGCGCGCGGTCTTGCAGGTTCGGAGCAGGGGCCTGATGGAATCTCATGCGATCCAGATATATCGCGCCCCCTCGTCAATCAAGGCTCAATCCGCGTCCCGGGACAGGTCGGTGGGCCTTGCAAGCCGCCACATTGCTGTTCAATCTGGCGGCAGGAGACCCGCATGGACAATGATTTGATCCCAAGTTCGATTTCAGAGCTGTTCGACAACATGGCCGAGGCCTTTCTGTTGCAGCTTGGGAACCTGGTCGAGCTGATCGTGACTCCGGGGTGGAGGCAGTATCAGATCGCCATCATCCTAGGGCTGGTGGCGCTGTCCTTCCTTTTGACTCTGCTGACAAAAAGCCGGTGGGAAGCCTGGGCGCGGGCACGCAGTGGATGGCCAAAATGGCGGTTGCGGGTTCTGGTTCAGCTGATGCAGCGGATGACGCTGGTCTACTTCGTCGTGCTGGCCTGGGGCGTTTATCTGGTGATGCAGCAGGTCACCTGGCCATCGCGGAGTTACATCATCGGTGTTCTGGCAACGCTGGCAACCGCGTGGCTGGCGATCGCGCTGATTTCGCGACTGGTCCGCAACCGGACGATTCGGCGCATCTTCCGCTGGTCGATGTGGATCTACGCCACGCTGGTCGCGCTGAGTCTGACCGATGACGTAGCCGAGTTTCTGGACGGCGTGGCCATTTCGATCGGCAGCCTTCACATCTCGGCATTGGGGATTCTCAAGGCCATTCTGCTAATTGGCACGTTGTTGGTGCTGGCGCGGCTTGGCACCCGGGCGGCTGAACGCGGGCTGAAAAGCAATGACGACATCTCGCCTTCTATGCAGGTGCTGCTGGCCAAGGGTATCCAGGTCGCGTTTTACGGGCTGGTCTTTCTGGTCGGGATCCGGACGCTGGGATTCGACCTGACCGGGATCGCGCTGTTGTCCGGTGCGGTCGGCGTGGGCATCGGCTTCGGCCTGCAAAAGGTCGTGTCGAACCTGATCTCGGGGATCATCATCCTGATGGACCGGTCGATCAAGCCGGGCGACGTGATCTCGCTGGGCGATACGTTCGGTTGGATCAACGCGCTGGGCGCCCGCTACGTCTCGGTCGTTACCCGCGACGGGCGCGAATACCTGATCCCGAACGAGGATCTGATTACCGGGCAGGTGGTGAACTGGTCCCATTCCGACGAGTTCGTCCGCCTCGATCTGACCTTCGGCACCAGCTACGGCGACGACCCGCACAAGGTGCGCGAGACCGCCGTGCGAACGGTGAAATCAGTCAAACGCGTTCTGAGCGGCGGCAAGCACGAACCGGTCTGCCACATCACCGGGTTCGGCGACAGCAGCGTCGATTACGTGCTGCGGTTCTGGATCCGGGACCCGACGGCCGGCCTGACCAACATCCGCGGCAATGTCTATCTGGCGCTGTGGGATGCATTCCAGGCCGAGGGCATTTCGATTCCCTTCCCGCAGCGCGAAGTGCGCCTGCTGGGGCAGGGCGCCACCGACACCTCTGTGCCACATCTGGACACGGATTGATCAACCCCGTGCCATCAACGGTTGCCGTTCATTGAAATGTTGCAATTGCCTTGCTACCTTAATAGTACCCCGGCGCCGGGGTTACGCGGCGCTTTAGCAAGGAGGACCATGTCCTGTCTCTACACACACAGGCGGGTTTGCCCGCCGATGAAGGGGCCGCTGTGATGGCCCGCTCTCAGTCAATCAGCGACAAGCTGCTTGAACGCATCCTTTCCTCACTTTCCGATGACAAGGCCGAAGATGTTGTGCAGATCAACCTGCAGGGCAAGTCTTCGGTGGCCGACTACATGGTCATCGCTTCGGGCCGGTCGACGCGTCAGGTGTCGGCGATGGCGGAAAAGCTGACGGATCGCATCAAGCAGGAATTCGGTTTCACCTCGAAGGTCGAAGGCAAGGATGCCGGCGACTGGGTGCTGATCGATACGGGCGACGTGATCGTCCATATCTTCCGCCCCGAAGTGCGCGAATTCTACCAGCTGGAAAAGATGTGGCTGCCTCAGGGCGGCAGCGCCTCGGCCAACTGAGGCGCCATCCCGGCCCGTATTGAAGGGCCGGCGGCGAGAGCGACATGCGTATCAGCATTTGTGCGGTCGGGCGATTGCGTGCCGGACCGGAGAAGAACCTGCTTGACGACTATCTGACCCGTTTCGACCGGACCGGCCGCGGCCTAGGCCTGGGGCCTGCGCGCGTGATCGAGGTCGAAGACAAGAAGAACGCCGGTATGGGCGCCGAGGCCGGCTTGCTGCGCAAGGCGATGCCCACTGGGGCGGTGATCTGCACATTGGACGAGCGGGGAAAGGTGATGTCGTCACCCGATTTCGCGCAGAAACTGGCCGGGTGGCGTGACATGGGCCGGCAGGATCTGGCCTTTGTCATCGGTGGTGCCGACGGGATCGACCCGGCGCTGCGGGCTGAGGCTGATTTTTCGATTTCTTTCGGCGCGATGGTCTGGCCGCATATGCTGGTCCGGGTGATGCTGTCCGAACAACTCTATCGTGCCGCGACGATCCTGTCGGGCGGCCCGTACCATCGGGCCTGACCGCCGTGGCCCGTCTGCTGATCGTCTACCATTCCCGCACCGGCGGAAGCCGGCAGATGGCCGAGGCGGCCGCACGGGCGGCCGGCGCCGAGGCCGAGGTCAGCCTGAAACCCGCCGACCAGGCGGGGCCCGACGATCTGCTCGCGGCCGACGGATACATCTTTTGCGCGCCCGAGAACCTGGCGGCGCTGTCAGGCGTCATGAAGGACTTCTTCGACCGATGCTACTATCCGGTTCTGGGCCGGATCGAGGGGCGGCCCTATGCGCAGATGATCTGCGCCGGGTCCGACGGTCAGAACGCGGCGCGGCAACTGGCACGCATCGCCACCGGTTGGCGTTTGAAAGAGGTGCAGCCGCCCCTCATCGTCTGCACCCATGCCCAGACGCCCGAGGCGATATTGGCGGAAAAGACCATCCCCGAGGATGAACTGGACAAATGTCGCGAGATCGGCGCGGCGCTGGGCGCCGGGTTGTCGCTGGGCGTGTTCTGACGATCAGTCCAGAGCCACAAGCGTGGTGTCCGCGTTCCAACCATCGACACTGCACCGGGCCTGTACCTGAACCTGACTCGCGCCTTCGGGGATCGCGACCCCGCCCAGCGATCGGGTAAAGGGCTGCTCGGTCTCGTGCGGGTGATGCAGCACCCGCATCCCCAGCTCGGTCCCGTCCATCGCCAGAACACGCCAGCCATCGGCATAGTGGTCCCACCCGGTATCGGGGTGGCGGATGGTCACGTCGAATCGCCAGGTCTCGCCCGTGCGCGTCGCGGTGACATTTTCGACCATCGGCGGGTCGGCGAGGGCCGGGGCGGCCAGAAGCAGGCAGGGGATCAGGTGTCGCATTTCGCCAGTCTATGATCTGATCGGGCGGGGCGCGATCACGTCTGCGTGTCCGGCGGCAGGCTCAGCAGGATCGCGCGGGAATGCGAGGCAAACTCGCGTCGGTACAGCACTCCCAGCGTCAGAAGCGTGCCGATGATCAGCGCGATCGGGCCCAGGATCCAGGCCAGCGACGCCAGCGCGAAATAGGTGGAGCGCAGGGCACGGTTGAAGCTGCGCGCGGCGGTCACGCAGATCTCGGCCGCCTGCGCCGCGCGGGGATAGGCCTGCGGATCCTCTGGGTCGTTCGGCACCGCCGCCATCAGCACCGCGCAGTAGCCGAACAACCGATGCGCCCAGACGTATTTCAGAAAGGCATTCGACAGAAACAGCAGCACGATCAGGATTTTGACCTCCCACACCATGGCCGGCGCGCTGCCTATCGCCAGATCCTTGGCGACGCCCGACAGCCGCTCGGTATTGCCCAGAAGGGCCAGCCCACCCCCGATGGCGATCATCGTGGTCGAGGCAAAGAACGTGCTGCCCTGACGCATCGTGCCCACGACCTGGGCGTCGAACATGCGGGGCTGACGGGTCACCATTTCGCGCATCCAGCAGCGGCGGAATTCATCCATCATCACCGCGACCGAGCGCTTGCCGGGCGCGGGGTTCTCGATCCGCCATCCGATCCATTGCCAGGCGATCAGCAACAGCAGGACGGCGGCGTAGTCCAGGGGCGAAAACAGCAGGGCGCGTTCGGTCAATGTCATGGCGCGACAGTACGTCCGACGAAGGCAACTTGCCAGACGCAGAAATTGGTAATATTATTTTACCAAATCGGAGGACTCGCCATGGACATGCCACAGCCCAACCCCGACGTTCTGGCCCGCAAGGCCAGCGTGCTTGCCCGTCTGCGGCAGGTCCTGCCCGAAGATGCCATCATCGCCGATCCGGCCGAAACCCGCGCCTATGAATGCGACGCCCTGACCGCCTACAAATGCGCGCCAATGATCGCGGTTCTGCCGTCCTCGACGCAGGAGGTCTCGGACATTCTGGGCATCTGCCATGACGAAGGCGTGCCGGTCGTGCCGCGCGGGGCCGGGACCTCGCTGGCCGGTGGGGCGCTGCCTACGGCCGATTGCGTGATCCTGGGCGTGGCCCGCATGAACGAGGTGCTTGAGGTCGACTATGACAACCGCTTCATCCGCGTGCAGACCGGCCGCACCAATCTGAGCGTCACCGGCGCGGTCGAGGAGCAGGATTTCTTCTATGCGCCCGATCCGTCGTCGCAGCTGGCCTGCGCCATCGCGGGCAATATCGCGATGAACTCGGGCGGGGCGCATTGCCTGAAATACGGCGTGACTACCAACAACCTGCTGGGCGTGACCATGGTGCTGATGGATGGCCGCGTGGTCGAGATCGGCGGCGCGCATCTGGATTCCGGCGGGCTGGACCTGCTGGGAGTGATCTGCGGCTCGGAAGGTCAGCTGGGGGTCGTCACCGAGGCGACGCTGCGCATCCTCCGCAAGCCCGAGGGCGCGCGCCCGGTCCTGATGGGCTTTGATGACAATGCGGTGGCGGGCGAATGCGTTTCGGACATCATCAAGTCGGGCATCCTGCCCGTGGCGATCGAGTTCATGGACCGGCTGTGCATCGAAGCCTGCGAGAATTTTGCCCATGCCGGCTATCCGAATTGCGAGGCGCTGCTGATCGTCGAAGTCGAAGGCTCGGACGCCGAGATCGATAGCCAGTTGGCCAAGATCGTCGAGATCGCCAAACGCCACAACCCGGTCGAGCTGCGCGAAAGCCAGTCGGCCGAGGAAAGCGCCCGCATCTGGCTGGGCCGGAAGTCGGCTTTTGGCGCGATGGGGCAGATCAACGACTATATGTGCCTGGACGGAACGATCCCGGTGTCGGCCCTGCCGGACGTGCTGCGCCGCATCGGCGAACTGAGCAAGGAATACGGTCTGGCGGTGGGCAACGTGTTCCACGCCGGCGACGGCAACATGCACCCGCTGATCCTGTTCGATGCGAACAAGCCCGGCGATCTGGAAAAATGTGAGGCCTTCGGGGCCGAGATCCTGAAACTGTGCGTCGACGCCGGCGGCTGCCTGACCGGCGAGCATGGGGTGGGCATCGAAAAACGCGACCTGATGCATCACCAATACGCGCCGCAGGACCTTGAGGCGCAGATGGCCGTCAAGGACGTGTTCGACCCGAAATGGCTGCTGAACCCCGCCAAGGTGTTCCCGCTGGATGCCAGTGCACCCCGCCGCACCCTGAAGATGGCGGCGGAATGAATTCCCAACACAGAACGGACCCCGCAATGAGACCTGAATCAGAGTCTGAACTGGCCGAAATCGTGGCCGGGCTGAACGGCCCGGTGCGGATCAAGGGCGGGGGAACCCGTGGCGTGGACGGCCCCGACCAGGTGCTGAGCACCGAGGGGCTGCGCGGGATCACCCTGTACGAGCCGGGGGCGCTGACGCTTGTGGCGCAGGCCGGAACCCCGCTGGCCGAGATCGAGGCCGCGTTGGAGGCCGAAGGTCAGCAGCTGGCGTTCGAGCCGATGGATCATCGCGCCTTGCTGGGGTCCACGGGCGCGCCCACGATCGGCGGTGTCGTGGCCGCCAACGTCTCGGGGCCGCGCAGGATCCAGGCCGGGGCCTGCCGCGATTTCCTACTGGGTGTGCGCTTTGTCGACGGGCGGGGGCAGGTCATCAAGAATGGCGGCCGGGTGATGAAGAACGTCACCGGCTATGATCTGGTCAAGCTGATGGCCGGGTCCTGGGGCACGCTGGGCGTGCTGACCGAGGTATCGCTGAAGGTGCTGCCCAAACCCGAGGCCAGCGCGACGCTGGCCATACCCGCCAAGGACGCCGCGACCGCAGTTCGCATCCTGTCCGAGGCGCTGAAATCACCCTTTGAGGTCACCGGCGCGGCCTATGATCCGCAGCAGCAGCGCGCCTTAATCCGGATCGAGGGGTTTGCGGAATCGGTCTCGTACCGCACCGGGCGCCTGCAGGAGTTGCTGGGCCAGTTCGGCGCGGTTGATCCGGCAGAGCCGTCGGACGCCCTGTGGCAGAGGGTCCGCGATGCAGCCGATTTCGCCGACACGCCCGGCGATGTCTGGCGGATCTCGGTCAAACCCGGCGACGCGCCCGAAATCGCCGCGCGGGCCGAGGCTGATCGGACCCTGTTCGACTGGGGCGGGGGGCTGATCTGGGCGCTGGTGCCCGCAGGCACCGACCTGCGCGCGCGCATTGGCGCGTTTTCCGGCCACGCCACGCTGGTGCGGGCCGGGGCCGATACCCTTGCCCGGCTGGGCCGGTTCCAGCCGGAACCGCAGGGCATTGCGGCTCTGACACAGGGGATTCGACAGAAATTCGACCCGCGCGGCGTGTTCAACCCCGGGCTGATGGGATAGGGCGATGCAGACCACATTCACCGAAGACCAGTTGAAAGACCCCGGCACCCGTCGCGCAAACGAGATTTTGCGCAACTGCGTGCATTGCGGGTTCTGCACCGCCACCTGCCCGACCTATCAGGTCCTGGGCGACGAATTGGACAGCCCCCGCGGGCGCATCTACCTGATCAAGGACATGCTGGAAAACGAGCGTGTGCCGGATGAAAAGACCGTCAAGCATATTGACCGCTGCCTGTCCTGCCTGGCCTGCATGACGACCTGCCCGTCGGGCGTGCATTACATGCATCTGGTCGATCACGCGCGTGAATATATCGAAAACCGCTACACGCGCCCCTTCTCGGACCGGGCGCTGCGGTGGGTTCTGGCGCGGATCCTGCCCTATCCGATGCGATTCCGCTGGGCGCTGATCGGGGCCAAGCTGGGGCGGCCGTTCCGCTTTCTGATGCCCGACGCGCGCCTGAAGGCGATGCTGGACATGGCGCCGAAACACATCCCGCCGGTCAGCCGCAATGACGAGCCCCAAAGCTTTGCGCCCAAGGGGCAGGCGATCAAACGCGTGGCTCTGATGACGGGCTGTGCGCAAAAGGCGCTGAACACCGACATCAACGATGCCACGATCCGCCTGCTGACCCGGCTGGGCTGCGAGGTCGTCGTGGCCGAGGGCGCCGGCTGCTGCGGAGCGTTGACCCATCACATGGGCAAGACCCGCGAAAGCCATGCCACCGCCGCCGCCAATATCCGTGCCTGGACGCGCGAGATGGACGGCAAGGGATTGGATGCGATCGTCATCAACACCTCGGGCTGCGGCACCACCGTCAAGGATTACGGGCACATGTTCCGCGACGATCCGCTGGCCGAGGACGCGGCGCGGGTGTCGGGCATTGCCATGGATGTCAGCGAGATCCTGATGCAGCTGGACTTGCCGCTGGGTGACGACAAGGGACTGACGGTGGCCTATCACGCGGCCTGCTCGCTGCAACACGGGCAGCAGATCAAGACCTATCCCAAAGACCTGCTGAAAAGGGCGGGGTTCACCGTGGTCGAACCCGCCGACAGCCACCTGTGCTGTGGCAGCGCGGGCACCTACAACCTGATGCAGCCCGAGATCTCGGCCAAGTTGAAACAGCGCAAGGTGCGTACGCTCGAGGCCAAGAACCCCGATCTGATCGCGGCCGGCAACATCGGCTGCATGATGCAGATCGGGTCGGGCACCCGACTGCCCATCGTGCATACGGTCGAGCTGTTGGATTGGGCCACGGGCGGGCCTCGGCCCCCTGCACTGGATCGGGCCGGACACCCTGCGGATACGGTGCCGATCCTGCGGTGATCGGGCCTGATGCGCCGACGCATCAGTCTGGTGCGGATTAGGCGCGGTCCGGCTCTGCCCTATTTTCGCCAAACGCCACGCGTAAGTAGATTGGCCGATACCTCATGCCGGAGAACCGCGTGCGCACATGGATCAGGGCGATAGCGTTATGTGTTCTGCCATTGGCAGCCACGGCGCAGGATACTGGGCTACAAAGCCTTGAAACCTCGGATTCCGGGCGCGAATGGATGGCGGTCGGACGGCTGAACATCGACGGCACCGGCTTCTGCACTGGTGCGCTGATCTCTCCCACGCTTGTTCTGACCGCAGCGCATTGTCTGTTCGACCAAGCGACCCGCCAACGAATTGATCCGGGCCAAATCGAGTTTCTGGCGGGGTGGCGACACGGCCGCGCATCGGCCTATCGCACGGCGCGCCAGGCGGTCATTCATCCGGAGTACGAGTATGACCGCGCCGCATCCGTCAGCCGCGTGCGCCACGACGTCGCGCTGATCGAGTTGTGGCAGCCGATCCGAAATACGACCGTGATCCCGTTTGAAACCGGCTACCGGCCAACGCGTGGCGAGGATGTCGGAGTGGTTTCGTACGCCCACAACCGCGCAGAAGCCCCTTCTCTGCAACAGGTCTGCTCGGTCATGGCGCAGCAATCGGGGGTGCTGGTCATGTCCTGTGACGTGGATTTGGGTGCGTCCGGCGCGCCGATCTTCTCGTTCTCAGGGGATCACCCCCGGATCGTATCGGTCGTGTCCGCGAAGGCCGAATTGGAAGGCCGGCGGGTATCGTTGGGAACAGCGCTGGAAGAGTCGCTGGAGGTGCTGCGCACCGAGCTGTCCGCAGGGAATGGATTCGGCGCGTCCGGCAAGACGCTCGAGCCGGGAAAGAACGTCGGCGCAAGGTTTGTCCGGCCATGACCTGCCGTATCGTGACAGCGGCCCTGATTTTGGCCGGGATTGCTGCGTCGGCGGTGGCCCAGGACAGTGGCAAGCGCCGGCTGACCGATCGGGACGACCTGTATGGTTGGGAGGCGATCGGGCGGCTGGACATCGGAGACCGCTCATTCTGCACCGGCACGCTGATCGCGCAGGATCTTGTTCTGACCGCAGCCCATTGTGCGACGGACAAGGCCACCGGCCGGACCTATGCACCCGGCGAAGTCACCTTTCGCGCAGGTCTGAGCGATGGACATGCGCTTGCCGAAGGCACGGTCGTGCAGATCGCCGTCCTTCCCGACTATGATCCCCGGGTTGGCCTGTCACCCGAGATGGTCCGGGTCGATGTCGCCCTGATGCGACTCGATCAACCGATCCCGTATACCGTCGCCAACCCATTTGCTTTGCACAGTGGCCGGGTCGCCGGGGATGAAATCAGCATCGCTTCGTACGGGCGCGGCCGATCCGAGGCAATCACGCGCCAGCGGTCCTGCCGGATTCTGGAGCGGCGCCAAGGCCTGATTACCTTCAATTGCGATGTCACGTTCGGATCCTCCGGTTCGGCCATTCTGGCGCGAAACGGGCCGCGTTGGCAGATCCTTTCTGTGGTATCGGCGGTTGGTACCGACGGCCGTCGCAAGGTCGTGTTCGGCATGGAACTTGAGGGGATCGTCTCGGACCTCAAGGCGATCATGCGGCGGGATGCGCCGCAGCCAAAGGCCAAGATCCGGCGGCTGCAGGTCGGCTCGGGCAAATCCAGCTCGGGCGCGAAATTCATCAGCTCCGGCGGGTCTTGAACTCAGCCAGATCCTTTCCCATCTCATGTGTGTCGGGCAGCCAAACCGGGGTCCGACGATCGCCAACGCCCGTCCAATCGGAGGGCAAAACTCGTAAATCGCTCTGAACATGAGGATAACGAACATGCGTAGCTTTGATTTTGCACCACTGCACCGTGCAACCGTCGGCTTTGACCAGATTGCCGACATCATGGATCGGGTCATGACCAGCGACGTGTCACAACCCAGCTATCCCCCGTACAACATCGAAAAAACCGATGCCGATGCGTATCGCATTTCGATCGCAGTCGCCGGCTTTGCCGAAGATGACCTGACGATCGAAGTCAAGGAAAACGCGCTGGTCGTGGCCGGCAAGAAAGCCACCGAAGACACCAAGCGCACCTATCTGCATCGCGGCATCGCCACCCGCGCTTTCGAGCGTCGTTTTGCCCTGGCTGACCATGTCCGCGTGACCGGCGCCAGCCTGGAAAACGGTATGCTGCACATCGACCTGAAGCGCGAGGTGCCCGAGGCGCTGAAACCGCGCCGGATCGAGATCACCTCGACCAAGGCGATCGAAAAGGACGTGGTTGACGCCAAGCCCGTGAACTGAGGCTGAGACCGCCCAAGCGGCGATAATCGTCTCCTCCCTCGGTTGTCGCACAACCCCGCGTTCCTCCGGACGCGGGGTTTTTTCATGACGCTTGAAAAGAAAAAGGGCGCCCAAAGGCGCCCTTGTCTCATGGTCCGTCCGATCAGACCGCCATGCAGATGTATTTCATCTCAAGATAGTCTTCCATGCCGTGGTGGCTGCCTTCACGGCCAAGGCCGGATTGCTTAACGCCACCAAACGGACCCAGTTCCGAGCTGATGATCCCGGTGTTGATGCCGACGATGCCGTATTCCAGCGCCTCGGCCACCTTGTACACGCGGCTCAGATCCTTGGCGTAGAAATACGAGGCGAGGCCGAAGATCGTGTCATTGGCCATGGCGATGACCTCGTCCTCGTCCTCGAACTTGAACAGGGGCGCCAGCGGGCCAAAGGTTTCTTCCTGCGCGACCTTCATGTCCTGGGTCACGTTGGTGATAATCGTCGGCTGGAAGAAGGTGCCGCCCAGATCGTGCGGCAGGCCACCGGTCAGGATCGCGCCGCCATTGGCCGTGGCATCGGCGATATGTTCCTGCACCTTGGCCACCGCCTCGTCGCTAATCAGCGGGCCGGTCGTTGTGCCATCGGACAAGCCGTCGCCGATTTTCAACGCCTCGACCGCGGCCTTGAGCTTGGCGGCAAAGGCGTCATAGACACCGGCCTGAACATAGATGCGGTTGGCGCAGACGCAGGTCTGGCCGTTGTTGCGGAACTTGCACAGCATCGCGCCTTCGACGGCGGCATCCAGATCGGCGTCGTCGAACACGATGAACGGCGCGTTGCCGCCCAACTCCATCGAGCATTTCATGACCTGGTCCGCGGCTTGGCGCAGCAGGATCCGGCCCACCTCGGTCGAGCCGGTAAAGGTCAGCTTGCGCACGCCGGGGTTCTCGCAGAACTCCTTGCCGATCTCGCTGGCCTGTGACGAGGGCACCACGTTGAACACACCCGCCGGAACGCCGGCCTGTTCGGCCAGCAGCGCCAGCACCAGCGCCGACAGGGGCGTTTCAGTGGCCGGGCGCGCGACAAAGGCGCAGCCGGCGGCCAGTGCCGGGCCTGCCTTGCGCGTGATCATCGCGTTGGGGAAGTTCCACGGCGTGATCGAGGCCGCCACCCCGATCGGCTGTTTCAGCACCATGATCCGCTTGTCGCGCTGATGGCCGGGGATGGTCTCGCCATAGACCCGCTTGGCCTCTTCGCCGAAGAATTCGATGAAGGACGCGCCATAGGCGATCTCGCCCACCGCCTCGGCCAGGGGTTTGCCCTGTTCGGCGGTCAGGATCTTGCCCAGATCCTCGGCGTTTTCCATCATCAGGTCGAACCACCGGCGCAGGATCGCGGCGCGCTCCTTGCCGGTCAGCTTGGCCCATTCCTTCTGTGCCGCCTCGGCCTGCGCGATGGCACCGGCCACCTGGGCGCGGCTGACATCCGCGACCTCGGCGATCACGTCGCCGCGGGCCGGGTTGGTGACGGCAAAGGTGCCGTTGTCACCATCGACCCACTGCCCGCCGATATAGGCCTTGGTGACCAGAAGGTCGGGGTTCTTCAAAAGCGATTTCAGGTCGGTCGTGGTATCCAGCATGGGTCGGCCTCCGGGCAGGGAAAGAATTTGCGCGTACCCAATCAGGTGGCGCAGAACATGTCTAGGGCCACCCGGGGGCGTCAATCAATCCAGATTTGATCAAAAAATCGGTCGGCGTGCGTTGCAAGGACCAGAAAGCATCAAAAGCCAGCCAGCTGTTGGTTTTGACGCCTATCTTTTTCGATAGGGTTTTGCCAAAGTTCCGGTGATTTGAGAGACCCAAGGGGATGTAAATCGTTATAACATTCCCTATCTTGTTGGGTAGATAAGAAAAACAAGGATTGGACAGATGTCGAACCAGCAATTCGAAGCATTGATCGAGGAAACCCAGGCCAAGGTGCGCGAAAGCCAGTCGCAGATCGAAGGGCTGACCTCGCGGATCGAGGCCGCACGCGCCAAGATCGGAACGGCCGAAGCGGATATCGACATCGAAAATGCCACGCTTGAAGACGTGCACGCCCATACCGAGGTGATGAACGCGAACATCGCCGAATTGATCATGGGGCTGGACGACGTCACCAGCGCGTTTTCCAAGGATTTCGATGAGATGCGCTCGAAGACCGGGTGGGAATCGTTCGTGGGCATCTTCTCGAAGGGTAAATCCGAGTCCATGCGCCAAGAACGGATGCGCTCAGCCAATATCGACGACAAGCTGCAGGACCTGATCGCGAAATCAGACGTGATCGTGAAGCTGCTGGAAGGACAACTGGCCGTGCTGGAAGAGCAGCGCGTGAAGGTAGAGAACAACCTGACCGTCACGCTGGACGACCGCGAGGCGACCGTGGCTGAACTTGAAGCGTTGCGTGCCGAGATTCAGGGCATGGACCCGGCGATCATCACGCTGGAAAACAAGATCAGTGTCGAGCAGGACGCCGCCGCGCGCACCAAGCTCGAAACCGAACTGGCCGAACTGAACAAGCAATACAACGCCAAGATTCAGGAAGAGCAGGTCAAGCTGGCCAAGTCCCAGACGCTGGAGCGCTATATCGAAAAGGGCAAGACCTGGGTCGATTCACTGCAGAACCAGGCAGCGACGCAGATGGTGCTGATCAACAAGCTGCAGACAGACACGCAACAGCGTGTGGTGCTGTATGACGCCCTGACCAAATCGCTGAAAACCGCGCAGCAGCAGGACGTGGCCCACCGCATCAACGAGATCGGCGTGCAGACCGACCAGGAGGCGCAAACCGCCATGGCCGCCATCGGCACCGCGACCAACCAGAAAATGGCCGACATGCTTGAGGCGCATGAGGACCACATGGTCTTTGCCCGCGACGTGTTGGAGAAAAAGGCCAAGGCGGATGAGCGGTTCGCGCGCCGGTTTGCCTCGATTGTCGAGAAGCATGACAAGAATTTGTATGGTGGTTGAGAGCGTGCGTTATTCTGCGCGAGATATCTCTCTAGCCGTACTGGCAATTCTAACGGTGGCCCTAACGATTGCATTTGGCGTCGGGCTGATTGCAAGTATCCCAACTCTAAGTGTGGTCGCGATTTGGACCATGCTACCCGGTCAGCTTCTGATCTCTTACTTTGTGAAGTCCCCACCAGACGCTGCTGAGGATTGGGGGGACGAGTTTACGTTTGAAAAAGCAATTCTCTCAAAAGCTCTCTGGCGTCAGTACAGAAAAGAGTGGGCACTGCCCTTCGCAGGTATGTTTCTTGGAATTCCACTGTTTTTGCAGTGGGGACTACCGGTGAGCGGCGTCATTGGGCTCTACCTCTTCATTTTTGTAGCCCAACTTGAAGATTGCAGGACAAAAATTTGTCGCTCACGTATGCCCAATGACTGACCCCACCCAAGACCATGTCGGTCTGACCGACACCTTCGCCTCGCGCCGCTATTTCCGCAAATTCGAGGTTATCACCGTCCACCTCCTACGCGTGGCCGCGACGATGGAGGCCGAAGGTGCGATCAGCAAACAAGAGGTGCGGATCGTGTCGCGCTACCTTTCGGGGCTGCTTTACACCTTCCGCGCGCTCAGCATGAAATACCTGCTGGTCGGGCGTGATACCGGGCGGTTCTTTGGCAGCCTCGCCATGGACAAGCGCGACAGCGGGTTTCCGGTGGCGGCCGAGTTGCTGACCATGGCCAATGACGCGCAGCAGGCGCAGGTACATCTGGCGAATATGCCCTCGGAAGATGACCTGAAAACCGAGATGGTGCGGACCATCATCAGCGACAGGGAAATCCCCACCAAGCTGCAATTCGCGCTGTCTCAAAGACTCTATTACGAGGAATTGCTGAAAGGTCAGTTGTTCTGGGCCCGCAATGATCCGGAGTGCCATTGGATCGAGACCGAGGGCGAACGTAGGAAATTCCTGATTCATTGGGCGGTCTATGACAGCCAGATCAACCTGCCGGTCATCTACCTGATGCAGTTGGAGGACAGCGGTAAAACGGCCCTGCCCAAGGACCAGCGTCGCTGGCCCGAAGTGCAGGCGCATCTGATGGCGCAGTCGCTTGGTGGCTTGAAACTGGTGACCATCGCCAAAGGCTTCGATCAGGATTTCGACGACCTGCACCCCAAACACCTACGCCGCATTCATGTGGGTCCGATGTATTCCTCGGCTTATACCGAGCAGTCCGGCCCTCTGCGGCAGGTGCTGGAAGACGCGCAAGCCCCCGCGGGGCAGGACTGGGCACTGGCCTGGACCACCGAAGAGCTGCACAGCGAAGAGGTCATCGAAGAACGCGCCGGATGGTTCTCGACCGTCGAGCGCGAGGTCTTTGCGTTGGACCCCTTCGGCGGACAGGGGGCCGAGACCGGGGCCACACGCACCCAGCGCTCGATCATCCTTCCCCAGCGTCCGTTCCAGGTTCTGGCCGAACGCAATCCGCCGGGCTTTGCGGATGTGCGCAAGTTCGTGGTCAGCAAGTCTGGGCAGGTTCTGCGATATTGATAATACAAAGGCGATTTTGAAATGAGTTTGACGTCAGACCAGATGGAATTGCGCGAAGACGATATTCGCAAGCACTATCCTGCCGCCACCGCATTGCTGAACGGGTTCGAGCATGCGCCGCGTATAGCCAAACCCGCCGAGGCCGCCGCCGAACGGTCTCCGGGTGTGTCGACGGGGCGGCGGTTCCGGTCGACCACGCCGGGGTTGGTAACCCGCCGCACTGCGCGGGCCGATGGGGTGCATCTGGTCGAACGGATCGAGGCCGCGGATGACGGCGACGCGCTGGTGTCCCCACAGCAGGCGACCACACAGCAGGCGATCCGCCGGGCGATTGCCATCGCTTTAGCCGTGGCCGAAACCTATGCGGACCAGACCCCGCTGGCCGATCTGAAACGCGCCAATCTGGCCGGACATCTTGCCGCCGCGCGCAAGACCGAATTCTCGGATCTGCTGACCGCCGAAGCGTTGATCACCTTGCACACCTTCGGTAATGCGTTGGCCTATCTGATGTCCTCGCATCTGGGGGAGACCACGGTCGAAATCGGTGAAATCGAAGAGGTCCTGACAGACAACGGCCAACTCGCCCTGCACGGTGCCCTGTGGGAGCTGGATCAGGTTCTGGCCAAGCACGCGCCAGATGATGCCCATCTGATCGCGGCCACCAGTGCCTATGCAGAGCAACTGATGGAAAAAGCTGCTCTGCGCGCGCAAACGGCTGATCATCTGGCCCCGTTCCAGAACGCCGCCTGGCATATCGAGGCCGACGATCTGACGATCCGGGGGTTTGAGCCCGCGTCGAAGGCCAAGTCCACCACGCTCACCATGACGTTCAAGAAACCGAACGAGGTGGTGGGCAACCATATCGCCAAGTATCAGGCCATGAAGCTGGCCAAGATGCTGATGGCTTATGATTTTGACCGCCGCCTGAATCCGTTCGCGGAGCTTGGCGGGTTCATCTTTACCTTCATGGGCGACGGCAAGCCGGGCACCGGCAAGACGACCCTGATCCAGATGATGGCCGGGCTGATCAATGACTACTGCCAGAACGCGGGCTATCCGTTCCGCTATCAGAACCTGAGCACCGACAATATCGACAGCTATCAGGGCAAATCCGGCCAGAACGCCAAGGCGTTCATCAACACGATCATCGACCCCTCGGTCATCGGTTTTGGCACGATCGACGATATAGATCAGCTGGCGGGCAAACGCGGCGACCGGCAGTCCAGCGCGGGCCAGCTGGAAATCACTGCCGTGCTGATGGAGAGCTTTGCCGGCGCCAACACTGTCGTGCGCGGCAACTGCACCTTTGGCATGTTCTCGAACTACCCCGAGAATGTTGATGACGCCCTTCGCCAGCGGGCGGGCGCGCGGTTTCTGGTGGACGGGCCACAAACGCGCGAGGATTATATCGACATCCTGCACCTGCTGATGGGCCGCAACCACGACATCCCGCTGGGCGAACACGACGCTTATGCCGCCCAGGAAATCAAGAAGGCCGTCGCCGCCAGTTTCGAAAGCCATTCCCGCCCGCATGAGGACGCCTTGCTGCAGGTTTATGACCGGGTGTCTGGCGAGATCGGCCAGATGGACACCATTGCCAAGCTGGGCACCTACCTCAAGGCGATCCAGCAGGCGGATGAGCGTTTTACCGGCCGCGCCATCAAGAACATTACCGACGCGGTCAAGGTCCGCGCGATGGACTTCGAACTGCCCGACGAGTGGATGGAAAACCCCGACCTGTTCCTGTTCCGCGACTACGACACCAAGAAGGCGATGATCGAGGAGCTGCGCCAGCCGATCACGGTGGACATGGTGATGCAAGAGATCAACCGCTACGCCGACAGCGAGTTCCGATATGCCGACAAGAGCGACGAGGTCGCCATCGAAAACGCCGTCCGTGAGATGGGCCGGATGGAAGAGGCCAAGCGGCGGTATCTGGAGGGGAAGGGGTGAGCGGCGAAAACTACTCTGCTCTACACTTTAAGGAATTGCCTCTGAATGTGGGCGAACTAAGCCACGTTTCCCGAGACAGTTTGGCTTTATTTGCGGTGAGTAGTTTTGCAGTTACAGAGTTGAACGTTATCGCGCGTATGGTTCTATCTACTTCTCAGACTTCCGAAAAAGACGAACCAATAAACGTTGCTGCTTTCATTCAACAAAGCTGCATCTTGAGGATTTGGACTTTGAAACTCTTCGAGTTTCATGAGTGCATCAAGAAATTGGTCAACGGCAAAGATTCTGCTGAGAGCGAGGTAAGACGCGTTGCCGAATACTGCTTGCGCAAGTTCAAGGAAGAACTTCAACTAGATGAATCGTATTCACTCGCGAGAGATGTAAGAAACGAGGCTGCGGGGCATTACTCGTTCGGCGCCGCAAAAAAACCTAGACCACGTAAAGAACGAGGGCGTTGCTAGCATGTTTGTACACAAGCAAGCTGGAAATTCGTTCTATCCTTTCGGCGAAGAGGTCATGTTTGCTGGCAGGTTAAACCGACACGGTGCCTCTCCTTCTAATGCAGCATCGAGAGACAAACTAATTGACGAGCTGTTTAGTTGGAATTTGAAGGCAAACAGCTGGGTGAGAAACTCCCATTTGCACGTTTTTTCTAAATTGGTAGCGCCAGAACTTCCTGGCAAGTTTCTAAAAAAGTGCGTGTTTTGGGTTACGTCAGAGAAGGTTGGAGACGTTTCCGATTTTCGTGTCCCGCTGTTTGTATGCCGAGATTTTGGGGAAGAATTATGATCCGCCTCATCGAAAAAGGCCTGATGTTCGGCAATCTCGTCCACATCTCCAGCCCGGCTCTGGTCGAGCGGTATAACCGCGTGTTGCAGCATCTGGCGGGCAAGACCACGGCGCTGACGGATTTCCATGTCGATATCTCGGGTTATTCGCCCGAGGTGGGGATTGAACTGGACGATGCGCTCTACCTCAACCCCAACGGGGTCAACCGGCAGTTCATCCTGCTGACGACCGAGCAAAAACGCGCGCCACTGCTGAACGTCAAGTTTTCGACCTCGCGCGATATCCTGCGTGAGTTCATCGAGATGAATGAGGCGCAACTGTTTGCTCTGACCGCCACCGATGCGGTGGCCGGAGAGTTGGTGAACTCGGTCTTCAAACTCACGACGCCGCGCGACCTGCTGAACCTGCGCAAGATTGAAATCGAGGCCGACACCGTGGGCGGTACTCTGCGCAAGGCAGAGCAACTGGCGGGCATGGTCGAGCGGTTCAAGACCGAAGAAGACGCCTGGTTCGACGATGTGCTGATTGCGAAGATGATCGAAACGGCGAAAGAAACCGGCGACGTCACCCGCAACCCTGTCCGGCTGCGCCACACGGTGTTTGAACAGCGCAACTTCTGGACGGCGCATTTCGGCGGCATGTATCTGTTCCCGGATCTGGATCACCCGGCGGCGATCTGCATGGGTGAAAGGCCAGAGGATTTGCCGATCAAATATGTCTTTGATCCGTCGCAGCGAAACCAGATTGCCAAATTTCTGAATTACAACGATCTGGTCGAGCCGATCGTCAAGGCCCGCGGCGTGGATGCCGCCGCGATCCTGCAACAGAAGATGGATTTTCTGACCGTTAACGCCGCCGCGGATGCGGGCATTGATCTGACCGGGCTGGACCGCAGCGACATGCGGCGTTTGGCGCGCAATCACGCGGATCGCTTGCCCGAAGCCTATCATGGCCTCGCGCAATTGTTGCGCTGGGCGACCGATGGCGGGCCTTGGCCGCGTATCACCTCGGATCATCCGGCCTATTTCTATTCGCTGCGCGCCGCCAATACCCCGAACCGCGATCTTGTGAATATGCTGCTGGCCGAGCTTGCCCCGCTGGACCCGCGCCAGATGTTCATTTGCCACAAGGAACTGTTCTACCGTACCTATGGTGGCTGGTCGGAGCCAAAAAAGGCCTATGTGGCCGAGTTTCTTGCCCGTGAATATCAAGTGGACAAGGCCGGGGCCCGCGCCGCACTGTTCGGGCATGAACCCGACATGAGCGGCGAGGACCGGGTCAGCGAGGCGGTGATCGCACGGGTCGGCCCCTGGGGCGCGGTAAGGAAAGAGTGATATGTTCGGAGCAATGCGCCTGTTTCTCGGTCTGCTCGTCGTTCAGACGATTGCCTACTTTGCCTTGTCTCTTTATTCGCGTCGCGTCCGGCGACAAAAGCTTGAGACATGGTGGGAAGAGAAGGGCAAGACCGGCAACAAGGAAGCCTTCGTCGAACGCGGATTGCACGTCTATGACAATTCGTTCCGTCGCAAACTGATCTTGGGTGTTTATATCGTGCCTTGGGTGGCGATCGCCGCGCTGATCTATGTCGTGAACTACATGTGAGGTTTTGGGAATGGTCTACATCAAATGGGCGTTCATCCTGATTTTCTGGATCACGCTGGGTGCGATCCTGCAATACTCGCTGCCGCAGCACGACATTGTCCGCATCGTGAACACCTACGAAGAGCGGCAGGATCTGACGGATTGGACCCGCATTTTCTGGTCCGAGCCCGATGATCAGTCGACCAGCCTTTCGAACCGCGATGTGCAGTTCATCCAAGCCGTGCGGGCGAACGGCAAGCCGATCGTATATCGGAACGAAGATACCAGCTGGGGTTGGCCACCCTATTTCAAGTTCGATACCGCCAACCTATACACCGAAGCCAACGACGCAATCTCGGACAAGGATGATCCGGATTGGGTTGTCGTGACACACTACGGCTGGCGCAACGAGTTTCTGTCGATCTTCCCGAATGCCATTTTCATCAAACATGTCGAAGGACCTGACGTCCGCATCATTCCCTGGTTCAACATCGTTTTCCTCACCGTGTTTTTTGCGCTCGTCTGGGCGCTTTGGGTGCGTTGGCGCAGGTTTCGCGAAGCCCGCATCGACCCCATGCTTGAAAGCGTCGAGGATGGTCTCTACGCCGCTGGGGATGCAATCGATGAGCGAAGATCCAGCTTCCGGCGCTGGCTGGACAGTTGGAAGTCAAAATAGGTCAGAACCGGAAACCTGTCTGACCATCGGCTACCCGCCTATGCGCACCGCTATCTGACGACAAACTCGGCATGAAGAGCCCCGGCCGCTTTGATGGTTTTGAGGATGTCGATCATATCCCGCGGGGACACGCCCAACGAGTTCAGGCCGGCAACCACCTGCGACAGCGTCGTCGCTTCGGGTATCTCTGCCAACCCGGTGCCGGCGTCCTCTTCAATCCCTGCGATGGTTCGTGGAACAACAACGGTCTCCCCTCTGGCAAAGGGGTTGGGCTGAACGGCGATCGGAGATTCCTCTACCCGAAGTGTCAGGTTGCCTTGGGAAACCGCAACACGTGAGATTCGGACCTCCTGCCCCATGACGATCGTGCCGGAGCGCTGATCAACAACCACGCGAGCCTTGGTTTCGGGTTCAATCAGGATGTTTTCGATCCGGCCGATCGCATGCGCGGTGGAAGGAGCCCGCGTTTCCGGGATGCTCAATTCCACCGTGCCCGAGTCGCGCATGACCGCAACGGCGCGATTGAACTCGCGGTTGATGGCCGCTTCGATCCGACCGGCGGTTGTAAAGTCCGGCTCGCGCAGAGCCAACCGCAATTGGGAAAGACCTGACAGTTCAAAATCGATCTCCTGCTCGACCCGCGCCCCGGCGGGGATGACACCGGATGTCGGCACCCCCTGAACAACCGATGCAGCGTCGCCCTCGGCGACTGCACCACCTGCCAGAACTGTGCCCTGCGCAACTGCATAGATCTGCCCATCTGCGGCATTCAAGGGTGTCATGACGAGGGTGCCGCCCAGCAGGCTTTTGGAATCTCCGATCGCCGAAACGGTCACATCGATCTGCCCACCAACCCGCGCAAAGGGCGGAAGGGTGGCGGTGACAAGAACGGCGGCGACATTCTTGGGGCGAAAGTCCTCGCCAGTGACGTTTACGCCCAACCGTTCAAGTATGTTCGACATGATTTCTTCGGTGAACGGGGAATTGCGCAACCCGTCACCGGTTCCGTTCAGTCCAACGACAAGGCCATATCCCACCAGATCATTGCCGCGTACACCGTCAAAATTCACCAGATCCTTGAGCCGAACAGCCCCGGAAACCGCCACCGAAGGCAGCATGATCAGAAGTAAGGCCAGAAGTCTCATCTCAGGAAATTCACCAATGATAGGGCCGAATTGCGGACGGTGACCGAATAGAGGCTTTCAAGCTGGAACTGCACGGTCTGCAGGTGTGCCGCAGTTTCGTAGGGATCGGCGGCGACAAGTTCGTTGCGCGCGTATTCAAAACTGGTCCTGGCCGCCGCATTTCGTGTTTCGGCCTGTTCGATGCGGGCTTGCGCCGCTCCGATCTGAGCGCGCATCGTCACGACGTCATCCTTGGTGTTGGCCAGAGCCACGCCCAGATCGGTGAACAAGGCAGTTTGCAGGTCTGGTGGCCATCCCAGCGCGCCCTCCGTTGCCAGCGCCGCAAGCGCGACATCGCGCAATCCATCCCGAAGTTTCGGATCATTGGACGTGAACTGCATGTTCACCCGCTCGGTTTCCGAAATCTGCATAGGTGCGAGGGTCGTGTTGGAACCGTTGTACATGACCGCCTCAAACCCGGCAGGATCATTGAACCAATCTTCGGCCGCCTGGCGAATATCGTTCAGGGTTGTCAGCCCCGCCAATTCGGTTCGCAGAGCAGCCAGTAGCGTGTCCGTCGACTGCAGCGGGGAGGCATCCGTGGCGGTTCCCGCGAACAAGCTGCGGCCACCGACCCGCGTGTTCAATGAAGAAATCATCGTGTCCAGTTCGTTGCGCGCCTGAGCCGAGGCCTGAGCATGCGATGTTGCTTGGTTGGATGTCCCAAACGCGAGCAGAGAAGCCGAAACCTCGCCAATCGAGGTTTCAAACGTCTCGAGGCTGATCTGAGTGGCATCAGCAAACAGATTTGCCTCAGCGGTCGCCGTAGAGAAGGCGTCCAGCTGTGCAATTTTTCGATCCAGGTCCAGCAGATGCGAGTAATCGCCACTGAGACGCCCAGAAATGTCAGCGGTTTGACCCGTAGACATCTCATAGGACAGGGTTTCGATCTGCGTTTTGATCTCGGTGCTGCGCGCGCGCAAGGTCAGACCGCGGGCCAGATCACCAATCGAGTTCAAGGTCATGGTTACATCCTCAGCAGCAAATCCATCAATTCGTCGACAACAGTGATGATCCGCGCATTGGCGGCATAGGCCTGTTCAATCTGCATCATGCGCTGCAATTCGGTGTCACTGTCCACGCCCTGCTCGGCCACTAATTGTTCCATTTGGAGTTGCGCGTTGGATGCGTAGCTTTGGCGCGATTGAGCTGTATGGGCAGCTGTGCCTGCTTTGGACAAAAGCGCCGCCGACACCTCACTGGCCCGCAGGGTCCCAGTGCCGAAAGCCGGGGCAGGGCGTGGCGTGGTCAATACGGCGCCAAAAGCCTGCAGCTGGGTTGCCTCGCCGGGGTCGTTGGGTGCAACGGCCCCCAACCCCGCGCGCAATTTCCAACTTTCGCCGCCGGCATCAGGATCGACAATAGGGTTGAGCTCAAGACGGGACGCGAGCCCCGCCGGCGCCGTGGCATCGAAACGGGCACCGGCATCGGTGAACAAGCCCGGATCAGTCGGCATCGCGGTCGGGTCCATGCCGGCAGTTTCGAACCGTTCGATGAGATCGCGGGCGACTGCATCCAGGTCCTCATGTGCGTCGATGGCCAACACGTCGCGAATGTCAAACTGGGCTGCTAGAGCGCCGCCGCGGATTTGTGCGGAATCACCGGATGTGCGGACTGGCCGTCCGTTGAGTTCGAGCCCGGACAGCAGTCCGTTTCCTACGGTCATGCGCGGTTTGGTCTCACCGGTGACCGAGAACGCGAACTCTGCGGCTGATCCTTCCAAAAGTATCAGCCCACCGTCGGAATACAGTGAGACGCGGTTGTTGTCGCGCGCCACGACATTGACCGGAACCAGCTGGTTGACTTGGTCAATGAGAACCTGGCGTTGATCCAGCAACCCATTGATATCGCCGCCTGCGTTCTCAACAGCCGGGATCTCGGCATTCAATGCTGCGATATCTTTCAGGGTCGTATTCAGTGTTTCGACATACGTCCCGATTGTTCGGTCCGCGTCAGAACGCATCTTGCTGAGGCCGTCGGACGCCTTATTCAGATCGGCAACCAGATCCCCAGCTGCGCGCGCCGCCAGATCTAGACGCTCGACCGAGCCGGGATTGCTTGCGGCCGTGATCAAGCTGTTCTCGAATGCGCCCAAAGATACCGCGATCGATCTGCCGTCATCGGGGGTACCGACCAATGCTTCGAATTGCGAGTAAAATTCCGAGATTGCCGAGGCCGCCGCGTTATCCGCTGTTGCCGCGCGCAGGTTCGCCATCAGAACAGGGTCTTGATGGCGGGTGATTCCCACGACCCTGACGCCGTTGCCGGAAATAGAGTTGGTGGTCAGCTCCAACGTCCGCTTGGCGTAGCCGGGCGTCAGCGCATTGGCTATGTTGCCCGAGACGACGGCGGCGCCGCGGCTTGCCGCGCCCAACCCACCCAGCGCGTTATTCAGGGCCGTTGACATGTTCATGAGGCCGTTCCTTTCCGCTTTGCAGGTTCAGATCAGCGCTTGATGTTGGTTGTTTCCTGCAACATCTCGTCGACTGTCTGGATCACCTTTGCGCTTGACGAATAGGCGCGCTGGGTTTGGATCATCGACGTCAGTTCAGTCGCAACGTCGGTCGTCGATTCTTCGCGCGCGAAGGAAATCAATTCTCCCGTCGGACCTTCGCCGGCATCCCACAGGAAATAAGTTCCACTGTCGCGTGACGGCGCATATGTCTGGCTGTCGAGTGCGGTCAGCCCATTCGGGTTGGGGACGTCCGCCAGCGGTATCTGGTACATCCGACGGGTAACACCCGTGTCATACAGCGCGTAGACGTATCCGTTTTCATCGACCTGAACGCTGGACATGGTTCCGACTGCAGATCCGTCCCGGGTGATCGAAACCGGCGCAAACGTGTCAGAAAGTTGAGTGATTCCGTCGCTGTCACCGACCAGGCCGATATTGACCTCCATCGGGCCGCCGGCGACGTTGACGACAAAGCTGCCCGTGGTCGGATCATATGTGCCGCCGGACACGGTGGTCACACTGGCAAGGGTACCACCTGCCGTTCTGCTGTCCGTAAATGTCAGCGTATATTCACCGATCACGGTTCCGCCCGAAGCGGAATCGCGCAAGATCATCGTCCATTCGTTGCTGGACCCGGTGGCCGGCACCGTCGGGATAAGTTCGATATCGACATTCTCGGGTTTGCCCAAATTGTCGAAATATTCGACGGACAAGGGCTGCGTGTCACCAGGTGCGCCGGTATCGGTGGCCGTGGCGGGCAGGTTCATGCGCAGATTCATCGCGGTGGTCGGCGAGCCGGACAGTTGATTGACGCTGAGTTGAACCGGCTGCAACGCTGCGGGTGTGTCGCGCGAAACGTTGGGAATGGACCCATCGGCGTTGGCGGGCCAGCCCAGCAGCACAAGTCCGGACTCGGTAACCAGATATCCTTCCGCATTGGTTCGGAAGGATCCGGTGGTGGTCAGAAGCATTTCGTTTGAATCGGTGCCGATCTGGGAACTTGGGCGAACCGGCAGCATGCCCCGGCCGCGCACGGCCAGGTCGGTTGAGTTGTTGGTGGTAACCAGCGAGCCGCGCTGATCGATCAGACGTTGACTGGTGGTCCGGACTCCGCCCGCCGAATAGCTTCCGCCCTGGCCCGACGTCACCATCGAATGAAAATCCGTCTCAACCCGCTTGTAACCGTAGGTCGAAGAGTTGGCGATATTGTCCGATATGGTCGCCAACCTGTTCGCGTTGGCCTTCAGGCTGGCCACACCGGCATTCAGCGAAGAGGAAATTGTCATCGGCACGCCCTTCTGTTGCGTCAATCGTTCCTGCAACAGCTAACGCGCTGGGCCTTAACAGCGCGCTAACAAGTAAAATGCCAGATATCCTCCAATCTCAGGGATTGCGCAGAAACACGATCTCGATCCGGTTGTTGCGGGCTGCCATCGGGTTTTTCACCGCCAGCTTGCGATCGGCATGACCCGTGACCCGTTCAAGCCGTTTGGCGCCGACCCCCTTGTCCTGAAGCATCTGCCGTACCACCTGCGCGCGCGAAGTCGACAGGTCCCACGACGGATTTCTGGCCAGAACCACCGGAGAGGAATGAACGTGACCCTCGACCGAGATGGAATTCGTCACCATGTCCGATGAACGTGCAACCAGCAGAACTAGTGCACGCATCATTGGGGTTGGAGAATCGGAACCTCCCTCGAACAGCGGCTCATCTTCGGTATCGAACAGTTCGACAATCAGCCCCTCGTCCGTCACCCGAGTGACAATATGCTTCAGGGCCTTTTTGGACACCATGCTTTCGCCGGACCGCCCCAGCAGTCGCGCCTCGAGCGACGAAAAGTCTTCGAACGCGCCGCGCCCGCCGCCATCGGCATCCACACCGGTCGATCCCCGTGCGCGTTTGGCCTCGGTCGGGTTCTTGTTCGTCGCTCCCGAGCCGTCCATCACCATGGTTTTTTCCGAGAACATATTGTCGCCCCCAAAGGCCCCGTCGCCCCCGCCGGAAACGGGATTGATCGGAATTGTCGGAGAGAAGTAGTCCGCCAAACCCTTGCGTTGCTTTTCGGTCGTTGCGTTCAGCAGCCACATCAACATGAAGAACGCCATCATGGCCGTCACGAAGTCCGCATAAGCGACCTTCCAGGCGCCGCCGTGATGGCCATCGCCACCCGAAACGCGCTTCTTCTTGATGATGATCGGCGCCGCATTTGATTGCGCACCCATCTAAACCACCCTTTTTCACCCACCCATTGGATTAGCAGTGCGGGGATTAAGGGCGGCTTAATATATAAAACTGTTCAGACCTTTCCCGACCCGCTCATTGGGTCATCGCGGCGCTGGCCCGACGCAGGATGACCGAAAGGCGGTTGAAACTGTTCTGGATTCCGTCCGGATCGAGTTTGCCGAAAAAGCCGTCAAGCTCGTCATGGATGCGAACCGCCTGATCCAGGAGGGGGTCAGTGCCCGGCGTGTACAGACCCGCCTTGATCATCACTTCCGACTGCTCATAGCTTCCGACCAGCCGGCGGGCTTCAGCGATCAGCTTGTTTTCCTCGGGTGTCGCCGCAGCCGGTAAAGAGCGCGAAACCGACCGGCTGAGCGCGATGGCTGGAAAGCGCCCTCGCTCGGCGATCTCGCGACTTAGCACGATATGCCCGTCAAGAACGCCGCGCAGAATGTCGGCCACCGGTTCATCCATGTCCGAACCCGCGACCAGAACACTGAACACGGCGGTTATGTCGCCCTGATCGGCGGTTCCCGGACCGGCGCGTTCACAAAGGCCGGCGATCATAGGTGTAACCGAAGGTGGAAAGCCCCGCAGGGACGGGGCCTCACCCATGGCTACGGCGATCTCGCGATGCGCCTCGGCGAACCGGGTGACCGAGTCGCATAGGAACAGAACGCTCAGACCCTGATCCCGCAAAAACTCGGCCGCTGTCATTGCAGACCAGGCGCAGCGCCGCCGGGCCAGTGCTGATTGGTCGGACGTGGCCGCAACCACGATCGAGCGCCTCAGACCTTCGGCGCCCAACGCGGTCTCGACGAATTCATTCACCTCGCGCCCGCGTTCGCCTACCAGCGCGACGACCACGGCATCGGCTTGCATGGATCTGGCCAGCGTTGCCAGCAAACTTGATTTTCCCACACCCGACCCCGCAAAGAGACCGACACGCTGCCCCTGGACGATCGGAAGCAGGGTGTTCAAAATCGCCAACCCGGTGGGCATACGGTCTCCCAGCGGTTTGCGGTCGACGGCCCGGGGTGGCGCGGACATGACGTTGCGGGCCTGCGCCCCGGGCAGAAGCGGTTTGCCGTCTAGCGGTTTGCCGAACGGATCGACCACGCGACCAAGCCAATGCAAACCGGGTGCAAAAACCGGAGTCGGCTCAAGATAGACCCGGTCTCCCAAGCGCACGCCGTCAGGGGCTGTGCCAGGCAGCATGTGAACAGCGCCGGCCTCGACCTGCAGCACTTCGCCAGCCAACGGTTGGTCGTGGCGTCGCTGCAAAATCAGATGGTCGCCGATGCGCGCTTGTTCCGCCAGCCCTTCGACTTCGATCACCCCACCGGAAACACCCGCGACCAGACCCATATGCCGCACCGGAGAAAGCCGTTCGAACTGGCACTTCAGAATCGAGGGATCGAGGTCGGACATGGCGTCGGCTCCAATTGGTTTCTGAAAACGGTTTCTAAAGGAATCGGGGTTAAGCCTTGATTGAAATTGATCGAGGGAGAAGCCCCGATGTTCTCGGACCTGAACGTCTTTAAAGTTGCGTACGCCCTGGCAACCCATGCCGGACAACGGCAGGCCGTCATCTCGCGCAACATGGCCAATGCGGATACGCCCGGCTACCGGGCTCGCGATATTGAGCCTTTCGCGGAAGCCTTTGAAAAATCCAGTGCCACCAGCGCAATGAGCGCGACCCGCGAAGGTCATCTGAACGGTGTCGGGCCGGGCGGCATGACTTGGGCCGAACATATGCGCGGCGGCGCCGTCGATCCCAATGGCAATGGTGTTTCGCTTGAAGAAGAAATGCTGAATGCGGTCGAGGTCAAGCGACAGCATGACCGCGCGCTGGCCATCTACAAATCCTCGATCGGGATCCTGCGCACCGGTCTGGGCAAGGCGTGAGGAGGCCGTCATGAGCGATTTCTCCAAATCCCTGGCCGTCACCGCCAGCGCGCTGCGGGCGGAAGCCGCGCGCCTGCGCCATGTTTCGGAAAACATCTCGAACGCGGATACTCCGGGTTACCGGCGCAAATCGGTTCCTTTCGAGACGGTGCAAAAAGACGGCACTGAATTGGTTCAGGCCGGTCGGGTCAGGCTGGACCGGCGGGCGTTGCCCCGGATCTATGATCCCAGTCACCCGATGGCGGATGCCAGCGGGTATTACGCAGGGTCCAATGTCGATCTGATGGTCGAGATCGCCGACGCGCGTGAAGCGCAACGCAGTTACGAAGCAAACCTCAAGATGTTCGACCAGACCCGACAAATGTCGGCCAGCCTCATGGAATTGTTGAGAAAATAAAGGAAAGCCAGAATGGATATCCGATCGATCACCGCGGCTCAGAGCTATGCGCATGCCCGCCCGGCCACCCAACCGGATCCGGAATCAAGTGACGCGGCACAAGGGCTGCGCACAACCTTTCAGGACTTTGCGGCAACCCTGAAACACAGCGAAGAGGTCGCCAATGCCGCCATGATTGGCCAGGCCGACCCACATGCCCTCGTGCAGGCACTGGCCCAGACCGAACTTGCTGTCGAAACAGCGGTTGTCGTGCGCAACAAGGTCGTTGAGGCCTACCAGGAAATTCTGCGGATGCCGGTCTGAACGATGCTCAGCGAAGGTCTGTTCTATGACGTCGTGCGTCAGGCCCTGTGGATTGCCGTAATCACATCAGTTCCGATTCTGACGGTTGCGCTGGTCACGGGTTTGGCCGTGGGCTTGTTCCAGGCCCTGACGTCCATCCAAGAGATGACCCTGACCTTCGTTCCCAAGTTGGTGGCCATTGTTATCGTGTTCTGGGTCTCGATGGGGTTCATGACCCAGACGCTGGTCACATTCTTCACCTCGACACTGGTTCCGCTGATTGCAGGAGGCCGCTGATGGATACAGCCTACGTCACCTTGTCCCGTCAAACCGGGCTGATGAACGAAATGCGTCTGGTCGCGAACAATATCGCCAATGCGCACACGACGGGTTACCGGCAGCAGGGTTTGGTGTTTTCCGAGTTTGTGCGGGACCTTCCCGGCAGCCCCTCTCTGTCCATGAGCCGCGCTCAGGCGCGCAACACGTCTTTTACGCAAGGCGTGCTGACGGAAACCGGTGGGCAATTCGATTTTGCAATCGAAGGCAGTGGATTTTTCTTGGTTGAAACTCCGTCCGGCAACCGTCTGACCCGGGCGGGAAGCTTTTCACCGGACGCCAATGGCGATCTGGTTACGATGGATGGGCACCGCGTACTGGACAGCAACGGGGCCCCAGTCTTCATTCCACCGGACGCAGCAACCATTGATGTGGGCGGCGACGGGACGCTCAGCGTGAATGGACAGGCTTTGGGGCAGATCGGGGTGGTTCAGCCCGCGGAAGGCACCGAGTTGGTGCGGGAAGGCAGCACCCTGTTCAATCCGGAAGGCGAGGTCGAGCCGGTCGAGCGGCCGGTGGTTCTCAACCGGTTTCTGGAGGGTTCGAACGTCAACGCCATCGGCCAGGTGGCCCGACTGATCGAAATCCAGCGTGCCTACGAGCTGGGTCAGAGTTTTCTGGACGCCGAAGATGAAAGGGTCCGCGGCGCCGTGAAGACCCTGATGCGCTGATCTGAAACTGCAGGAGAAACCGAAATGCGAGCCCTGAAAATTGCCGCGACCGGAATGGCGGCGCAACAAATGCGGGTCGAGACGATCTCGAACAACCTGGCGAACATGTCGACCACGGGCTACAACGCCCGGCGGGCTGAATTTGCGGATCTGCACTATCAGCAGATGGCTCGCGCCGGCACGGTGAACGCCGCGGACGGGACTGTCCTGCCGACGGGAATACAGCTTGGTCTGGGTGTTCGTCCTGCAGCCGTGACCGTCGAGTTGGCCCAAGGCGCGTTGTCCGCGACGGGCAGTGACCTGGACATTGCGATCGAAGGGCGCGGGTATCTCGAGGTGGTGCTGCCAAACGGTCAGTCGGCCTATACCCGTGACGGCAGTCTGAAGCGATCAGCCGAAGGCCTCATCGTCACGTCGGACGGGTTTGCGGTCGCCCCCGAAATCACTATCCCGGACGACGCGCGGTCGATTTCCATCAACGCGTCCGGCGAGGTCTACGCCTATTTTGACGACACCGCGGAAGGGCAACTGCTGGGGGAATTCACGCTGGCCAGCTTTTCCAATGCCAAGGGCCTCGAGGCCATCGGCAGCAACCTGTTCAAGGAAACCGAGGCTTCAGGCGCACCGATCGTGGGCACCCCAGGCGAGGACGGGCTCGGAATGCTGCGTCAAGGCTATTTGGAAGACAGCTCGGTTGATGCGGTACGTGAGGTGACCGATCTGATCGAGGCGCAGCGCGCTTATGAAATGAATGCCAAGGTGATTTCGGCCGTCGACCAGATGATGGGCGCGACGACACAGGTACGCTGATGCGGGTCGTGGGCTTCATATCCCTGTGGCTTCTTCCGGTTGCCGCCTTCGCTGACATAGTCGTGCCGACCAGAACGATCCGGGCCAAGGAGATCATTGAATCCGCTGATCTTCAGGTGAAATCCGGTGAGGCGCCCGGCGCGGTAAATGATCCTGCAGACCTGATCGGGAAGGAAGCCAAAACCGCTTTGTATCCCGGTCGGCCAATTCTGAAGGCAAGTGTCGGCCCTCCCGCTCTGGTCGATCGAAACGATCTGGTGACGCTTGTCTTCGTGAAAGGTGGACTGTCCATCGCGGTCGAAGGGCGTGCGCTGGGCCGCGGAGCGGCCGGAGATCGCATCCGCGTCATGAACCTGTCGTCACGAACGACGGTAACCGGAAAAATCCGTCCCGACGGCCAAATCGAGGTGTTTTGATCATGAAACTGTCCAGATCCCTGTTGCTGGCCATCCTGTCCCTTTCCGCCTGCGGGCGTTTGGACCATCTGGGCAAACCGCCCAGCCTGTCGCCAACTACGGAAACTCCGGAACACGTGGCGATGTTGTGGCCGGGTTTGCCGTTGCACACTCAATCCCAGCGCGCGGTGGACCGCGCGTCTCTGTGGAGTGGGGGTCAGCAGTCTCTGCTGGGCGATCAGCGCGCCATCAAGAAGGGCGATATTCTGACTGTCGTGATCGAGCTGGATGAAAAGGCCGAAATCTCGAACGATACAAACCGGTCGCGCGGCAGCTCGGAAGATCTCAAGGTTCCCGGCCTCTTGGGATTGCCCCAGCGCGCAGCGAAACACCTGCCTGATGGTGCGTCACTGGACGAGGCGGTTTCGATCGATTCCGCGTCGGTCAGCAAGGGCAAGGGGTCGGTGAAACGCAAGGAAAAGCTGACGCTGCGCGTCGCCGCAACGGTGATCGATGTCCTGCCGAACGGCGTCCTGTCGATTTCAGGAACACAGGAACTGAGGGTGAATTTCGAACTTCGCGAGCTGCTGGTGTCTGGTTATGTGCGTCCGCAGGACATCTCGCGCCAGAACGAGATTACCTATGACAAGATCGCGTCTGCACGGGTGTCCTATGGCGGCCGCGGCCAGATCACGGATGTTCAGCAGCCACGATACGGGCAACAGGTGCTAGACGCGCTGTTGCCATTCTAAGGTGTTCAAATGATGAAGAAACTGCTCCCCGTTCTCTTTTTGATTGCAGGTCTCGGAGCCGGCGCTGCGGCTGGGCTTTTTTTGACACCGGGATCAGCGGATACCGAGGCCGATGCCAAAGCGCCGGAGCGCCACGTCGAGGAGACAACAGACAAGGCGAACAAAACCTCCGGCCACAGTGAGACGTCCGGCAAGGCCGGTCCCTATGAGTATCTCAAGTTGACCAAACAGTTCGTCGTTCCGGTCGTCGAAGAAAACGAAATCTCTGCTCTGGTGACCATGTCGCTGAGCCTGGAAACCCGGCCGGGCATCTCGGAGGAGTTCTACGAAATCGAACCGAAACTGCGGGACGGGTTTCTTCAAGTTCTGTTTGATCACGCGAATATTGGTGGGTTCGACGGCGAATTCACGCAATCGGACAATCTTAAGGTGCTGCGAAGGTCTCTGTTGGAGGTTGCCCGAAAGGACCTTGGCGATGACGTGTCCCGTGTTTTGATCATGAGCGTAAGCCGCCAGGACACCTGACGCCAAAGGTCGGGCTTCAGCTTTCGGTTTACTGGTTCATCAGTTTCCTGGCGCGTGCAATGCGCAGCGCGGTTTCTTGATCGCGCTGCAACGACTCAACCGCTTGCTTGCGGCCGAATGCTCGGCGAAGGCCCTCCATCATTGCCAGTTTCCGGGATCTGACGCGCGCCAATTCAGTGTTGAGGTCACGCCGGGTTCTGGACTCCCACCCGTGCCACAAGACGTCCGCGCCGGCGATCTGGTACCCAGGGGTTTGCGCGGCGTCCGACGCCGTTTGGGCGACCTGAGCGTTCAGCGCGCTGATCTGTGCCTGAATGCGGCGTTCGGCCTCAAGTATCGGTTTCAGTTTCTGAAACTCTCGTTCGAAAGAAGCCGCCGTGACCGCCGCTAGATCCCTTAGCTTCGCGCGCGTCATCCGACCGCTCCCTTCGCGCGTTTTCGCATGGCTTCGGCAAATCGGATGGCCGCAGCGACCGGGCGATACAGGTCTTCCGTTATCTCCTTTCCGATCTCGACGGTCGCATGCAGGGCCCGCGCCGTCGGCGGATCCGAGTGAATCGGAACTCCTGACTCCATCGCCGTTCGGCGGATTGTCGCGGCAACTTCGTCAACGCCCTTTGCGACGCAGACGGGTGCTGTTCCACGGGCGCGGGTCCATTTCAATGCCACCGCAAAATGGGTGGGATTGACGATGACCACATCGGCCTTTGGCACCTCGGCCATCATCTGGTTGGTCGCAATTTCTTGCGCGCGCTGGCGTCTTTGCTGTTTGACATGCGGATCGCCTTCCGAGTCTTTCGTCTCGTCCTGCAGTTCTTTGCGCGACATTCGATTTTTGCGCATGTGCTCGGAATACTGCCACAGGTAGTCGATGACCCCGATGGCCAGCGTGACGGCGACGACGATGAACAGGAACCGAAACAGAAGGTTCATCATCAGCGGGATAGAGGCTCGTACGGGGCTGGCTGCAGCGGTCAGGATGTCCGCCAGGTTGGATTTCAAAAACACGGCAAGGCATATGCTGTAGATCACCAGCTTGATGAAGCTTTTGAAGAACTCAAAAAGCCCGGCACGGCCGAACTTGTTCTTGGCATTGGATGGGATCGAAATGCGTGACGTCTTCGGCGTCAGCTTGCTTGGGGCAAACACCAGGGCGCGCTGCGCCAGCAAATTCAACAAGACAAGCGCCGCTGGAACCGCCAACAGAATGCCTGCGGAAACGGCAACCTTTTTCATCAGCCCGCCGACGGGCGCAGCCGCGCTGCCAGACGCCAACAACAGTGAAAGTTCCGGGGCCTGATCAATCAGGACCATCAGGGATGATCCCAAATGTTCGGTCGAAAACTGCCCGACCGCCAAAAGAGCGATTGTCAGGCCGGAATAGGCGGCAACGGCGGACAGGTCATTTGATTTGACGACCTCACCCTTTTCCCGAGCCTTCTGCAGTTTCTGTGGTGTCGCCTCGAAGGACTTGTCAGTGTCGTCGTCCGTGCTGCTCATTCCGGTGCTCCGATCGGATCAAGCAAGTACTGGAACAGGACGTCAGACCAGACCGCAAGGATGATCGGCGCTCCCGCGAACAAAAGGAACAATCCGGCAAAGGTGATCGCCGGCGCGCCCACAAAAGCGACCATCAGTTGAGGCATGGCCCGGTTGATGACACCCAGGGCCAGGTTGTAGATCAATGATGCAATGACAAACGGCATGGCCAGTCCAAAGGCCAATGCAAAGCTGCGCGATACCTGCGACACCCCCCAACGGGAAAGATCGGTCGCTGTCGGGGCGGCACCCACCGGGAATAGTGAATAGCTGTCGATCAGGAATTGGGCCGCCCGGATGTGAACGCCCATCAGTGTGGCAAGGGCCAACCCGGACAGGGTCAAAAAATGTCCCATCGCCGGGGCCGGATCGGCAGCCGCGCCACCCAGGATCTGCGACAACGACGTGGCTTGCGCGGCCATCGACCCGGCGGTTTGCAGGGCGAGCACAAGTAGCCGAAGTCCGATCCCGAGGGTCAGGCCGATCAGGATTTCGGTCAGTACCAATTGAACCAGCGGCATCAGGCCCCCGTCGGGCACGGCAATGGAAACCGACGGCGCGACGACCAGCGTGAATACCATTGCGACCCCCAGCTTTACGCGGGTTGGAATGCTGCGCTCTCCGAAAGCTGGCAGCAGGGAAACCAGCGCTGAAACCCTGAGAAAAACCGCAAACGAGGACCACAGCACGCCCCCCAGCTGAGCCAGCAAGTCCGGCGGCAGCCCAATCACGCCGGCACCGTTCCAACCAAGGCCGGCCGCGCTTCGAGCCCGATTTCTTCGAACGACAGGACAGGATTCGAAATTCCCCGCGCGTGTATGATAGTACGCAGCAACCTGCGCCGCCGCGTCGAGGTTACCAACGCCGGGAACACGCCCTGATCCGCGCTGCGTGTTATCGTCGTGACGATTCCATCGGCCAATTTGTTGAACAGATTGGGAGGCAGCGCCACATCCAATGCAGCATTCGGAGTGTCGATCTGGTAGGTGGAGAAGGTCTCCTCCCATTCCGGCGCCAGCTGGATCAGGGGGATCGAGCCGTCGCCGCGCTTCAGGTCCGCCACCAACTGGAAGCCCAGTCGCTGGCGCACGATCTCGCAGATCGCCTCAGGCTGTGTCGTGGTCATCCGCGCCTCGGCCACGCTTTCAAGGATCAGCGCCATGTTGCGGATCGAAACCCGTTCTTCGAGCAGCAGCCTCAAAACCGCATGCAGGGTGTCAATCGGAACTTTGTCGGGGATCAGCTCGTCCAGCAGCTTTCGGTTCGCCTCGGCCCGGACCGGGTCGCTGAGGCGGGTCATCTCGGACAGGAGCCGACGCAGGGATTTTAGGGTCAGCAGGCGCGGGAAGTTCTGCTTGATGATTTCCAGCAAATGGGTGGCCAGAATCTCGGGCGGGGTGACGATGGTTGCGCCGCTCAGCGCGGCGGCCTCTTGATCCTTGGGCAGGATCCATCGGGCGGGCGCGCCGTAGACGGGTTCGGTGACGTCATTGCCTTCCGGCAACAGGTCCAGCCCGTCCTGCACCAGCGCCAGGATCAGGTCGGGGTGAAGCACCCCCCGGGCCTGTTCGACGCCCTGAACACGAATGACGTAAGTGCCCGTCGGCAAGTCGGCCCGGTCTGTCAGTCGGATCTCCGGCAGGATCAGTCCAAAGCTCGACGCCACGTAGGTCCGCATGTTGGCGATCCGGGCGTCCAATCCGGTGCCAGGGTTCAACACCATACTGACCAGATCCGGGGCAAATTCGAGGTGAACGTCGTCGAGGTCAAGGACGTCTCCGATGCCTTGTGATGCCTTGGGCTCGGCGTCCGAAGCCGGCATCTGTGCCGCCTCTGTGGCAGCTGATTGCTTTTTGTGAACAACGAAGGCCGCATAGCCCAGGATCACGCCACCGAGAATGAATGGCAGAAAAGGCAACCCGGGCACCAGCGCAAACAGCACCATCAGGATCGCAACGGTTGCCAGCGCAGCCGGATGCCGCCCCAGTTGCGAGAACAAGGCGGTGTCGGTTGCACCCTGCGTGCCACCGCGGGCCAGCAACAGGGCGGATGCGATGGAGATGATGACAGCCGGTATCTGCGTGACCAACCCGTCACCAACAGTCAGGATCGCATAGGTTTCAAACGCCGAGGCGACCGGCATACTGTGCACGATCACCCCCATGATCAACCCCATCACCAGGTTGAGCAGGGTAATCAGCAGCCCTGCAATTGCATCGCCCTTGACGAATTTGGATGCCCCGTCCAGCGACCCGAAAAAGGTGGTTTCCTGTTGCTCAAGCTCGCGCCGTTCCTTGGCTTGCTGATGGTCGATGGCGCCGGCAGACATGTCGCTGTCGATGGCAAGCTGTTTGCCCGGCATTCCGTCAAGGGCAAAGCGGGCCCCGACTTCGGCCATGCGCGCCGCACCTTTGGTGATCACCATGAAGTTCACGATCAGCAGCACACCGAATACCACGAGGCCCAGGAAGATGCTGCCGCTCATGACGAATTGGGCAAAGCCCTCGATGACGTCACCGGCCGCGTTCGGCCCGGTATGACCCTGCCCGATGATCAGCTTGGTCGACGACACGTTGAGCGACAGGCGCAGCATCAGCGAGGCCAGCAGGATCGTTGGAAAGGACGAGAAATCCAGCGGCCGCTCGATGAACAGGATCAGGGTGAAAATCAGGATGGCCAGTGCGAACGAGGCCGCAAGGCCAATGTCCAGTACCCAGGATGGCATTGGTAGGATCATCATGACGATCACCGTCATCAAGGCCAACGCCAGTAAAACGGTGGGTGAAAACAGGGATCGGGCGTCAAGCTTTGGCACGCGTCACTCCTGATCAAACGCGATGAAGGCGGCAGCAGCGGCTGAGGCGGGAACCAATGAGCCCAAGCGGCCCGGCCCGGTTCGGCCACGACCGGGCGGGATCAAAGGCGCGGCCGCCCGTGAAAACGGATCGCGCCCCGTGTGTCTCGGTTGCGCCGACGGTACGCCGTCGAGATTGGCCAGGATGGTTTCAAACCGGTCCGTATAAGCCTGTGCAAGGCCCGGCGTACGCGAGTGATAGGCGCCAACCGCATGCCTCCACGAACCCTGTTCGGCATGGAGCGTCTTCAGGAACTGCGCCGCGTAGGCGGCGTTCTGGTCCGGGTCAAACATAGCGTCTATGGACCGGAAGGCTTTGCCATGCCAGCGGTAGTTGATCTGGAAACAGCCAATATCAAAACTGCGGGCACCCGCTTTGAACACGTCGAAGACAAAGGCTTTGGCCTCGGTCTCGGTAGCGAACCAGTACCCTTTGCCCTCGACATTGACGGTCCAGGGCCAGGGTGTCAGGCGGCCCTTCATCGTGCGCCCGGTCTCGGTTCGGGTGACGGCCAACAGGATATCCTGCGGCACACCTTCGGCCATTGCCGCCCGTCTCGCGGCCCGGTCGCAGACATCTATCGCGTGGCCATCCGACCATGCCATGGCAGCAGGCGCGGCGGCGGCCAGCCAAACGGCGATCGAGATGAAAAACTTGAGCTCTGGCATTCTGCCGGTCCGGGGATTCTTAAGTCCGGGCCAAGCTAGCCAGTTTTGGGTTTACAGAGGGTTATCGGGACCTCAGCCCCGATCGATGCGGCGGCCGAACACCACGCTGGTGTTGGTCCGCAGCACGCCCGGGATCGCCGCAAGCTCATCAACCAGAATATCCAGATCCTCGATCCGCGGCGCTTCGGCGGACAGCAACAGATCGAATTCTCCATTGATCGACAGGCACAGCTTGACCTCTGGATAGGTTTCGAGCCGCTTGATGATGCGGGCGGTTTCTTTCTGCTGTACCTCCAGCAGGACAACGACCTGGACCTTGGGCGTGTCCTCGGCCTGACGCAGGATCACTGAATATCCGGCGATCACACCGTTTCTCTCCATCCGGCTGATACGTTCATGCACCGTAGTCCGCGCCACCCCGAGCGTTGCCGCGATATGGGTGGTCGAGGCGCGCGCGTTGTGTTGCAGCGCGGCAATGATGCGGCGATCAAGCTGGTCCATCGATGCTCCGTGTTCCGAAGGGATGGTTCGGGTGTATGCCAGTTTGGCGCCTGCGCTCAAGGCTGATGCGGGTAACGGGGGTGAAGGTCGTCGATGATGATCGGGTGTGCGTGCTCTGCCGATCCCGACAGGTGCGGATGGTCGATCGGCAGGTCCGGATGCTGGTGGATGACCGCTCCCGGCTCGGCGCGAGGCCATGCCAACAAGGCTCCGACCAGACCGCACAGCGACAGAACGGTCAACAAAGCCATTGCTACGGTCGCACCGAACGCTGTCATGACCCATCCGGCCAGCGGGTAGAGAACCAACCAGCAGGCATGCGACAGGGTGAACTGGGCGGCGAATACGGCCGGGCGGTCTTCGGCATGGGCCGAACGGGTCAGCAGGCGCCCCGATGGGGTTAGGGTCGCCGAGTATCCGAAGCCGACCAGTGCCCAGATTGCGGACAGCCCGGCAAGGCTCATGGGTACAGCTGCAGACAGGATTGCAGCAAACGCCAAGGCCGCTGTGGCAATCGTCGCACCCGTCAGCATCACTTTGCGGTCCTCGGACCGCCGCAAAACCGCCGGCAAGGCAAATGCCGCCAGCATTGACCCGCTGCCGAATCCGGCCAGCGCGATGGCCACGGCACTATCGGACAGCCCCAGGCTTGCACGCACGATGACGACGGTATTGACCAAGACCATCGCGCTGAGTGCTGCGGCGCTCCAGCTCAAAGCCAGCAATCCCCGCAGGCGTGGTGTGGCCAGATAGATCCGCAGGCCGCGGGTCGTGCGGTCGAAGATCCCGCGCGGCCGGACGGGCGTGGGTGAGGGAAGGGCAACCGACATGACCAACAAGGCCGAGGCGACAAAGCCGAGGCTTGTCCCCAGAAACAGGCTGTCGAAGCTGACGAAGACAAGCAGGAACGCGGCCAGCATCGGGCTCACCAGACTTTCCAGATCATAGGCCAGGCGCGACAGCGACAGCGCCTTGGTATAATCCTGCTGGTCGGTCAGAACGTCTGGTATCGTGGCCTGAAACGCCGGGGTGAACCCGGCTGAGGCAGATTGCAGAACGAAGATCAGAACGTAGACCTGCCAGATGTCGGTCACGAACGGCAGGCACAGCGCCACTGCGGCGCGGATGAGGTCCAGCGTCACAAGCAGTTTTCGCCGGTTTAGCCGTTCCGCAATGGCCGCCGCCACCGGTGCGACCGTAACATAGGCAACCATCTTTATCGTCAGTGCCGTACCCAGAACCAGGGCCGCAGAGCTTCCGGCCAGATCGTAGGCCAGAAGCCCCAGGGCCACCGTGGCAAGACCGGTGCCCGTCAAGGCCACGATTTGCGCCGCAAGCAGGTGACGATAGACCCGGTTTTGCAAAACGCTCAGCATCACAGGTACTTGGTGATGGTCTTGAAGGCGTCGACCGAGTCGGCGTCGCCCGAAGCCAGGCAATGGTCGACATGATCATGGATCATTGTCCGCTTGGCATTCGTGATCGCCTTTTCCACGGCGAAAAGCTGCTGAGCGATATCCGGACAGGGCTCTTGGTCGTCCAGCATGGCGATGACCTTGGCCAGATGCCCATGTGCGCGTTTCAGGCGCGCGATGATCTGCGGGTATGTTGAATGCTTGTGAAGGTTCATGTATTAACCCTATCCTCCCCATGGGGATGCATCAAGCCGGCCGGAGATCAATCGTGGCATCGGTCCGGATGGCGTTGAGTTTGCAGGCCAAACACCCTATTTCGGGGACGATACCGAACGAAGGAAGCACGTGTGGCGAACCATCTGTACAAGAACGACCTGCCCGATGGGCTGGATCTGGGCCCGATCGTGGCCATTGATTGTGAGACCATGGGTCTCAACCCGCACCGGGATCGCCTGTGCGTGATTCAGATGTCCGGGGGTGACGGCGATTGCCATATCGTGCAGGTCAAAAAGGGCCAAACCTCGGCGCCGAACCTGAGTGCCATGCTGGAAAACCCGGATGTGCTGAAGCTGTTTCATTTCGGGCGGTTCGACATTGCCGCGATGTATCATGCCTTCGGGGCGTTGGCCGCTCCGGTGTATTGCACCAAGATCGCCAGCCGCCTTGTGCGCACCTATACCGATCGTCATGGTCTCAAGAACCTGTGTCAGGAGTTGCTGGGCGTCGATATCTCGAAACAGCAACAGATGAGCGACTGGGGTGCCGAGACCCTGACCGAGGCCCAACTGGATTATGCGGCCTCCGACGTCCTGTATCTGCACCGTCTGCGTGATGCCTTGAACGCGCGTCTGGAGCGTGAAGGGCGCACCGAAATGGCGCAGGCCTGTTTTGACTTCCTGCCGATGCGTGCCAGACTGGATCTGGCCGGATGGCCTGAAACGGATATTTTTGCGCACTCATGACAGACAATGAATCCTTTCTGAAGGTTGCCCGTCAGGTAATCACCGACGAAGCCCGGGCGTTGGATGTTTTGGCCGACAGCCTTGACGACCGGTTTGCCGAAGCCGTTCAGCTGATCCTGCAGGCCACAGGGCGGATCATCATCAGCGGCATCGGCAAGTCGGGACACATCGGCCACAAGATCGCCGCAACCCTGGCCAGCACCGGCACGCCGGCCTATTTCGTTCATCCGGCCGAGGCCAGCCACGGCGATCTGGGGATGGTGTCGAAAGGAGACGTGGTTCTGGCGATCTCCAATTCGGGCGAGGCGCCGGAACTGGCCAATCTTCTGGCCTTCACTCGCCGGTTCGGCATTCCGTTGATCGGCCTGTCCAGCAAGCCCGAAAGCTCGTTGATGAAACAGGCGGACGTTCATTTGCTGATCCCCTCTCTTGGCGAGGCCTGCGGTTATGGGATGGTGCCGTCGATTTCGACCACGCTGACACTGGCCATGGGTGATGCGCTGGCGATTGCACTGATGAAATATCGTGACTTCAAGCCAGAAGATTTCCGCGCCTTCCATCCGGGCGGCAAACTGGGCGCGCAGCTGAGCGCAGTACGCGATCTGATGCACAGTGGCGATGCGGTGCCGCTTGTCTCTGCCGATACACCCATGAGCGACGCGTTGATCGAGATCAGCCAGAAAGGCTTTGGCGTGGTCGGGGTGACGGACGCGGATGGCAAGCTTGCCGGCATCATCACCGACGGCGACCTGCGGCGCCACATGGAGGGGCTGCTGGACAATACAGCCGCTCAGGTCATGACACGCAATCCGACCACGATCGCACCGGATTCTCTGGCCGAAGAAGCCGTGGCGATCATGAACGCGCGCAAGATCACCTCGTTGTTCGTGGTCGACCCCGAACAGCCGGGATTGGCGCAGGGCCTTCTGCATATTCACGATTGCCTGCGCGTCGGGCTGGGCTGACAGGAGGCGCAGGTGGACCGCTATTCCCGAATGGTGCAGTTCCTGAAGGTTCTGTTGCCGCTGGCGGCGATTCTGCTGCTGTCCACGGTATTCCTGCTGTCGCGCAGCATCGAAACCAACGTCTCGGGTCCGTTCACCCAGCAGGATATCGACGAACGGCTTGAGGGGCAGCTTGTGACCCGCCCGAACTATCGCGGGACCACCCGCAAGGGCGAAGATGTCCAGGTCGAGGCGGTACGGGCCAGCCAGGGAACTGCCGACAGCGATCCAAGAGCAACGGAATTCCGTGGCCGGTTCGGCCTGCTGAACGGTGGGGTGATCACGCTGGATTCCAACTCGGGGTCGATCCGACCGGACAAGGCGACGGCCACCTTCACCGGGGACGTGGTGATCACCACCACGGACGGTATACGGGTGACGACAGACCTGTTGAATACTTCATTGGACGAGATCCGGGGCGATACGCCAGGTCAGGTGCAGGGAACGGGGCCAATCGGCAATTTCTCGGCCGGGCGGATGACATTTGGCGCTGAAAAAGAGGGTGGACCGGTCCATATTCTTTTTACAGATGGCGTTAAGCTGTTATATGAGCCGAAAAAAGCCGAAAGATAGACTGTGTTTGATTTTCGTTTCGTCCTCGTTTGTTTCGCCTTGGCCGCGGGTTCGGTGCCAGCGTCCGCGCAGGAAGCGCAGGTGGCCTTTGGGTCGGTGAAGGCCGATCCCAGTCTGCCGGTCGAAGTGACATCCGAGACACTGAACGTAAATCAAGAGGACGGTTCGGCCGAGTTTCTTGGCAACGTCATTGTCGTTCAGGGCGAAATGCGCCTGTCCGCCGGTCGCGTGTTGGTGATCTACAACCAGGATCGGTCGGGGATCGAACGCATGGAGGCGTCGGAAAACGTCGTGCTTGTCAGCCCGCCGGATGCCGCCGAGGGGGACTGGGCGGAATACACCATCGACTCGGGTGTGATCGTGATGAAGGGCAATGTTCTGCTGACGCAGGGGCCCAGCACGATCAGCGGCGACCAGATGATTGCGAACATGACAAGCGGAACCGCGACCATGTCGGGGCGGGTCAAGACGATCCTTCAGCAGGGCGGCAATTGATGGCGGGCCCGCAACTGTCCGTTGCCGAAGGATCTCAGGGTCTGAAGATTCAGAAACTGCGCAAATCCTATCGCAAAAAGACCGTGATCCGGGACGTGTCGATGACACTGGACCGGTCCGAGGTCGTTGCGTTGCTAGGGCCGAACGGCTCGGGCAAGACGACCACGTTCTATTCCGTTGCCGGGCTGGTGTTCCCCGAGGCCGGAACGGTCACGTTGGACGGTCAGAATGTGACCACGCTGCCGATGTATCGCCGGGCGCGCATGGGCATCGGGTATCTGCCGCAGGAAATGTCGATCTTTCGCGGCTTGAGTGTCGAGGACAATATCTCGGCCGTGCTCGACATTGCGGTGAAGCATGTGCACCGCCGCAAGGAACGTCTGGAAGAGCTGCTCTCGGACTTTTCGATCGAGCATTTGCGGCGGGCGCCTGCACTTGCATTGTCGGGCGGTGAGCGCCGTCGCGTCGAGATAGCCCGCTGTCTGGCCGCCGACCCCAAATACCTGCTGCTGGACGAGCCGTTTGCCGGCGTCGACCCGATCAGCGTGGGCGATATCCGGCATCTGGTGGCGGCTCTGAAAAAGCGTGGAATCGGCGTACTGATCACCGACCACAACGTGCGGGAAACGCTGGAAATTGTGGACCGCGCCTACATCCTGCACGACGGCCAGGTGCTGATGTCCGGATCGCCCGACGAGGTGGTGGAAAACGAAAATGTCCGCCGCGTGTATCTGGGTGAAAATTTCAAGATTTCATAGACTTAGTTGTCATTGCGCCAGGCGCATGACAGAATTCGCGTATATACACTCCTGTTTTGATTGACTCTTCTGCCGCCTCTTGGCTCAATTGGGACATGGCATTTTCGCGGTTCCAGACTGGATCTCGATCTCCCTTCTCCGAAGGGCCTTACCGAGGACAACCGCGAAACATGTCTCTACCCCCCACCCGATAAAAACAAGCATGTCACCCGACGTGACGTCATAATGGGTGTGAATTGTGAAGGAGATCACATGCGTTACCAAATCAGCGGCAAACAGATCGACATTGGTGCAGCCTTGCAGACACACGTGCAGGACGCATTGGGCGAGGTCGTGAGCAAATATGCCCAGCGACCGACGGATGCCAACGTCGTCTTTTCCCGTTCAGCGCATGAGTATGTGTGCGAAACCACCATACATATGTCCACGGGCCTGACAGCCCAGGCCAAGGCACATGCAACCGAAATCTATGCAGCATTCGAGGCGTGCTGTGAAAAGATGGAGAAACAGCTGCGTCGCTACAAGCGTCGCCTCAAGGACCACCATCGTGAACGGGCTCAGCCGGTTGAACTCTTCGGAGCGTCATCTTATATCCTCGCCTCGAACGAATCGGACGTGGCCGACGAACCCGACTCATTGCAGCCCATCATCGTGGCTGAGATGGAAACCAAGATCCCATCGTTGAGTGTCGGCGAAGCTGTCATGCAAATGGAATTGGCCGGCGCCCCGGTGCTGGTGTTCAGGAATGAAAACAAGGACGGATTGAACGTCGTGTATCGCCGGGATGACGGCAATATCGGCTGGATCGATCCGTAACAGGCAAGAATTGGGCGGGGCCCCCGGATTCTGGGGGCGTCGCCGTGGAGCAAAACATGGATTTGTCGAGCATACTGAAGCCCGAGGCGGTGCGCGTGCTATCTGCAGCGTCCAGCAAAAAGCGGTTGTTTCAGGAAATCGGTGACGTTGCCGCGGGCGCACTCGGACTTGATCCGCAGACTATCGTAGACTGCCTGCTGGAGCGGGAAAGCCTTGGGCCGACCGGCGTTGGCCATGGTGTTGCCCTGCCACACGCCCGTTTGTCCGAGATCGACTCGGTTGCCGGCGTGTTCGTCATGCTGGAAAAGCCCATCGACTTCGGATCGGTCGACCGTCAGCCCGTGGATCTGGCCTTTGCACTGTTCGCCCCGGAAGACGCCGGTGTCGAGCATCTCAAGGCCTTGGCGCTGGTATCGCGCACGCTGCGCGACAGCGCGGTCTGCTCGAAGCTTCGGGCCAACCCGGATCCGGTCAAGCTGTATGCGATCCTGACCACAGCCCAGTCCATGCAAGCTGCCTGAGACCTGTTAGAAAGAAAAAAGCCCCCGGTTTTCGGGGGCTTTTTTTGTCTGGGCCATGCTTAACCGCCAGTTCCCATCTCGAGCGTCCACCAGATCTTCCCGCCGTTTTCCTGATGCCATGCAAACCCCATCTGGGTTGCTTGCGGGTCCATGATCACCGATCGCGGACCCGGTTCCTGCATCCACGCGGCCAGGGTTTCGGTTTCGGTCTCGTAGGTCTCGGAAATCGCTTCACCCAGGAAACGGCCCGCATAACCGGCACGGGCCACCCGATCGAGTGGCGAAGATCCGTCCGAGCCGAAATGCCAGGGTCGGTTCTGCCGCGACATGTCCTTGGCGTGTGTCGCTGCCGCTGCGTTCAGCTGCGCGTTCAACTGCACCGACTGCAGTCCAGACGCCTGCCGAAGGGCGTTTACGGAATCAAGCATGCGGAACTGCAGTTTTTCGGGATTGCCCCGGATCTTGTAGGCTTTGGGCAGCGGGCGTCCATCCGCGCCAAGGGTTGAAGTGCCGCTCACGTCGGTACATGCCGCCAGTGCGACAAGGCAAATCAAGAGCAGGGAAAAAATGCGCGTCATGATGAGTCCGGTTTGCTTGTTTCCAATTGGCAATACCCTGCCAGCGGCCCATGAGCAAAGGCTCAAATGCACGAACCCGCATGATTCTGCCGGTTTGATTTGCGACTGAAGCATTCTGGCAATAACATAGAGCGGATTCTTGCACATCTTTCGCAGAGGACCTGTCACCATGGTCAAGAAACGCGTTTTCTCTTCGTCCCGCCGCGGATTCCTCGCAGGCGCATCGTCTTTGCTCGCCAGCCCGGCGATCGCCCAATACATCCCGGGCGACCCATTGCGCCCTGCACCCGAGGCTGAACCGGCCGTTCGCCGCAATGTGTCGGGCTTCAAGGCGCAGCAATGGCAGCCCTACTTCTCGAACACCCGGAACGGGGCGATTCTGGTCGACACCGTTTCCCGCGCTTTGCACTACTGGTCGGAAGACCAAACCGTCTACAAGCTGTACCCGTCGTCGGTTCCGCTGACCGAAGAACTGACCCGCCGCGGTCGCACGAGTGTCATCCGCAAGGTCGAGGGGCCCAGCTGGTCGCCGACGCCGTCGATGAAGAAAAGAAACCCGGAATGGCCGGATTACATCCCTCCGGGGCCCGATAACCCGCTGGGGACGCACGCTTTGTATCTCAGCTGGAAGTATTACCGGATCCACGGAACCCACGATACGCGGAAAATTGGCCGCCGGTCGTCGAACGGGTGCATCGGGTTGTTCAACGAGAACATCGCAGAGCTGTACGCCATGGCGAAGGTCGGGACGCAAGTGTTGCTAATTTGACGACATTTTCGCGCGCCAACCCGCTTGCACTGCAAGTTGCAATTGCATTCGTTCTGCTTTGCTGATTAGAAAAAACCACGAGGTAAGTCTTAGGTGTGTGGTTCCGCAATTGGGATCGCGCAAACTCTGGAGGTTAATATGAAGAAACTTGTACTCGCTGCTGCACTGACCGCTGCTGCTTCGACCGCATATGCTGGCAACCTGGAAGAGCCGGTTGTTGAGGCACCTGTTGTCGTCGAAGAAACCCAGGGCTCGTCGCAGGGCATCATCCTGCCGCTGATCCTGCTGGTCGTTGTTGCCGCAGCTGTTGCCGCAGGCTAAGTCCAACGGACTACGACAAAAAAGAAAGGCGGTGGATCTCCACCGCCTTTTTTCGTGCTTAATCCCGGGCCGATTCAGTCCAGCCAGCCCTTGAGGTTGTCCTCGACAACCTTGCCCAAGGCGGCGATATGCGCGTCCTCGTCGTTAAGGCAGGGAATGTAGGTAAAGCTTTCACCGCCGGCGTGCTCAAAGCTTTCGCGGATCTCTTCGTTGATCTCTTCCAGCGTTTCAATGCAGTCCGAAGAAAATGCCGGGGCAATTACGGCTATGTTCTTTTTGCCCTGCCGGGCCAGTTCCGCGACGTGGTCGACAGTGTAGGGCTTCAGCCATTCCTCGGGTCCGAATCGCGACTGGAAGGTGGTCACCAGCTGATCATCCGCCCAGCCCAGCCGCTCTTTCAGCAGCCGTGACGTCTTGGCGCACTGGCAGTGGTACGGATCACCCTGCATCAGATAGCGTTCCGGCATGCCGTGATAGGAACAGACCAGAACGTCCGGCTTGGTCTCCATGGCCGCATAGGCGCGCTCGACCGACTGCGCCAGGGCGTCGATATAGGCCGGCTCGTCGAAATAGGCCGGTACCGTGCGGCTGGCGGGCTGCCACGCCTCGTCCATCAGTGCGCGAAAGAACTGGTCGTTCGCGGTTGCGGTCGTGGCGCCGGCATATTGCGGATACAGCGGGAAGAACAGGATGCGGTCGCAGCCCTCGGCCACCATTTGGCGAACCTTCGACTTGGTCGAGGGGTTTCCGTAACGCATGCAGAACTCCACCATGACCTTGTCACCATAGCGTTCCTGCATCGCCGCACGCATCTTGGCAGTCTGGTCCTTGGTGATGGTCATCAACGGGCTTTCACCCTTGTCGTGGTTCCAGATCGACTTGTACGCCGCGCCCGAGCTGAAGGGACGTTTGGTCAGGATGATGGCCTGCAGGATCGGCTGCCATTTCCAGGCCGGATAGTCGATCACCCGCCGGTCGGACAGGAACTCGTTCAGATAGCGGCGCATCGGCCAATAGCTGTAGTCATCCGGCGTGCCGAGATTGGCCAGAAGAACGCCGACGCGGCCCATCTTCACTTTTGGGTGGTCTGCCGGAGCGTGTTCCGGGCGGGTGGCATCGAACATTGTAAGCTTCCTGAATTTTCGTTTAGAAGCTGACATAATCGGTTCCGTCAGCGGGTCAATCGGACAGTTTGCCTTCTTTCGTGCCAAGGGCGTCGGCCAGTCTCATCTGGGCCGAGCCCGGGCGCAGCGGCTTCGGCTGGCTGGCATCCGGCGCCCAGCCCGTCAGGCAGATCAGCTCGAACGTGGCAGCCAGCCGGCCTTCGGGCGACGTGAAATGCGCGGCGTAAACCTCTTGGGCCCGGGAAAATAGCGCGCGGCGCGACGGGTGTTTCAACCGCTGGGTCATGGCGTTGGTTTCACCCATCGCGCGCAGGTCCCGCATCAAGTGCCACAGGTCGCGGTACGTCGCAGTCAGGGGCACTTTGTCCGCAACAGGTAATGCAAAACCCGCACGCTGCAGCAGTGCGCCAAGATCTCGCAACTCGGCCATCGGCGCGACACGGGGGCTGAGACCGCCGGTCACCTCGACCTCGGCCTGACCCAGCGCTGCCCGCAATTCGTGCAGGGTTTCACCGCCCAGACACACCACCAACAACAAACCGTCCGGCTGCAGCGCGCGGACACATTGAATCAGCTGGCCCACCGGATCGTTGGCCCAATGCAGGGCCATCGCATGAACCACCAAGTCATGCGCAGCGGGATTGAGATCCAACACGTCGTCATCGGCCACGACCCTGGCGCCCGGCAGGACCGGCGCCCAGATGTCGGGGCAGGGGGTTACGATCGCTGGCGCGGTAAAGGATTTGTTAACCATGGAAAGGCGATCCTGCACCTCGTCCATGGCGGCGTGGTGAAGAAACAGGGCCTCGTCGCTGATCCGCGCGCGGTGTGCCGCAAGCGCTTTGCGATCGAACAGCGAGGGTGCATTGGGTGCTGGCAAATCCATAGGCCGCAATTATCGCATATGGCAGCGGATTCAAACCGCGATCGAGGTCGTATATCCCCCGCGCTGCATCGGCTGCGGCGAGATGGCGGCCTCGGATTTCGGCTTGTGCGGGCCGTGCTGGCGCGAAACCCCGTTCATTGGCGGAACGGTTTGCCACAGTTGCGGTGCGCCCGTTCCTGGCAGCGATGATGGTCACCGAATCAACTGCGATGATTGCTTGCGCCGCCCGCAACCGTGGGCCGAGGGTCGCGCGGCATTGCTGTATCAGGGGCGGGCGCGGTCACTGGTTCTGGCCCTGAAGCACGGGGATCGTTCCGAACTGGCAAAACCTGCGGCGCGTTGGATGGCGCAGGCAGGTCGCACGCTGTTTCGACCGGATACGGTGATCGCTCCGGTGCCGCTGCATTGGTCGCGGCTGCTGAAGCGCCGATACAACCAGTCCGCGCTCTTGTCGCTCCACTTGGGAAAGGAGGCGGGCCTGCCGGTCTGTCCGGATCTGTTGAGACGCAAGCGGCGCACCCCACCGCTGGAAGGCAAAACGGCGGCCGAGCGTGCCGAAACGCTGCGCGAAGCAATCACATTGCATCCGCGCCGCGGTCAGGTTCTGCGCGGGCGGTCTGTTCTGCTGGTGGATGATGTCATGACGTCGGGCGCGACGCTGGCGGCCTGTAGCCGGGCCTGCCAAGCGGCCGGGGCGGCTGATATTTCCGTGTTGGTACTGGCGCGCGTTGCCAAGGATGCCTAATTCCCCCTAGATTGCGCGAAATCCAAGGGAACGGACCATGAAACCGGTTGTCATCTATACCTCGCCGCTATGCGGCTTTTGCCACGCGGCCAAACGGCTGCTGAACCAGAAAGGCGTCGCCTTCGAGGAAATCGACGTTTTGATGAACCCCAAACGCAAGCCCGAGATGATCCAGCGGGCGGGCGGACGGCGCACGGTGCCGCAGATCTTCATCGGTGACACTCATGTCGGTGGCTGCGACGACCTGTACGAACTCGAACAGGCCGGCAAGCTGGACCCGCTGTTGGCCGCCTGATGAGAACCGCGCTGCTGCAGATCACCTCGTCGGACGACCCGGCTGCGAACCTGGACATGGTGCGCGCCATGATGGCCGAGGCCGCGAGCGGGGGCGCGAGGTTCATCCTGACGCCCGAGGTCACCAACTGCGTCTCGACCAGCGGAACGCGCCAGCGCGAGGTGTTGCAGCACGAGGAAGACGACAAGACCTTGGGGGGGCTGCGCGAACAGGCGGCGGAATTGGGCGTGTGGCTGCTGATCGGATCACTGGGGCTGAAGACTCATGACGCCGACGGGCGGTTCGCCAACCGGAGCTTCATGATAGACCCGCAGGGCGGGATCGTCGCGCGCTATGACAAGATCCACATGTTCGACGTGCAGGTTACCGAGACCGAGACCTTTCGCGAATCGGCCAGCTATCGCCCCGGGTCGCGGGCGGTGATCGCCGAGACCGCCTTCGGCAAGGTCGGCATGACCATCTGCTATGACATCCGGTTCCCGCATCTGCACGCCGCGCTGGCGCAGGGCGGGGCCACGATCCTGACGGTTCCGGCGGCGTTTTCTCCGGTGACCGGCGCGGCCCATTGGGAACCGCTGCTGCGCGCCCGCGCAATCGAGACTGGCTGTTGGGTCATTGCCCCCGCGCAGACCGGAGAACACCCCAAGACCCGGGGCAAGACGCGCCATACCCACGGGCACAGCATGGTCGTATCGCCCTGGGGCGAGGTGCTGATCGACGCAGGCACTCAGACCGGCATTCACTTTTTTGATCTGGATGATAGGTCTGTTACAGAGGCACGGCGGCGCGTGCCGTCCCTGACACATGTTCGCCCGTTCGACGGGCCCTGATCCAGAACCGGGTAATGACTGACGAAACCAACGCCCTGGCGGTCGCGCTGTTCAGCGAGATCCTGACCGCGGACCAATTGCTGCGGAACCGGCTGAGCCGGGTCCTGCCCAAGGGCATGGAAATTTCGCATTTCTCGGTGCTGAACCACCTGGTGTTCGTGGGGGGCGAGCGGACGCCTGCCCAACTGGCCAGCACATTCCACGTGACCCGTGGGGCGATGACCAACACCTTGGCCAAGCTGGAATGGGCCGGATACATCCACATCCGCCCCGATTGGGACGATGCCCGCCGCAAGATGGTGGCGATCAGCCCGGCCGGCCGCCGAGCGCGCGATCAGGCGATCTCGGCCATCGCGCCTCTGATCAACCGGGTCGTGGGCGAGCTGGGCCTTGAGCGTGTGCGCACGACCCTGCCGGTTCTGCGCGACCTGCGCATGAAGCTGGAAGAGGAATAGGCCTCAGCCCGGCTTCACGCTGGCGGTGACGTAGTTCACGCTCAGATCCCGGTCCGAGATCGACCAGCTCCAGGTGATCGGGTTGAACACGAATCCCTTTCGGTCCACCGGGTCCAGACCGGCCTGACGCAGCAGATCGAACAGCTCGTCCGGGGTGATGAACTTGGACCATTCATGCGTGCCGCGCGGCAGCCAGCGCATGACGACCTCGGCCCCGAAAATCGCCATCGCATAGGATTTCGGATTGCGGTTGATGGTCGAACAGATTTCCAGCCCGCCGGGTTTCAGCAGCTGTTGCGTGGCGGTCAGATAGGCCAGCGGGTCGGCCACATGCTCGACAACCTCCATGTTCAGGACCACGTCGAACTGTTCACCCGCGTCGGCCAATGCCTCGGCGGTGGTGTGGCGATAGTCGATCTGCAGGCCGGATTGCTCGGCGTGGATGCGGGCCACGGGCAGGTTGCGCTCGGCGGCGTCGGCGCCCACGACCTCGGCCCCCAGCCGCGCCATCGGCTCGCTCAGCAGCCCGCCGCCGCAGCCGATATCCAGCAGGCGCAGGCCCTGGAACGGTTTCGCAGCCGTCAGATCCCGGTCAAATTCGCCCGCGATCTGCTGTGTGATATAATCCAGACGGCTCGGATTGAGCATGTGCAGAGGTTTGAATTTCCCGTGCGGGTCCCACCATTCAGCGGCCATGGCCTCGAATTTTGCGATCTCGGACGGATCCACCGTGTTCGGATGCGCTTGCATTCCTGTCTCCGTGTGCTCTTTTACGCTGTAGGACTATATAGGGCCATAATGGACAAGTACCCGGACCAAAAGCGCGCAGTGCAATATCTTTACCCGCCGGTCGATCCGTTCGACCAGCGCGTGGTGGATATGGGCGACGGGCACCGCATATATGTGGAACAATGCGGCAATCCCGACGGGATTCCCGTGGTGGTTCTGCATGGCGGCCCCGGCGGCGGCTGCAGCCCGGCCATGCGGCGCTATTTCGACCCCGAGGTCTACCGGGTGATTCTGTTCGACCAGCGCGGCTGCGGCCGGTCGCGGCCCACGGCCTCGGTCGAGAACAACACGACGTGGCACCTGGTGGCCGATATCGAGCGTCTTCGGAAACTGTTCGAGATCGACGACTGGATCGTATTCGGCGGCAGCTGGGGCGCCACGCTGGCGCTGATCTATGCCCAAACCCATCCCGACCGGGTGACCCGCCTGGTTCTGCGTGGCGTGTTTCTGGCCACGCAGGCGGAACTCGACTGGTTCTATGGCGGCGGGGCCGGCAAGTTCTGGCCCGAGCAATGGGCGCGCTTCACCTCGCTGCTGCGCGACTCGGAACTGTCCGACACCATCGGCGCCTACAACAAGCGGTTGTTTTCGGGCGATCGCGCGACCGAAATCCTGTACGCCCGCGCCTGGTCGCATTGGGAAAACGCGCTGGCCTCGATCCACACGAACGGCGCCGTCGGTGAAAGCCCCGGCGAATATGCGCGCACCTTCGCGCGGCTCGAGAATCACTATTTCATAAACAAGGCGTTTCTGGAGTATGACGGCCAGATTCTGGACCGGATGGACCGGATCGCGCATATCCCCGGCCATATCGTGCAGGGCCGTTACGATATGATCTGCCCCCCGCAGGCGGCCTGGAGCCTGGCCGAGAAATGGCCCGAGGCCGAGCTGAAGATGGTGCGGCAGGCTGGTCACGCCCTGTCGGAGCCCGGGATCAGCGCCGAACTGGTGCGCATCATGGACCGAACCGCGCAGGAGGTGGCATGACCCGCATCGACCGCCGTGCCCTGTTCACCTCGGGTGCCGCTGCAGCCCTGCTGGCCGCGACGGGGGCCTCGCTGGCGGATACGCCGAAATCGGGCGGCGTGCTGCGCATCGCCGTGCCGCGTGACGACAGCCTGGACCGGCTGGCCCGGGGTGCGGTGTTCGACACCCTGACCGAGATCGCGCCGGACGGCACTCTGCGCGGCGAGCTGGCGACCGCATGGCAGACCGATTCCGAGGCCCGGGTCTGGACCTTCGACCTGCGTGCCGATGCGGTGTTTCACGACGGTGTGGCGCTGACGGCCGGAGATGTTCTGGCGGTCCTGTCCGAGGTCGGGCGCGCCGAAGCCCTGGCGCCGGACCGCATCCGGATCGAACTGGCCGAGGCCAACCCCGGCCTGCCTTTCATGCTGGCCGATACCCGGTTCGTCATCACCCGCGACGGGCAGAGCGTTTCGCCGCTGCAGCAGGCAAACGGCACCGGGTGTTACCGGGTCGAACGCGCCGAGGACGGGCGCCATTTCCGCGGCCGCCGGGTCGCGGGCCACTACAAGGATGGCCATGCCGGCTGGCTGGAGGCGGTCGACATCATCGTGATCCCCGACCCGGTCGTGCGCGCCGAGGCGCTGCGTGACCGATACGTGGACGTGTCGGTGCTGCCGGCAGCGAAAGGGCTGCGCGGTCTGGGTGGCGTGCGGTTCTTCCCAAGCGAATCGGAGATGTCGCTGGCGATCTCCGGCTCCGTGGGTCTGCCGCGCCGGATCGGGCGGGGCGCGCCGTTGGACGATGGGCGCGTCGCGGAACGCTGGTGGATGGCCTGAAACCGGCCTGAAAACCGACGCGGATTGTCCGTTGGTTGACGGCAGGGGTTGCAGACTCGGGGCGTCCTGCGTATATGCAGTTGCAACAGCGGCGCGTCGGACTTCTGGTCCGAGGCTCCACCGGAAAATTCGACGGGCCGCGCGCCCGTTTTTTTGTGCCCGATCGAAGGGTAGAGCACCATATGACAAATGACCTGATAGCCAAGGCGGCGATCGACCGACGACTGGCCGAGATCATCACTCCGGTGATCGAGGATCTGGGGTATGAGCTGGTCCGTATCCGTCTGATGAGCGGCAAGCAGACCACGCTGCAGATCATGGCCGACAAGCCCGATGGCGGCATCGAGGTGGATGATTGCGCCGAGATCTCGAACGCGGTCAGCGCTACGCTGGACGTCGAGGACCCGATCCTTGACGCCTATACGCTCGAGGTGTCCAGCCCCGGCATCGACCGCCCGCTGACGCGGCTGAAGGATTTCGAGATGTTCGAGGGCTACGAGGCCAAGCTGGAAACGACCGAACTGATCGACGGCCGCCGCCGCTTCAAGGGGGAACTGGCCGGTGTCGAGGGGGATGAGGTTCTGGTCAACATCCCCAACGGCGAAGAGACCGTGACCATCGGTCTGCAATTCGACTGGCTGAGCGACGCTAAGCTGGTCCTGACCGATGACCTGATCAAGGAAATGCTGCGCCAGCGCAAAGACGCCGGCGCCCTGAACGAAAACGCTTTCGACGAGATTGAGACCGAAGGGTCCGAAGAGGAGACGAACTGATGGCAATCACCTCAGCCAACCAGCTGGAGCTGCTGCAGACCGCCGAGGCCGTGGCCCGCGAAAAGATGATCGACCCCGGTCTGGTCGTCGAAGCGATGGAGGAATCGCTCGCCCGTGCCGCCAAGAGCCGTTACGGCGCCGAGATGGACATTCGCGTGTCCATCGATCGCAAGACCGGTAAGGCAACCTTTACTCGGGTCCGCACCGTGGTCGCGGATGACGAGCTTGAGAACTATCAGGCCGAGATGACCGTCGAGCAGGCCAAGCAATACATGGAATCGCCCGAGATTGGTGATGTATTCGTGGAAGAGGTCCCGCCGGTGGAAATGGGCCGGATCGCGGCTCAGTCGGCCAAGCAGGTGATCCTGCAGAAGGTTCGTGAGGCCGAGCGTGACCGCCAGTACGAAGACTTCAAGGATCGTGTCGGCACCATCATCAACGGCGCCGTCAAGCGTGAGGAATTCGGCAACGTGATCGTCGATCTGGGTGGGGCCGAGGCTGTTCTGCGCCGCAACGACAAGATCGGTCGCGAAAGCTATCGCCCCAATGACCGGGTGCGCGCCTACATCAAGGAAGTGCGCCGCGAAACGCGCGGTCACCAGATCTTCCTGTCGCGCACGGCGCCCGAGTTCATGGCCGAGCTGTTCAAGATGGAAGTGCCGGAAATCTATGACGGCATCATCGAGGTCAAGGCCGTGGCCCGTGACCCCGGTTCGCGTGCCAAGATCGCGGTCATCTCGTATGACAACTCGATCGACCCCGTCGGCGCCTGCGTTGGTATGCGCGGCAGCCGCGTGCAGGCCGTCGTGAACGAGCTGCAGGGTGAAAAGATCGACATCATCCCGTGGAATGAAGACCAGCCGACATTCCTTGTGAACGCGCTGCAGCCTGCGGAAGTGTCGAAGGTGGTTCTGGACGAAGAAGCCGGCAAGATCGAAGTTGTGGTTCCCGAAGAGCAACTGAGCCTCGCCATCGGTCGCCGTGGTCAGAACGTGCGTCTGGCCAGCCAGTTGACCGGTCTGGACATCGACATCATGACCGAGGCCGAAGAATCGGCACGCCGTCAGAAGGAGTTCGAAGCCCGCACGCAGCTGTTCATGGACAGCCTGGACCTGGACGAGTTCTTTGCCCAGCTGCTGGTCTCGGAAGGCTTCACCAACCTGGAAGAAGTGGCCTATGTCGAGCTGGACGAACTGCTGGTGATCGATGGCGTCGACGAAGGCACCGCAAACGAGCTGCAAGCGCGTGCGCGCGAATTCCTCGAGGCGCAGGCCAAGGCGGCGCTGGACAGCGCCCGCAGCCTGGGTGCCGAGGACAGCCTTATTGAATTTGAGGGTCTGACACCCCAAATGGTTGAGGCGCTTGCCAAGGACGGCGTCAAGACGCTGGAAGACTTTGCAACCTGCGCTGACTGGGAACTGGCCGGAGGCTGGACCACGGTTGATGGCCAGCGGGTCAAGGATGACGGTATTCTCGAACCCTTTGGCGTGACGCTGGAAGAGGCGCAGGATCTGGTGATGACCGCTCGGGTCATGTTGGGCTGGGTCGACCCCGCCGATCTGGAGCAGCCCGAGGCAGACGTCGAGGACGAAGCAGCAGACGAGGAGGCCGAGGCCTGATTCCAGGCCTCGGGTGGCACACATGGGTCGCGGTGGCGTCCAAAAGGAACGGTCCGAAGGGCCAGAGCGGAAATGCATCGCCACGGGCGAGGTGCAGCCTCGGTACGGGCTGATCCGCTTTGTAACCGGCCCGGATGGGCAGGTTTTCCCGGATGTCGCGTCCAAGTTGCCGGGTCGGGGCGTTTATGTCTCGGCGGATCGCAAGGCGCTGGACACGGCCATCGGCAAGAAGCTGTTTGCACGCGGGTTCAAGGCGCAGGTGACTGTACCGCAGAACCTTGTCGACGAGGTGGAGCGTCAATTGTCGCGCCGCGTGATCGAGTTGATCAGTCTGGCGCGAAAATCCGGCGATGCGGTCGCCGGGTATGAAAAGGTCAAGTCCTGGCTTGATCGCGAAGAGGCCTGGGTTCTGATTCAGGCGGTCGATGGTTCCGGGCGCGGCAAGTCCAAGCTGAGCACGCCGCATTTCGGGAAATACATCGGCTGGCTGACCGCAGACGAGCTTGGGGCGGCATTTGGGCGCCAAACGGTGATTCATGCGGCGCTCGCCTCTGGCGGACTCGCCAAACGTGTTGTAGAGGAAGCGCAGCGCCTGCGTGGCTTGCGCGATATGGATGACGGCGGCAAGGGCCGCGCGGAAGGGTAAGAAGCTTTATGAGCGATAGTGACGGCAAAAAGACATTGGGCCTTCGTGGCGGGGCACGCCCCGGGAATGTGAAACAGAGTTTCAGCCACGGACGTACCAAGAATGTCGTGGTGGAAACCAAACGCAAGCGCGTGGTGGTTCCCAAGCCGGGAGCGTCCAAGCCCAGCGGTGGCGCTGCGCCGTCGGGTGATCCTTCGCGCCGGCCAGCCGGGATTTCCGATGCCGAGATGAATCGGCGCCTGAAGGCATTGCAGGCGGCCAAGGCCCGTGAGGCCGAGGAAGCCGAACGCCGCGAGGCCGAGGAAAAGGCGCGCGCCGAAGAGCGTGAACGCCGCCGCGCCGAACAGGAAGCCAAGGAGCGCGAACAGCGCGAGGCCGAGGAAAAAGCCCGGCAGAAAGCCGAGGAAGAAGAGCGCAAGCAGAAAGAGGCCGAAGAAGCCGCTCAGCGCGCCGCAGCAGAAGCCGCGGCTGCGAAAGAGGCACCCAAGGCCAAGGCCCCCGCGGCCAGCAAGCCTGCGCCAGCGGAAACGCCGCGCAAGACCGACCGCGAGCGCGAACAGCGCCAGACCCGCGGCAAGGGCCGCGACGACGGCCGTCGCTCGGGCAAGCTGACGCTGAACCAGGCTCTGCGTGGTGGGGAAGGTGGCCGCCAGCGGTCCATGGCCGCGATGAAACGCAAGCAGGAGCGTGCGCGGCAGAAAGCCATGGGCGGTTCGGTCGAGCGTGAAAAGGTGATCCGCGAGGTTCAGCTGCCCGAGGCGATCGTCGTTTCGGAACTGGCCAATCGTATGGCCGAACGCGTCGCCGACGTCGTCAAGTCGCTGATGAACATGGGTATGATGGTCACGCAGAACCAGACCATCGACGCCGACACTGCCGAACTGATCATCGAAGAATTCGGCCACAAGGTCGTGCGGGTTTCGGACGCGGATGTCGAGGATGTAATCTCGGATGTCGAAGACAAGGATGAAGACCTGCAGCCCCGTCCGCCGGTCATTACCATCATGGGTCATGTCGACCACGGGAAGACCTCGCTGTTGGACGCGATCCGCGACGCGAAAGTCGTTGCGGGCGAGGCCGGTGGCATTACCCAGCATATCGGCGCCTATCAGGTGCAGACCAACGACGGCACCACGCTGACCTTCCTGGACACGCCGGGCCACGCGGCCTTTACCTCGATGCGCTCGCGCGGTGCTCAGGTAACGGATATCGTGGTGCTGGTGGTTGCGGCGGATGACGCGGTGATGCCGCAGACGGTCGAGGCAATCAACCACGCCAAGGCCGCCGGTGTTCCGATGATCGTGGCGATCAACAAGATCGACAAGCCCGATGCGAACCCGGACAAGGTGCGCACCGACCTGCTGCAGCACGAGATCGTCGTCGAAAAGATGTCGGGCGAGGTTCAGGATGTCGAAGTTTCGGCCATCACGGGACAGGGTCTGGACGATCTACTGGAAGCCATCGCGCTGCAGGCCGAGATTCTGGAGCTGAAGGCCAACCCGAACCGCGCCGCGCAAGGTGCTGTGATCGAGGCGCAGCTGGATGTGGGCCGCGGCCCTGTCGCGACCGTGCTGGTCGAGAAGGGCACGCTGCGCCAGGGCGACATCTTCGTCGTGGGCGAGCAGTACGGCAAGGTCCGCGCGCTGATCAACGACAAGGGCGAGCGCGTTCAGGAGGCCGGTCCTTCGGTTCCGGTCGAGGTCTTGGGTCTCAACGGTACGCCCGAGGCCGGTGACGTTCTGAACGTGACCGAGACCGAGGCGCAGGCCCGCGAGATCGCCGAGTACCGCGCGCAGGTCGCCAAGGACAAGCGCGCCGCCGCCGGTGCCGCGACCACGCTGGAACAGCTGATGCAGAAGGCCAAGGAAGACGAGAACGTGGCCGAGCTGCCCATTCTGGTCAAGGCCGACGTGCAGGGCTCGGCCGAGGCGATCGTGCAGGCGATGGAGAAGATCGGCAACGACGAGGTGCGCGTACGCGTGCTGCACTCGGGCGTCGGCGCCATCACCGAAACCGATATCGGCCTGGCCGAAGCGTCGGGTGCTCCGGTCTTTGGCTTCAACGTGCGGGCAAATGCTTCGGCACGCAACACCGCCAACCAGAAGGGCGTCGAGATCCGCTACTACTCGGTGATCTACGACCTGGTGGATGACGTCAAAGCCGCTGCCTCGGGCCTGCTGAGCGCCGAGATCCGCGAAAAGTTCATCGGCTATGCCGAGATCAAGGAAGTGTTCAAGGTCACCGGCGTCGGCAAGGTTGCCGGCTGTCTGGTCACCGAGGGCGTTGCCCGCCGTTCGGCCGGCGTGCGCCTGCTGCGCGACAACGTGGTGATCCACGAAGGCACGCTGAAGACGCTGAAGCGCTTCAAGGACGAAGTGGCCGAGGTTCAGTCGGGTCAGGAATGCGGTATGGCGTTCGAGAACTACGACGATATCCGCCCCGGCGACGTGATCGAGATCTTCGAGCGTGAGGAAGTTACCCGCACGCTGGATTGATCCGGTCGAAATTGAAAGAAACGGCGGTTCCCAGGGGCCGCCGTTTTCACATTCAGGGGTGGTTGTTCAGAAACGTCCCGTCCTTGAGGATGATGTCGAAATGGTGCGTGCCCGGCTGCAGGTCAAAGCTGACGGCATGCCCGGCCTTGCGCAACGCTTCGGCATAGTCGCGGCTCTGGCGGATGAACTCGCCCGTGTCCCGCTCGCCCACCGTGACCCGATAGCGCGGCCCGGGCGCCGGCAGGTTCAGGATGGGGGACAGGTCGTGCAGCTCGACCGGGGTCAGCTGCAGCGGATCGTTGACTGGGGTCAGGCTGATCGGTTCCAGGTCGTAGACGCCGCTGATCAAGATGACTTCGCGTACCCGCAGGCCGATCCGGGCGAATTGGTCGGCCGAGGTCGCCATGACCATCGCTGCCAGATGCGCACCGGCGCTGTGCCCGGACAGGGTGACATGCGAGGCATCGAACCCCAGCGACTTGGCCCGGGTGGCCAGCCATAGCAGCGCGGTCCGGCATTCATCGACCATCTGGCCCAGCCGCGCGTCGGGGGCGAGCGTGTAGTTCACCGTTGCAAAGGCCTGCCCGCCTTCGACCAGCGCGGGCGCCATCATCGCCGAATCGCGCTGGCTGAGCGCCTGCCAATAGCCGCCATGGATGAACACATGCAGCGGCGCATTGGGCGTGCGGGCGGGAAAGAAATCCAGCACCTGCGCGGGCGTGTCGCCATAGCCGAGGTTCTCTTGCACCGTCAGTTGCGCCCGCGCCTGCGCGCTGAGCGCCGAAAAGGCCGCCAGATAGGGCGCAAGGTCACCGCCAATCATCGAACTGGGCGCGTATTCGCGTTCCAGCTCGTCTTGGGTAAATCCGCGATACAGCATGGCTCAGCCCTGTCCGCCATACATCAGGTCGGTGCGCACGTCATAGAGATCGTGGAAGAATCGCAGCTCCAGCGCTTTGCGCAGGAAGGCCACGCCGCTGGAGCCGCCGGTGCCGGGCTGCATACCGATCACACGTTCGACGGCGGTCGCATGGTCGAAGCGCCAACGCTGGAAAAGCGATTCCACATCCATCAGTTTTTCGGCCAGCGCATACAGGTCCCAATACCGGCCCGTGTTCCGGTAGATCTCGGCCCAGATCTCGACGATGCGCGGATCGCCGGAATAGGTCCTCGAATAGTCCCGGTCCAGCAGGTCTTGCGGCACGTTAAAACCCTGCCGCGCCAGCATGTGCAATACCTCGTCATACAGCGACGGCTTGACCAGGGCGGCGGTCAGCATCTCCATCACTTCGGGGTCGTGTTCATGCACCTTCAGCGTGGCGGTGTCCTTGTTGCCCAGAATGAACTCGATCTGACGATAGCCGTAGCTCTGGAAGCCGGATGAATTGCCCAGCGCCTTGCGGAAGGTCATGTAGTCGGCGGGCGTCATGGTCAGCAGGGTTTCCCATGCGGCGATCAGCTGCCTCTGGATCGCCTTGATCCGGTCCAGGTTCTTCATCGCGGGGCCGAACTCATCCTGCTGCAGGAACCGGCGCACCTCGACCAGCTGATGGTGCATCAGTTTCAGCCACAGCTCGCTGACCTGGTGGATGATGATGAACAGCATCTCATCGGGTTGGGCCGGGTCCTGAAAGGTTTTCTGCAGGTTCAGCAGGGTCTTGAGCTGCAGGAAGTCGCCATAGCTTTTGCGGTGCGTGCCCGCGAAATCGGTCACCAGCGTGTCTTCGACTCCGCGTTCCAGCGGGCGGTCGCCCTTGGCATTGTCGGCCATTTCATGTCCTCCCCGGCATGTGTGCGCACCTGTCTAGAAGGTGCGTTTGCAACTATCCAGAGGGTCAGGCCCAGTCCAGCACCACCTTGCCCGATTTTCCCGACTTCATGGCGGCAAAGCCCTGCGCAAAATCATCGACGGCAAAGCGATGGGTGATGACTCGGCTGACATCCAGCCCGTTCTGCAGCATCGCGATCATCTTGTACCATGTCTCGAACATCTCGCGGCCGTAGACGCCTTTGATGGTGATCGCCTTGAACACGATGCGGCTCCAGTCGACGGGCGATTTGCCGGGCGGAATGCCCAGCAGGGCGATCTTGCCGCCCATCACCAGCGCTTCAACCATCTGGTCCAGCGCCGCCTGCGAGCCCGACATTTCCAGCCCCACGTCAAAACCCTGGCTCATGCCCAGGTCGGAAATCACCGATTGCAGCTCTTCCTCGGCCACATTCACGGCCCGGACCGACGGCACGACATGCTGCGCCAGCGCCAGCCGGTCTGGGTTGATGTCGGTGATCACCACATGCCGGGCGCCTGCGTGGCGGGCCACCGCGGCGGCCATGATCCCGATCGGGCCGGCGCCGGTGATCAACACGTCCTCGCCCAGCAGATCGAAGCTCAGGGCGGTGTGCACCGCATTGCCCAGCGGGTCGAGTATCGCGCCGATCTCGTCGGGGATGTCGTCGGGCAGGGGTACCACGTTGAAGGCCGGCAGCTTGAGATATTGGGCAAAGGCGCCCTGTTCGTTCACCCCGATCCCGCGCGTGCCCGGGTCCAGGTGGAACTTGCCCGCGCGGCTCTGGCGGCTGTCGGTGCCGATCAGGTGGCCCTCGCCCGAGCAGCGCTGGCCGATCTTCAGCCCGGTCACATTGCGGCCCAGTTCGACGATCTCGCCGGCGAATTCGTGACCGGTGATCATGGGGACGGGCACCGTGTGCGACGCCCATTCATCCCAGTTCCAGATATGGATGTCGGTACCGCAGATCCCGGTCTTCGTCACGCGGATCAGAACCTCGTCGGGGCCGATTTCGGGGACCGGGGCCTGTACCATCCACAACCCTTCCTCGGGCTTGGACTTCTCCAGCGCTTTCATCGTGTTGGGTCGCATTAGATGACCCCCAACGCCTTGCCGACCTTGCCGAAGGCGGCCAGGGCGCGGTCCAGTTCGTCTCGGGTCAGCGCCGCGTTCAACTGGGTGCGGATGCGGGCCTGGCCGCGCGGGACCACCGGGAAGAAGAAGCCCGAGACATAGACGCCTTCGTCGAACAGACGGGCGGCCATGTCCTGCGCCAGCTGCGCCTCGCCCAACATCACGGGAATGATCGGGTGTTCACCCGGAAGCAGGTCGAACCCCAGCTTTTCCAGCCCGGCGCGCCAGTATTTGGCATTGCCGAACAGTTGCTTGCGCAGCATGTCGCCCTCTTCGACCAGGCGGATCGCCTCAAGCCCGGCGGCGACGATGGAGGGCGGCAGCGAATTCGAGAACAGATAGGGCCGCGCCCGCTGCCGCAGCAGGTCGATCACTGGCTGCGGCCCGGCGATGTAACCGCCGATTGCCCCCCCAAGTGCCTTGCCCAATGTCCCGGTCAGAATGTCCACGTCCACGCCGAAATGATCCGGCGTGCCCGCGCCGCGCGGCCCCATGAAGCCGGTGGCGTGGCAGTCATCGACCATCACGACTGCGTCGTATTTGTCGGCCAGTTCGCGGATCCTGGGCAGATTGGCCAGGTATCCATCCATCGAGAACACGCCGTCGGTGGCGATCATGATGTGCCGTGCCCCGTCCTCGCGCGCCTGTTTCAGCCAGGCTTCGAGGTCGTTCATGTCATTGTTCATGTAGCGATAGCGTTTGGCCTTGCACAGCCGCACCCCGTCGATGATCGAGGCGTGGTTCAGACTGTCCGAGATGATGGCATCCTCGGGGCCCAGCAGGGGTTCGAACAGCCCGCCATTGGCGTCGAAACAGGCCGCGAACAGGATCGAATCGTCCTTGCCCAGAAACTTGGCCAGTCGCTGCTCCAGCTCGCGGTGGATGTCCTGCGTGCCGCAGATGAACCGGACCGAGGCCATGCCGAACCCCTTGGTCTCCATCGCGTTCTTCGCGGCTTCGATCAGCGCCGGATGGTCGGCCAGACCCAGGTAATTGTTGGCGCACAGGTTGATGACCTGACGTCCGCCCACCGTGATCTCGCCGCCCTGGGGAGAGGTGATCATTCGTTCCGTCTTGTACAGGCCTTCCGCCTTGATCTGCGAGAGGGTGTCCGAAACGTGGGACAGGAATGCATCAGCCATGGCGATCTCCTTCTTCTGAGTCGCGTATCTAACATAACGGACGCGCGTCCCAAATAGGAGATTTTCAGTATGGCGGAAAAAAATCCGTGAAGGCGGAATTCGGCTGATGTGCGCGGATCAGGCGTTCTTGACGATCAGGAACACGCGGGCGGGTCCGTCCGTCGCCGCGATGGCGTGGGGCACGTCGGCCGCATACCGGGCCGTGTCGCCCTGCTGCAGCTCCATCGTTGCGGCGCCCGAGGTGACGCGGACGGTCCCTTCCAGCACGGTCAGCTGTTCGCGCGCGCCGCGGGCATGGGGCTGGCTGTTTAGCGCGCCATCCGCGTCGAACCGGATATCATAGACCTCGTGCCCGCCGGCCTCCTCGGGCGGCGAGAGGATGCGGATCCTGCAGGATTGGCCCATATTGTCGATGCTGGGCACTTCGGCGCTGCGCAGCACTTCGATCTGGTCGGTGGTCTCAGACTCTTCCAGAAGACCGGCGAAATCGACCTGCAGCGCACGGGTCAGGTTCCACAGGGTCGAGATCGTGGGGCTGCTTTCGCCGCGTTCGATCTGGCTGACCATCGACCGGGAGACGCCGCTGAGATTGGCCACCGCTTCCAGTGACAGGCCCTTGGCGCGCCGGGCCTCTTTCAGGCGGGCGGGCAGGCGTGTCAGGATATCGTCTGAATTTTCCGTCATGGCGGAATTTCTTGCGCGTCCGAGCGCGAATTGTCAATTCCGCCGATGACGGAACGTCCCGCGCGACAGGCCCATGCTGCGGGTGCATACTGCGCGTAAATCCAAGAGGAGAGAGACATGACCGACATCGTGATTTTGGATGGTGCCCGCACCGCAATCGGTACGTTCGGAGGGTCGCTGGCCGCGACCGCGCCGATCGATCTGGCCACCGTCGTGACCAAGGCTGCGCTTGAGAAATCCGGCGTCGAAGGCAACCAGATCGGGCATGTGGTGTTCGGGCATGTCATCAACACCGAGCCGCGCGACATGTACCTGTCGCGCGTCGCGGCGATGCAGGCGGGCATTCCGAATGGCACTCCGGCGATGAACGTGAACCGGCTGTGCGGGTCGGGCGCGCAGGCCATTGTATCGGCAGTTCAATCGCTGATGCTGGGGGATGCCGAATTTGCCGTGGCCGGCGGCGCCGAGAGCATGTCGCGCAGTCCTTACATCGTTCCGCAGGCGCGTTGGGGCGCCAAGATGGGCGACATCAAGTCGCTGGACATGATGCTGGGCGCGCTGAATTGCCCCTTTGGCACCGGGCATATGGGCGTCACCGCCGAGAACGTGGCCGATGAACACCAGATCACGCGCGAGGAGATGGACGCGTTCGCGCTGACCAGCCAGCAGCGGGCGGCGGCCGCGATTGAGGCGGGCTATTTCGACAGCCAGATCGCGCCGGTGCAGGTCAAGGTCAAGCGCGACATGGTCGATTTCAAGGTCGACGAGCATCCCAAGGCCACCACGGCCGAGGCCCTGGCCGGGCTGCGGCCGGTGTTCCAGAAGGACGGGCGTGTGACTGCGGGCAACGCCTCGGGCATCAATGACGGCGCAGCGGCGATGGTTCTGGCCACGGCGGAAGCCGCCGAGAAAGCCGGCCTGACGCCCAAGGCGCGCATCCTGGGCTATGCCCATGCTGGTGTTCGCCCCGAGGTGATGGGAATCGGCCCCGTTCCGGCCGTGCGCAACCTGTTGGAGCGGACGGGCCTGTCGGCGGGCGATTTCGATGTGATCGAAAGCAACGAGGCCTTTGCCGCACAAGCGCTGGCGGTGAACAAGGAACTTGGGCTGGACCCGGCCAAGGTGAACCCGAATGGCGGGGCTATCGCCCTGGGTCATCCGGTGGGGGCCACCGGGGCGATCATCACCCTGAAGACTCTGTACGAGTTGGAGCGCATCGGCGGGTCGAAAGGGCTGATCACCATGTGCATCGGTGGCGGGCAGGGGATTGCCATCGCGATCGAGCGGCTCTGACCCCGGGCTGGGCAGGGGGGCTGTCCGCCCCCCATCGCGCCAAAGCGCGATTCCCCCCGAGGATATTTTCTGCCAGATGAAGCGTGGGCGCCTTTCAGCCCAGGCCCGAAAGGATCAGGACGGCCACTGCCCCGGCGGCGGCCCCGATTGCGGCGGGAATGGCCTTGGGCCAGAAATCTGAGCCGGATGGATCATCCTTGCGGGTCTGGGCGATCAGGGCATTTTCGACCAGATCAGGCAGGCGGGGCCCGAACCGCGCAAGAACCAGCGCTGTTTTTCCAAAATCACGCAGGGCGGCGCGGGGGCCGATGGACTGCTTGATATAGTCCTCGACAACGGGGCGGGCGACCTCCCAGATGTTCATATGCGGGTCGAGCGAGCGGGCGACGCCTTCGACCACCACCATCGTGCGTTGCAGCAGGATCAGTTCGGTGCGGGTTTCCATACCGAAGCGTTCGGTCACCTCGAACAGGTAGTTCAGCAGGCGGCCCATCGATATATGGGTGGCATCCATGCCGAAGATCGGCTCGCCCACCGCGCGCAGGGCGCGGGCGAATTCATCGACGTCCTGGTCAGCCGGGACGTAGCCAGCCTCGAAATGCACCTCGGCCACGCGCTTGTAGTCACGGCGGATGAAGCCGAAGAGAATCTCGGCATAGACGCGGCGGGTGTATTCGTCGATATGGCCCATGATGCCGAAGTCATAGGCGATGATGTCGCCGTTCGCGGCGACCTTGAGGTTGCCCTGGTGCATGTCGGCGTGGAAGAAGCCGTCGCGCAGGGCGTGCAGCAGGAACAGGCGCAGCACGCGCTCGGCCAGGTCGCGGCGGTCGTGATTGGCGGCGTCCAGCGCGGCGTTGTCGCCCAAGGGGATACCGTCGGCCCAGCTGAGCGTCATGACCCGGCGCGCCGACAGGGACCAGACCACGGGCGGCAGCCAGAAGCCTTCGTCATTCTGCGTGTTGGCGGCAAATTCCGAGGCTGCCGAACTTTCGAGCCTCAGATCCAGTTCGCCGCGGACGACGCCGTCGAAATGCTCGATCACTTCCATCGGGCGCAATCGGCGCGCGCCGGGGGCGAAAAGCTGGACGATCCGGGCGGCGAAATAGAACGCATCCACATCCTTGCGGAACGCGCGTTCGATGCCGGGGCGCAGGACCTTGACGGCCACATCCTCGCCGGTGCTGGCCAGTTTGGCCTTGTGGACCTGCGCGATCGAGGCGGCCGCGATCGGTTCGCTGAATTCCGAGAACATCTCATCCAGAGGTTGGCCCAGCTCCTTTTCCACCTCGGCCATGGCCACGTCGCGTGGGAAGGGGGGCAGCTTGTCCTGCAAGACGCGGAGCTGTTCTGCCAGCTCTTCGCCCACGACATCGGGGCGCGTGGACAGGACCTGACCGAACTTGATGTAGGCCGGGCCCAGGGCGGTCAGCGCCCGGGTCGCCGGCGGCATGGACGGGTCGCCCTTGTAGCCCAGCCATTGGAACGGTTTGCCTAAGGTGTGGGCAAGGATCCGCAACGCGCGCGGGGCCTCGAACGCGTCCAGCACCACGTTCATGGCGCCGGTGCGCTCCAGCGTGGCGCCCGTGCGGATCAGGCGGATGATGTTGTGGGGGCCGCGCATGCGTCAGATCTTCCAGCCGGAATGCAGGGCGGCGATGCCCATGCTGAGGTTGCGGTATTTCGCGTTCTCGAACCCGGCGGCGCGCACCATGCCCAGAAAGGTATCCTGATCGGGGAAATTGCGGATCGATTCGACGAGGTATTGATAGCTGTCATAGTCGTTTGCGATCAGCTTGCCCATTCGTGGTATCACGTTGAAGCTGTAGAGGTCATAGAGCTTTTGCAGCCCGTCATTGGGCAGTTGGCTGAACTCCAGCACCATCAGTCGCCCGCCGGGTTTGAGCACACGGTAGGCCTCGTTCAGGGCCTCTTGCGGGCGGGTCACGTTCCGGATGCCGAAGGAGATGGTGTAGACGTCGAACGTGTTGTCCTCGAACGGCAGGGCCATCGCGTCGCCCACCACCCAGTCCAGGCTGTCGGCCATCTGCGCGGCCTCGGCGCGCTTGCGGCCCTCGATCAGCATCGGCTCGGTCAGATCCAGAACGGTGGCATGGCCGTGGCCCGCCCGCTTGAGGAAGCGGAACGAGATGTCGCCCGTACCGCCCGCCACGTCCAGCAGCCGCTGGCTGGGGCGTGGCGCCAGCCAGTCCATCATCGCGTCTTTCCAGACCCGGTGGATGCCCATCGACATCACGTCGTTCATCACGTCGTATTTCGACGCGACCGAGTTGAATACGCCCTGCACACGCCCGGCCTTTTCGGCCTCGGGGACGGTTTCGAAACCGAAATGAGTGGTCTTGTCGCTGTTGTCGGACATAAGCCTTGCCGTTCGTCGAATTTCGTCTCTGTTATAGGGCCTGGAAACCGGGGCACAATGCGGCCCTTTGGAATAGGAGCCGTCTAATGCCCGAATTGCCCGAGGTCGAGACAGTAAGACGCGGCCTTGCCCCGGCGATGGAAGGCGTGGTGGTCGAAAGGGCGAACGTGAACCGCCCCGATCTGCGCTGGCCCTTTCCCGAGCGGATGGCCGAACGGTTGACCGGTCAGCGGGTCGAACGTCTGCGGCGACGGTCGAAATACATTCTTGCCGATCTGAGCGGCGGCGAGACTTTGTTGATCCATCTGGGCATGTCGGGCCGCATGACCGTGTCGGGCGATCCGCTGGGCCAGTTCGTGCATCATCATCCGATGCCGCAGAAGCATGACCATGTGGTGTTTCACATGGCCAATGGCGCGCGCATCACCTTCAATGACCCGCGCCGGTTCGGGGCGATGGATCTGATGCCCACGGCCACCGCCGAACAGCACAAGCTGCTGGCCGTGCTGGGGCCGGAGCCGCTGGGCAACGATTTCAACGAGACCTATCTGATCGACGCCTTCCGCGGCCGGGGCACACCGGTCAAGGCGGCGCTGCTGGATCAGAGAATCGTTGCCGGGCTGGGCAACATCTATGTCTGCGAGGCGCTCTACCGCGCCAGAGTGTCGCCACGTCGCAAGGCGGGTCAGATCTCGGCCGGGCGTGTCGGAGCCCTGGTTCCGGTGATCCGGACGGTGCTGACCGAGGCCATCGAGGCCGGTGGATCCTCGCTGCGTGATTTCCGGCAAGCTGATGGAGAGCTTGGATATTTTCAGCACAGTTTCGACGTCTACGGGCGCGAGGGCCAGCCCTGCCGGACCGAGGGTTGCGGGGCCGAGATCCGCAGAATCACCCAGTCGGGACGCTCAACCTTCTATTGCGCGCAATGCCAAAGATAGCTTGATCCGAGTTTTCCGCGTGGTAAGGAATTGGACCTGAACGGAACAACCGAAAGCTCAGACCTCATGGCTTTTGAGACGATCATCGTCGAAATCGAAGACCACGTCGCCCTAATCAAGCTCGACAGACCCGATGCGTTGAACGCGCTGAACACTCAGCTTCTGGGTGAACTGTGCGAGGCGCTCGAGGACGCGGACACCAATGACAAGGTGCGCTGCATCGTCATCACCGGATCGGAAAAGGCATTCGCGGCAGGTGCGGACATCAAGGAGATGTCCGAGATGAGCTTTGTCGATGTCTACACCACCAATCTGTTTGCCGACGCCAACGACCGGATCACCGCGATCCGCAAACCGATCATCGCGGCGGTGGCGGGCTATGCGCTGGGCGGCGGGTGCGAGTTGGCCATGATGTGCGATTTCATCATCGCCGCCGACACCGCCAAGTTCGGCCAGCCTGAAATCAATCTGGGCGTCATCGCCGGGATGGGGGGCAGCCAGCGCCTGACCCGGTTCGTGGGCAAGTCCAAGGCGATGGACATGAACCTGACCGGGCGTTTCATGGATGCCGAAGAGGCCGAGCGCTCGGGCCTCGTGTCGCGCGTGGTGCCGGCCAAAAAGCTGATTGAAGAGGCGACCGGCGCGGCCCAGAAGATTGCCGAGAAATCGCTGCTGACCGCGATGGCCGCGAAAGAGGCGGTCAACCGCAGCTACGAGGTGCCGCTGAGCGAGGGCATGCTGTTCGAGCGGCGCGTGTTCCACTCGATGTTCGCCACCGAAGATCAGAAAGAGGGCATGGCCGCATTCCTTGAAAAGCGCGCGGCCCAGTTCCGCGACAAATAGGCGGTGCCGACAAGACGGTTGGATCAGGCGGGCGCTGCCCGCCTTTTTTCATGGCGGGCAACAAGGCCAAGAATCGGCTTGGCAAACACTGAAAACTTGGCTATTGACCGCCACCATACATGCGCGTGCGGCCCGCTTGGCCCGATTCACACTCGTGATTTCTGATCCGGTGCGGGTAATTCCGTGACGTGCAACCCTAGACAAACGTACCGAACAAAGGTCAGAGACACATGGCAAACTCGCCCCAGGCAAAGAAGCGCGCTCGTCAGAACGAGAAGCGTTATGCAATCAACAAAGCCCGTCGCTCGCGCATCCGCACCTTCCTGCGCAAAGTCGAAGAAGCAATCGCATCCGGCGACAAGGACGCGGCAACCGCCGCACTGCGCGCGGCCCAGCCCGAGCTGATGCGAGGCGTCACCAAAGGCGTGTTCCACAAGAACACCGCAGCCCGCAAGATGTCGCGCCTGTCGGCGCGCGTCAAGGCGCTGGGTTGACCTAGCGTCAACGTTTGCTGGTTCATTCCGGTTTCGAAGGCGTCGCCCCGTGCGGCGCCTTTTGCGTTGTTGCCAGAATGCCGCGCCTTCACGAAACCGAGAGATTCTTTAGCCCAAAGACCCGAGTCAATATCAGAGTTTCGTTGCCCGGCCCCACTGCCTCTTGCTACGACAGTTTCAGCGATTCACTCGCTTGGGGGGACAGGCTGTTCCTGCGATCGGACTGACGGGCATCAGAATGATCCAGGGGCGAATGTCGGCAACCGGTGCCAACCGGTTTGACGATCTGCTGCGGATCTCGGCTACTCCGATGATCTTAGCCCTGTCGAAAACTAGAACTGCGTGGCGCAAACCGCGGTTTGGGCGGCTGTACTTTTTGGTCGCCGTCAAACAGGCAAGCGTCGTGTCCACTGATATTCCCGCCGATTCTTGGGGTTTCGGCGACTGAATATCTGCGCGCGAGTGAACGCATAAGAACCGGGATACCGGTCACAATCATAAGGCCGATTAGGTCATAAATATTGGGATGCGTGAGGCGCTGGATGACACAAGAGAAATGGGGACAACTGCGTAGCAAATTGCTGAAGGCCGTGGGCCGGAACAATTTTACGACCTGGATTGAACCACTGGAATTTCAGGAATTGAAGGGAGGCGTGGCCGTATTTTCGGTTCCGACCAACTTCATGGGGAACTACGTCAGTCAAAATTTTGCAGACCTCATTCTGTACGAGCTGAACACGGCCGGAGAGTCGGTTCAGCGCCTGGCCTTCCGGGTGGCCGCCAACTCACCAGCGCGTCCCGCCGCCGCGGCTCAGCCGGTCGAAGACCGGCCCGAGCCTGTCAAAATCGAGCTGGCACCGGAAGGCAACGGAACCAATGAAGCGCTCGAGTCGCTGCAGGCCGCGCCATTGGATGCACGCTTTACCTTCGACACCTTCGTCGTCGGCAAGCCCAACGAACTGGCCCATGCCGCCGCGCGCCGTGTGTCCGAGGGCGGCCCCGTCACATTCAACCCGCTGGTTCTGTACGGTGGTGTTGGCCTCGGTAAAACGCACCTGATGCATGCCATCGCCTGGGAGCTGAAGACCAAACGCCCCGAGCTCAACGTGCTTTACCTGTCTGCCGAACAGTTCATGTACCGCTTCGTGCAAGCCCTGCGTGAACGCCGGATGATGGATTTCAAACACCTGTTCCGTTCGGTCGACGTGCTGATGGTCGATGACGTGCAGTTCATCGCCGGTAAGGATTCGACGCAGGAGGAATTCTTCCACACGTTCAACGCGCTGGTGGATCAGAACAAGCAGATCATCATCTCGGCCGACCGCGCGCCGGGTGAAATCAAGGATCTGGAAGAACGGGTCAAATCGCGTCTGCAATGCGGACTGGTGGTTGACCTGCACCCGACCGATTACGAGCTGCGCCTGGGCATTCTGCAGAACAAGGTGCAGCAATACGCCAAGACCTATCCCGACCTGAAGATCGCCGATGGTGTCCTGGAATTCCTAGCCCACCGCATCTCGACCAACGTGCGCGTTCTGGAAGGGGCGCTGACTCGGCTGTTCGCCTTTGCCTCGCTGGTCGGTCGCGAGATCGACATGGAACTGACGCAGGACTGTCTGGCCGATGTGCTGCGCGCCTCCGAGCGCAAGATCACCGTCGAAGAGATCCAGCGCAAGGTTTCCGACTATTACAACATCCGCCTGTCCGACATCATCGGGCCGAAACGCCTGCGGTCCTATGCCCGCCCGCGTCAGGTGGCGATGTATCTGTGCAAGCAGTTGACCAGCCGGTCGCTGCCCGAGATCGGCCGCCGCTTTGGCGGACGCGACCACACCACCGTCATGCACGGCGTCAAACGCATTGAAGAGCTGAAGCTGACCGACGGTCAGATCGCCGAAGATGTGGAAATGCTGCGCCGCGCGCTCGAAGCCTGAGCCCCTGCAACTCGGAAAACCGCCCCGGCCCTGCGCGGGGGCGGTTTTTCTGTGCGCATTTTTCCACGATTTCCACGGAACTGGGGCGCAGGGCTGCTCGGGACCTTGACGGTTTGCGCGTTCCGACCCAGAAATCGGTAAAAAATCCTTGTGCCTCAGGGCTGAACCGCTAACTTGCCAGTCCCGCCCATGTAAGCACTCAAATCAGAGGAATTGAGGGTATGAAGATCAGCATCGAACGCGGCACGCTGCTCAAGGCCGTTTCGCAGGCCCAATCCGTTGTGGAACGCCGCAACACGATTCCAATCCTGGCCAACGTGCTGATCGAGGCCGAGGGCGATCAGGTTCTGTTCCGCGCGACCGATCTGGATATCGAGGTGGTCGACAAGGCCCCCGCGCAGGTCGAGAAGGCGGGCGCAACCACGGTCGCAGCAACGACCCTGCACGAGATCGTGCGCAAGCTGCCCGATGGCGCGCTGGTCACGCTGACGGCCGACAGCGCGGCTGGCCGGCTGACGGTCGAGGCGGGGCGGTCGAACTTCTCGCTGGCGACCCTGCCGAAAGAGGATTTCCCTGTGATGGCGTCCTCGGAATACCAGTCGAACTTCACCGCTTCGGCGGCCCTGCTGCGGCGGCTGTTCGACAAGTCGAAATTCGCCATCTCGACCGAAGAGACGCGGTATTACCTGAACGGCGTCTACATGCATGTGGCCGATGGCCCCGAAGGCGGCAAGGTTCTGCGCTGCGTGGCCACCGACGGCCACCGCCTGGCCCGGATTGACGCCGATCTTCCGGCGGGGGCCGAGGACATGCCGGGCGTGATCGTGCCGCGCAAAACGGTGGGCGAGCTGCGCAAGCTGCTGGAAGATGACGACATGGACATCGCGGTGTCGGTCAGCGAAACCAAGGTGCGCTTTGCCACACCCGACATCACGCTGACCTCGAAGGTAATCGACGGGACCTTCCCCGACTACACTCGCGTGATTCCCCAGAACAACACCCGCAAGATGGAAGTGGACGCGGCCGAGTTCGCCCAGGCTGTCGACCGGGTGGCCACCGTGTCGTCCGAGCGGTCCCGTGCGGTGAAGCTGCAGCTGGACGGCGACAAGCTGGTCCTGTCGGTGAATGCGCCCGACAGCGGCGCGGCCGAGGAAGAACTGGCCGTGGCCTATGGCGACGAACGGCTGGAAATCGGGTTCAACGCCAAATACCTGCTGGAAATCGCAAGCCAGGTGGACCGCGAGAACGCGGTGTTCCTGTTCAACTCGGCGGGCGACCCGACCCTGATGCGCGAAGGCAATGACCAGAGCGCGGTCTATGTCGTGATGCCGATGCGCGTCTGATCGCGCGGGCGCGGGGTGCGTCCGGAGCGCGTGTTTGTGCAAGGATGAAGGGAGGGGTCATGGCTTTGGCCCTGACCGAATTGACGGTCTCGCATTTTCGGTCGCACAAGCTGGCGCGATTGGCGCTGGACGGGCGGCCGGTGGCTCTGTACGGGCCGAACGGGGCCGGCAAGACCAATATCCTCGAAGCAGTATCCCTGTTTTCGCCCGGCCGCGGCATGCGCCGGGCCAGTGCCGCCGAGATGACGCGCCGGCCCGAGGCGCTGGGCTGGAAGCTGAGCGGTCTGCTGGACGTTCAGGGCCGCCGGTCCGAGATTGAAACCTGGTCGGAGGGAGGTGCGGCGCGGCAGGTTCGGATCGACGGAAAGGCAGCCAGCCAGATCGATCTGGGCAAGCTGTCGCGGGTCGTCTGGCTGATGCCCGCGATGGACCGGCTTTGGATCGAAGGCGCCGAAGGCCGGCGGCGCTTTCTGGACCGGGTGACGCTGAGTTTCGACCCAAGCCACGCAGAGGCCGCGTTGACCTATGAAAAGGCCATGCGCGAACGGAACCGCCTGCTGAAAGAGCAGGTGCGTGACGTGCATTGGTACGCGGCGCTCGAGGCACAGATGGCCGAAACCGGGCATCGCATCCACGCTGCGCGGCTCAAGGCTCTGGCGCAGTTGCGCGCAGCGCAGGAACAGGCCGAGACCGCCTTTCCCTCGGCGGAACTGGAACTTGTTCAGTCCGAAGGGGACATGCCCGAAAGCGCGCAGGATCTGTTGGAGGCGTTGGCCGAAAGCCGGTTCCGCGACCTGTCGGCGGGGCGCACATTGGTGGGGCCGCACCGGTCGGATCTGCACGGGGTCTATGCGGCCAAAGGCGTTGCGGCCAGTGAGTGTTCGACCGGAGAGCAGAAGGCGCTTCTGGTGTCGCTGATTCTGTCCAATGCGCGGGCGCTGGCCGCGCAGGTCGGGGCGCCGCCGATCCTGTTGCTGGACGAGGTGGCGGCCCATCTGGACGCAGACCGCCGGGCGGCGCTGTATGATGAAATCTGCGCGCTGGGGGCGCAGGCCTGGATGACCGGAACAGGCCCCGAGCTGTTTACCGAACTGGGCGATCGGGTGCAGTCTTTCGTGGTCAATGACGCGGGTGACGGCTCGACCGTCACCCCCGCCTGACCGGATCAGGCCGGCTCGCCGACCTTGCGTTCCCACAGGAACGGACGCATCACTTCGTCCACCGGTGTCCGGGCCATGTGGTTGACGTAGTTCGACATAGTTTTCTGCGCCAGGCCCAGGATCACGTCCAGAACAGCGCGGTGCGAATAACCCGCATCGAAGAACGCCTGCAACTGCGCGTCGGTCACGTTGCCGCGTTGGTTCATCACCTGAAGCGTGAACGTCCGCAGCGCCTCGAGCTTGGGCGAGGGCAGCGGGGTTTCATTGCGCAGCGCTTCGGTGATCTCGTCCGACACCTTCATCATCTTGGCGATGCCGGTATGGGCCGGAACGCAATAGTGGCATTCGTTTTCCACGTTGATGGTCTGCCAGACGACGGTTTTCTCGTCATTGTCGAAATCGGTCTGCAGGAACAGGTGGTGCAGAACCTGGTAGGCCTCCAGGTGCTGAGGGCTTTCGGCCATGACCTTGTGCAGGCCCGGCAGGCGGCCGAACGCGGCCTGCGATTTCTCGAGCAGGGGTTTCGAGCCTTCAGGGGCGGTGTTCAGGTCATGCGAGGGAAAATCGGCCATTTTGGGTCTCCTTTTCTGGCGGCTGAGTCCGAAATAGGCTTTATTGAGTGATCACTCAAGTATATATTTGAGCAATCGTTCAAGAATTGGTGATCACATGCCCCGCAAACCTGCCTATGACCGTGACGCGCTGATCGCGCAGGCCCGAGACCTGTTCTGGCGTCAGGGCTGGGCGGGCACGTCCCTGAAGGATCTCGAGCGTGCGCTGAAGTTGAAGCCAGGCAGCTTTTACGCCGCCTTCGGGTCCAAGGACGCCTTGTATGCCCTGACGCTGGAACGCTATGCGGATGAAGGTGTCGCGCGAATTGAGGCTCTGGCCCGGGAGTCGGGGCCGCTGGGTGCGCTCAAGACCCAGCCGCGTTTGGTTGTCGAGGCTGCCAACGCGCCCGCAAAGGCCTGCATGTTGGCCAAGACCTATGCTGAGTTGAGCGCAAAGGACCACGATCTGGCGCAACTGGCCGCGACCCATCTGTTGCGAATGAAAACCTGTTTCGCCGATCTGTTCCGGCAGGCGCAGGCGCGGGGGCAGATCGGTGCCGACCATGATCCCGAACGGCTGGCGGCGCGTTACCAGTCCGACTTGTTGGGCCTGCGCCTGTCGGCCGAGCGCGGCGATGTCGATGCCTGCCAAATCGCCGCTGATATCGCCGCCGATCTGGATAGATTGTGACCGTCTGAGGTCGGCCGAGCCGCTCGGCCCGCGCCCGAAAGAACCGGCACAAAATCTGGGGGGATGACGTGACATTCCCCACCAGAGAACGTATAACTTACCAAAATAATATAGGTACTGACGGCATGTCCGAAGACGCACAGGCAAATCAGGAATACGGCGCAGATTCCATCAAGGTTCTCAAGGGGTTGGAGGCTGTCCGCAAACGCCCCGGAATGTATATCGGCGACACCGACGACGGGTCCGGTCTGCACCACATGGTGTACGAGGTCGTGGACAACGGCATTGACGAGGCTCTGGCCGGTCACGCCGACCATGTGACTGTCAAGATTCACGCAGATTCCAGCGTCTCGGTCAGCGACAATGGCCGCGGGATTCCGGTGGACATCCACCCCGAAGAAGGTGTCTCGGCGGCCGAGGTCATCATGACCCAACTGCACGCCGGCGGGAAATTCGACTCGAACTCGTACAAGGTGTCGGGCGGCCTGCACGGCGTGGGTGTGTCGGTGGTGAACGCCCTGTCCGATTGGCTGGAGCTGCGCATCTGGCGGAACGGCAAAGAGCATTTCGCCCGGTTTGAAGGCGGCGAAACCTCGGAGCATCTGAAAGTGGTCGGCGAATGCGGCGACCGGACCGGAACCGAGGTGCGGTTCCTGGCTTCGACCAATACGTTCTCGAACCTTGAGTATGCGTTTGAGACGCTGGAGAAGCGGTTGCGCGAACTGGCCTTCCTGAACTCGGGCGTGCGGATCATCCTGATTGACGAGCGTCCGGCCGAGCGGCTTGAGACCGAACTGTTCTACGAGGGCGGCGTCAAGGAATTCGTGAAATACCTCGACCGGTCGAAAACTCCGGCCATGCCTGAGCCCATTTATTTCAAGGGCGAGCGCGACGATATCGGGGTCGAGATCGCGATGTGGTGGAACGACAGCTATCACGAAACCGTCCTTCCATTTACCAACAACATCCCCCAGCGGGATGGCGGCACGCATGTCGCTGGCTTCCGTGGAGCGCTGACCCGCACGATCAACAACTACGCGCAGTCCAGCGGGATCGCGAAAAGGGAAAAGGTCAGCTTCACCGGCGATGATGCCCGCGAAGGCCTGACCTGCGTGCTGTCGGTCAAGGTCCCTGACCCGAAGTTTTCCAGCCAGACCAAGGACAAGCTGGTCAGCTCGGAAGTGCGACCGGCTGTCGAAGGGTTGATGAACGAGAAGCTGGCCGAGTGGTTCGAGGAGAACCCCAACGAGGCCAAGACCATCGTGGGCAAGATCATCGAGGCCGCCTTGGCGCGCGAAGCGGCGAGGAAGGCCCGCGAACTGACCCGACGCAAGACGGCGATGGACGTCAACTATCTGGCCGGCAAGCTCAAGGATTGCTCCGAGAAGGACCCGGCCAAAAGCGAAGTTTTCCTGGTCGAGGGGGACTCGGCCGGCGGATCGGCGCAGACCGGTCGCGATCGTCTGACGCAGGCGGTTCTGCCTTTGCGCGGCAAGATTCTGAACGTCGAGCGTGCGCGCTTTGACCGGATGCTGTCCAGCCAGGAAATCGGCAACCTTGTGATGGCGCTTGGCACCGGTATCGGCCGGGATGAGTTCGACATCTCGAAGCTGCGCTACCACAAGATCGTCATCATGACCGATGCCGACGTGGACGGCGCACATATCCGGACCCTGTTGCTGACGTTCTTCTACCGTCAGATGCCCGAGTTGATCGAGGGTGGATATCTCTACATCGCGCAGCCGCCACTGTATAAGGTTTCACGAGGAAAGTCAGAGGTTTACCTGAAGGATCAGGCAGCGCTTGATGACTATCTGATCAACCAGGGTGTCGAGGGCGCCGTGCTCAAGTTGGGCTCGGGTGAAGAGATCGTGGGTCAGGATTTGACCCGTGTGGTGGACGAGGCGCGCCAACTCAAGCGCGTATTGGACGCCTTCCCGACGCATTACCCGCGTCACATCTTGGAACAGGCCGCCGTTGCCGGGGCCTTTGTGCCCGGGGCGGTGGATGCCGACCTGCAGGGTGTGGCCGACAAGGTCGCGGCGCGGCTGGACCTGATTGCGCTGGAATACGAGCGCGGCTGGCAGGGCCGGATCACTCAGGATCACGGTATCCGACTGGCGCGCATCCTGCGCGGCGTCGAGGAAGTCCGCACGCTGGACGGTCCGATGTTGCGTTCCGGCGAGGCACGCAAGACAGGCAGCTTTACCCAGAGCCTGCAGGACGTCTACAACCTGCCGGCCACATTGGTCCGCCGCGACCGGTCGCAGGTCATTCACGGCCCGCTGGATCTGCTGCGCGCCATTTTGGAAGAGGGCGAAAAAGGCCTGTCGCTCCAGCGCTACAAGGGCTTGGGCGAGATGAACCCCGATCAGTTGTGGGAAACTACGCTGGATCCGGATGCGCGGACACTGCTGCAGGTGCGTGTCGATGACATGGTCGAGGCCGATGACTTGTTCACCAAGCTGATGGGCGACGTGGTCGAGCCGCGCCGTGAGTTCATCCAGAAAAACGCGCTGAGCGTGGAAAACCTGGATTTCTAGTCGCTTCGCAAGATGACTGAACTGGCCAAACTGACGGCAGTTTTTTACTCGGTACGCTCCTATGGCCAAGAACGTGGCCTGGGAGCGGACCGGAACGAGCGGTTCTGAGTGGTGCGGATCAAGGAAGTTGGACCCAATGCGGGCTTGCTTGGCTAAGTCATCCCTTCGGTGTGAGTTCCGTACAATAGCGATCAAAACTCAGGGATATTGAAAACGTACAGGCGCGACTTCTCGCCATCGTCTGTGAGGATGTAGAGAAGCCCTTTGGCCTCATCCAAGGCAATTCCTTCGGGATGCTTCACGGCTTTTCGATCTCCATTTTTCATATACGTCAGTTCGATCGTATCAGTTTTTCTCGTCTCTGGATCGTACAAAAAGATCTGGCGTCCCTTGTCGCTGAGAATCCACAGCACGCCTGACATGGACCAAGCCAAACCGCTTACATCCAGTTCATCGTCATTCACGCGATCCGATACAAAACCAGATCCACGATCCAAAGGGATGACTTCCTCAATTTCAGTCAGGTCCGGTGACACGACCAGCAACAGACGCGGTTGTCCTTCAATGACAACGAATACTCGCCCAGTGTCCGGATCGACGGTGATGCCCTCAGGCCCCTTGTTCAGTGGGTTGCCGACAAGCAGTTCGGCAGCGGCCGGGTACCCCTTGAGGGAGGCAAGTGGGACCCTTGTCAGTTGGATAGGGTCGGTTGGTTGAACGACCAATATTGATCGATCGGTTTCCTGAAGGAGCAAAACCGACCCATCTCTTCGCGACGCGACGCCCTCCAAATCTGATCCGGCCAAAGACGGCAACTGGAAGGAGTTTCCCAATACTCCGTCGATTCCAAGGAGGTGCAGTTTGGGCTCAGCGTCGCTTACAGACCACAGGAAGCCTTCAGCGTTGGACAGCGACAAACCGGAAGGTTCTGAAAACCCCCCTGATTTGTCCGCCACCTTGAATCTGTCGACCAAAATCAGATCAGCACTTTTTGCAAAGGCAGCTCCGGTCCAAGGCAAAAACGCTGCCGCTAGTAAGCTGGCTGCAAGAGCGGATCTTCCAAATTTGCACAAGCGCCGTGAAACTTCAGGTTTTGACGGATACACGTGCTTTCTGCCCTTCGGTTTTCTCGTGTGTGGAACACACTTCTTTATCGCATTCGTATCACAACTTGTCTGCGATGTCGGAAGAATGCGCTTTGAACTCTTTACCTGATCCTCCTTGTTGGGATTGACTTGTAAGGGGCGCGATTTGCGCGTGATGACGTGTACTGTCTGGGCACAAGCAGGAAGGACGATGAGTTGAATACGATTTTCCCGTTTGTGACTGTGTTGTTGATGCTGCTGTTGCCCGCTGCGGCGATGTCGCAAATCGACCCGGCAACGATGCTTGCCGGGGCATCGGAATCGGAAATTCTGATCGAACGCAGATGGATCCAGTTTCGCGGCAAACAGGAACTGTATTTCTTTTCTCTTGATGTGCTGGTCACGATCATTCTGGCCGGCTTGATCGTCTTTCATCCGGTGCGGCGCAAAGCCCGTAGAAGTGTCGGCGACATAGTAATGCCCAGGCTCTTCTTCCTGTATGCGCTGATCGGCATGGCGGTGGGGTTCCTTGTCGTCCAGCACGGGTCAATGATCGGGTTCGTTATCTTCGGCATCGGCGCATTGCTCAGATTTCGCTCCAATTTGGATGATCCGATAGACACTGTCGAATTGATCGTCGTAACCGTTCTTGGGCTTGCTGTCGGATTGGGCCTGCCGCTGATGGCCACACTGGTGGCGGTTGTCTGTTGGTGTTTCATTTGGCTCGGAGGGCGAAACAAGGGCGTTGAAATATCGCTTAAGGCTTCGGACGAGGAGCACTCATTGAACGTCAGCAGCGCCATTGAAGCAATGGCCGCAGACGCCGGCTGGAAGCTGATCAGAAAACACCATGTTCCCGGCAAATCCCGAATTTCATTGCTTTTCATTACTTCGGGTGGGCTTTCCGAAGCCCGCATCGAAGAGATGATAAACGATTTGGTCCCTGAAAAAGTTGAGTTGAAACTCAGCCTCTAGTCACTTCACAAGGTCTAAACGTTTCAACACCGCATTCGGGGATTTGATCTCTTTCGGGAGCGACTTGAAGTCGACCGACCTTTCGAAATCCGGCCCTCGATATACTGCTATCCCAAACTCTCCGTTCGGCTGGAAGGTGACATGTGTGAAACTGTGAGGTGATCTGGCGCGATCACCGATTAGCCGCCGCGGGCCACCGCCCAAGCAAGCTTGCGAAACATAGGCCACGCCATCTTTCCAGCCTGGGTAAAAAGCATGATGGTGGCCAGACAGATGCAGAACGACACCGCTTTGCAGATAGATTTTTTCAAGCGTCGGGTCGCCTATGATTTCGCGTTCGCGCTGGATCGCGAAAGGCCACAGCGGGAGGTGGCTGAAAGTGACAATCGGGTCTCCATTTGCCCCAAGTTGCTCAAGTTCGTCCTGCTGATCCCCGGATAGTGGCCCAAGGGTCGTGGCATCCAAAGACGCAAAGGTTACACCCTGCATTTCAAACGCGTAGAAGAACGGATAGTCATCCGACATCAGGAAGTTGACTTCTGGCTTTCTGGGGTCCCATTCCTCGGCATATATTTTTCTCTCGCGCTCGAACCCGCGATAGGCCGAGGCATCATGGTTTCCTGGCGTGACCGCAAATGGAATTCCGGCAGCCTCCAGCGGGTCTGACACCGCCCTGTGAAACGCTTTCCACATCTCTCTGACCTGTTTGTCTGAAAGGTTGGGGATGCGTTGTCCAGCGACCATATCGCCGGTCGAAATCACCAGATCGGGATCAATCTCGATTATCCGCTTGATCGCCTTTTCGATGCGGGCATCATATTTGACCGAGCCATAGCTGCCGTTCAGATCCGATATGACGATCACATCCAAAGCGGCCGCTTTGCAGGCGAGCACGACCGTCCAAACGAACGCCGCGACAGTGATCGAACGCTTACGGATCATTGCAGTCCAGGCCCTCCGCCTCGGTATTATTGTTCAAAAAGAATGCGACAGGGTCCAAGTCAAACACCAGATCGCCATTGGTACAATTGCTCTTGAGGATGGATGTTGCCAGCGCGGTGTTTTTGACGACCTGCGCAATCTGACGGTCCGACAGCCCAAAGCTTTGTGACAACCAGCCGTAAACCGGACCTTGCGTTTGAAGGTCGCTGTTCAACGTAACCAGGCGCCGGTACGTGTTTGGAGAGAAATGCCTCATTTTCTCCAGCATCTGAGTGGATTTTGCAAAGTTGGCATATTCGACGCGCCCACCGGCATCGTTGTCGTTCAGATTGCTGCGACGGATCAATATTGCGTCGGCGGGAACGTCTCCATCATTTGGCTGATGGTGCTTCGTTTTCTTGTGTTTGAGTTTTCCGTCCTCGACCCAATACCAGTAGGGCGTGAAATCAATGTTTCCCACACGGTCCTGCTGACTGAAAATGAAGTCGAGCAGAACAATCTCGGTAAGCTCCTGCATCCAGAATGCCATCTGTTGGTCGCTGACATCGGGCCCGAGGTCCTTGTTGATCTGCCGATCCTTTCGGCCTTCCCTGACGCCCTCTGCAATGGCCTCGGGCAAGGGTTTTGACGACCGCAAGGCCAGGAAAGCGGGTGTTTCCTGAAAATCGCGATTTTGGCCTTTGCCCCAACCGGATTTACGGGTGCCGTTGATTTCCGAGCCGTAGCGATGACCCGGGCTATCAAGCAGGACACCGTAAATCTGCGTTCGATCTGCGGTGAACAGATCATCCGTCGGTTGGTATGAGTTCGGGTTGGCATCCGCAGCCACGAAGACCCGCCAGCCTTCATGGTTCATGCGCCCGCCATGAGATCCACCGGAAATCGCAAGGCCGGGCTCTGCAACCTCGGTAAGATGCGCCTGAGCGTCCATGCTGCGCCAGACCGCCACCGGAATTTTCACCGTCGCGTCGAAATACCTGGAGAAATGGTAGTAGAGCAGCGACGAGGTGGAAAACGTTCCGCTTGTACCCTTTTGGTTCATGGTGGATTTGAATTTGGCCACTCTGCCCTTGGCCAGTTCTTTTGCCGACTTGCCCTCTTTGCAAGCGTTTCTCTCAAACTCGGAACGGTTCCCCACGTAGGGTCCTTCCGAAATATCGTAGACGGCCATTCCTGGGCTGGTGCTCCAGGTTTTGGGGCAAATGGCAATTTCGGGGGCATAGAAATCAATCTCGCAATAGGCTGTCTCTTCCTCAAGATCGCGTTTTTGATACGCGCCCGTTGGGACTTTTTCGATCCGAATGCAGCGTTCCGTAACACCATTGGGACTATCAAATGTCGTGGCTTCTCCACGAACATCGTCGCTCGCCCACAAGGCAGTGGGTGCAATTAAAGCCAGTGACCCCAGAAGATTGAACCTCATTTAGATAGTCCTCCCGATATCATTTGGGGCAAATCGCGGCCTGTTGTTCGGCGGAGATCTTCAAACTGGGGTCGACACTGAAGTTGGAGAATTTGGAGTCAATCCACTGGTCACACCCGCCCGAACATGGGGCCCCGTTTCGGGCATCATTCCAATATTCCTTGGCCCTTTCTTCCGTCCAACCGCAAAACTGAACAAGTGCCATTGCCGACAACGCGCCTGAGGAATGAACGCCCCACATACAGTGCACCAGGACAGGACCCTTTCCAGGATTCTCAATCACCTCGTGTATGGTGGCCATGACAGTGCTAGGTCGGGACGATCTGGCGCTCTGATAGTCAAAGGCTCCGTTCCCACAGCTGGTGCGGCCGTATTCGGTGTTCTTGCCGAAATCCGCGTAAAACCCAGTTGAAAACCCTTCATCGCAAAGTGTTTCGCGCTGAGCGTCACTCAAGCCCGTTCTGCCCTTGTCGCCGCCCTTGAAGCCAGAGCGATACAAAACGCCGCTTAGGACTGGGCGAAAGAAAGCGATGCCATCGACGCCTCCGTCGCTGCCCTTAGAAAGCATCTGTCTGTTGCTTGGGCCACCGTTTCGACTGGTGACGTCAGAATTCGCCGCGGTTGCCAGAACACCGATGAATATGAGGGACGTCAAAAACCGCATGCGTATTCCTTTCTGTTTTCAGCCAGCGATGCTCACGCTTTTCCTGCCGGCAGTCCCGCCAAGAGGCGCGTTCACGGTAACCAGGTCAGATCGGCGGTTGGCTTGCCGCCCTGAAGCCTTAGATCGGCCACACCAGATTGATGATAAAGACCACCACAAAGTAGGCCAGAACAACTTTCCAGTTCCATTGGTGTTTGTTTTCTTCGTTGATCACGCCGGCCGATTTCAAGGCCAGGTTGGTGATGATCAAGGCGACAACGGTTATCGCCGCATGTGCCAGGTCGAAATGCAAGTTGAAGCTCCTTTTTGAAGATTTGGGATTGATGAATGCGTGTCAGCAGTCACCTGACGGCAGCATCGCTACGTCCGAGTATCTTCCCTCAGATGTCGTGATCCGAGCACAGGCACCGGTCTCCTTGTTGAACCAGTACGAGGTCAGCCCTTCGCTTCGGATGAGTTCAAACCCGAGACTTTGAATGCCCATTTCAGCCTGACCCGCTCTTGCGCCTTCAAATGACGACAGATCGCTGGAACTGCCCACGGTTGGTGCACTTGCTTCCACTGATCCGCCACTTTCACCGCATCCTGCAAGCACAGAGACACTGACCGCGCCGATCACCAATAGGATCTTGGAGTTCATCTGCTTTCCTATTTTTTGGAAATGCGTTTCATGGTTTCGGGGCGATCCCCTATTCAATTCCAAAAATGACGTTGTAGTCGACGGCAGAGTTGCTGCGGTTGATGACCTCGACAACATGATCTCCGGATTGCCAAAGCTGTCCGCGATACTCCTTGTCCGCAGACATCAATCCCAACAATTCAGACCCATCGGGGTTGCGAATGACGTAGTCCAAAGAGCCATTTTGCGGAGCAACTCGGACGTAAAGAAACTGTTCGTTTTTCGCGCCAAGAACGTATTGCTGCGATGCGCCTGGCGCGAGTTGGCCGACGAGCTCGGCGCCGGTGGACCCGGCATCGAATTTGACGCGCTGGCTACCTGTAGACCCGGAAGCGCCGTCCATGGCTCCGCCACCATCATCCATCGCCTCGACAACCGACATCTCGCCAATGCTTCCATCCTTGTACGCAATGCAGCGCCAAAGTGTTCCGCCGGCGTCACGCAGCATGACGAGCGTGCCGGCTTCCGAGAACTGTGAGCTTTCGATCGTGCCGGATTGACCGTCCGGTCCACCGACCTGCCGCAGATGGTCGATACACGCGTCGTCGGCGTCTGACATGGCCAGGGCGGCTGTTCCGCTGATCGCAAGGGCGGGAGTTAGAAGGTTCAAAAAACTGCGTTTCATAAGCAGGTCCTCTGTCGGTCTATCGTAAATGTTATGTTTCCGGTGAGCAGAAACCTCACTGCGCTTCCCGCAACTCTGCCAGAAACTCGTCGCATGCCTGTGCGCTGCCGACGATCTCGTCCGTCGTTTCAATTCCTTGCAATGACGCCATTTCGAAATTCACGCGATTGAGGATCTGATCTGCTTGCTCGGCGGTGATCAGGTTCTCGGCCTGGGCTCCCTTCAATGTGGTGCACACACCGGCGGACAAGCCTGTCGCAACGCCGACACCCATCGCGGCCCCGCCGCCCAAGGTCATCGCTCCAACCACGCCGAGGATGAGCCCGATCACAAGCCCCAAGATCACTTTTCCCATGTTTTCCTCCAATTTTGCGGGAAAGAGTTCCGCCTTCATTTCTGGCGCAAACCGCGTGCCCATCTGCATATCAAAACCAGTGCCAGCAGGTTGAGCACCGGTGCAATCGCCGCGAGCCACGGTTTGGCGGCCTCTGAGAAAAGGTCCACGGCAAGTACCCAGGGCAGTCCCAGCGGCAAAAGGAACACGCCGGACAACGGGTCTCGTTCCTGTCCGAACCAGCCAAAGGTACCGGTCAGGAACGCAAACAACGCCAACAGGTAAAGGGTCGCAAACGCGATGATGGTTATTCTGCAGACCATGCCGGACCTCAGAGTATCAAGCCAGCGCTGCGCAGCCGATTTCGGCTACGCATCAAACCGGTCACAACGCGCCTTCGTCGCCCAGGAACTCAATACCGGCTGTCGCGCCATCACTGTAGGCAATACAATTCCACGGAGCCCGATCCTCTCCAACCCCAACGGTGACTTGTGTTCCAGCCTCGCTGAACGCGGATGAGAGCACGACCACTTGCGAATTGTTGGTTGTTTTGGCCACGTCTCGCAGACACGCCTGTTGAGCGGGCGTCAGTTCGGCGGATGCACTTGACGTGCTCGTATCGTCGCAGGCCGCTAGTAGTGCGAAACACGTCGCGCCTGAAATCATCATGACTTTGTTAATCACTTTCTTCTCCTTTTGGGTTTGTCGATACATGTGGAATATGTGGCCTCTTTTTCGCGCGCTTACGTCTATGCAGTCATTCGAGCATACCCCGGTCTGGTAATTCCCGTTCCAAAAAAGTCTGTCGCCAATGACGTGGCTGGCAGACAGGATTTCTGCTGATCCCCGGGACCGTGAACAAAGCGTGCTGACGCAATGACGTCATGGGCAAAAGCCGGTGCGAACTTTCGAGGGAGGGATCGTACGTTAAGTCCGGGCACCGCGTCCTCCCAACGCTGATCTTCGTGAAATGCCTTCCGACCGCCAGCACTCACTCCAGCAGTCGGAAGGGCCCGACGAAACGGGCGACAGCGACAACAACGGAGGTAAAGCTAAAGTTGTGTCGAATTCGTATGTTTGAATCAATTACAGGATAAATCAATGATTTTTCCGCGCGTAAATTTTCGTACGTTTGCCGAAGATAGGATTCTGCATTCAAAGGGAAAAGGCGAGGCCGCTCACAGAGGTTTTGCCATCTACCCGCTTGCGCCGCTGTGTCTCCGGACCTTCCGGGCTATCCGAATCCACTTGGTTGAAACACCGTAGTTCGCTGCACGGCCTATCGCTCAGCTGGTGCTGAACGGGCGCTTGGATTCCTCGATCACGCAGCCGCTCAGAACGTCGTTGACAGTGCAGCCCGATTCATTGATGAGATTGGCGCTGATGGTTCCCGATCGTTTTGGCGGTCGGGTAAAAGGGAATACGGTGCGGCGCCGTTCTGACGCCAATTCCGTGACTGCCCCCGCAACTGTGGGCGGTGTGCGACCCCCGGATGCCACTGGGCCGATAGGTCTGGGAAGGCGGGGCAAGCCATACACCGCGAGTCAGGAGACCTGCCATCATCAAACGCAACTCAACCCGGGCGGGGTGTCCCGGAAGGAGGCCAAGATGGCATTTTCGGCTTACGCCGCTGACATGACTGGTTCCCTGTCCGGCCCGCGATTTCGCGGAGGGCGAAATGAACCGACAATCAACACATCACATCGCGGTTTGCCTATCTTGCCGACCCAAGGGTGCAGCCGTACGCCCCGGACCTGACCTGATCGGACGATTGCGCGCCGCGCTGGCCGAAGACGACGGTTTGACAGGTTTTGACGTTTCCGGTGCCGCCTGCATGGCCGGGTGCAACCGGCCCTGTACCGTCGCCTATCACGCGCCGGGCAAGGCATATTACCTGTTTGGCGGCCTGACGTCTGAAGAGACCGGGGCATTGGTGGAATTCGCCCGGCTGTACCAGCAGTTGCGCGATGGATGGTGCAACTCGGTCGACTGCCCGGCCGGGCTTCGCCACGCAACACTGGCCCGCATTCCAGCCGCGATGGCTGCGTCTTCGGAAGATGCGGATTGCGCCTCATGAGCGCGCCTTTGCTGTCGGTGGATGCCGTCACCTGGCCCACCCCAGACAGTGCTGAGTGACAGGCTGGTCTCTGAGACGTTCGATGTCACCGCCCGGCAAGAGCAGCTCATCTGCCAAACGGTGCTTGAAGCTGGCGGAGCACCGGCGAAGGCGCGCAGCAAAAGTGTAGAACTTGAAAGCAAGCCCTTCACTATTTTAGCCATATCAATGGGTAATGGCGGTGCTGGGAGACCAATGCGAACCAGTCTCTACTAAAATGGCGGCACACGGGAACACCCTGCGAACTCCGGGCGATTTTCTAACTTTTTGAATTTTCTCGGTTTTGATCGAGCGAAGCGACTTCGAACTGAACGTCACTCTACTCAGGAGTGCCGCGCACCTGGCGCGAAACACCGCCTACTCGCTTTCACCCGCCCCTGCCTCGGAAGTTCCGAGAAGGCCGTCCAAGACATTGAGCACCTGAAGAAGGGCCTCGCGAGTTTCGTGAAGTCCCGCCCCAATCTTCAACTCGCCTCGCCCGGACAACACAAGCACCGCAGCCAACACCTCGTTCGAATTCCGCATGAGCTCGACCAGATGCTCTCCAGCCGGACCGTGGGAGCCTGCGAGCCAGTTCTTGGCCGTTCGCTCCGAGACACCCGTCCAGCGCATCACGATCTTGATCGCCCGATGAGATCCGCCGAGCTCATGCTTCAGCGCCGCTGCAATTGCCATTTGGTATTTTAATCGATCGACCTTTCGTTCGTCGTCATCTGGAAAAGTCTTGCCCATCTTAGGAAACATTTTTCCGAACCTCCGCGTCTATGCTTCGGCACCATGGAATCACAGGCATTTCCCGTGACTTGCCGAAGGCGAAAAATGAAAGGCTCGGTTCTTGAGCTGGAGGGACGGACATGACGGAGGCGCAATGGCGCCAAAGGGAGCGCAGCCTCGGCTCGCCGCTCAATACGTCCGGATGTCGACCGAGCACCAACGCTATTCGACCGAGAACCAGTCTGACTCGATCGCGCATTACGCGGAGCAGCGCGGGATCGAGATCGTCCGCACCTATTCGGATGAGGGAAAGAGCGGTCTAAGGATCCAGGGCCGAGATGGGCTCAAGCAGCTCATCGACGATATTCAATCCGGCAAAGCCGATTTCGAAGCGGTGCTCGTTTACGATATCAGCCGCTGGGGTCGGTTTCAGGATGCGGACGAAAGCGCCTATTACGAGTACATCTGCAAACGCGCCGGCATCTCCGTCATCTATTGCGCCGAGCAGTTCGAAAACGACGGCAGCCCGGTCTCCACCATCGTCAAAGGCGTCAAGCGCGCCATGGCAGGCGAGTACAGCCGGGAACTCTCGCAAAAGGTCTTCATCGGTCAAAGCCGTTTGATCGAACTGGGCTATCGCCAAGGCGGTCCGCCCGGCTTCGGCCTGCGGCGCATGCTGATCGACGAGCATGGGGTCGCGAAAGGCATCCTGGAGCGCGGCGAGCACAAGAGCATTCAGACGGATCGCGTCACCCTAGTCCCAGGCCCTGCAGAGGAGATCGCCGTCGTCCGAGAAATCTTCCTCGCCTTCGTTGAAGGCCAAAAGTCCGAAACCGAAATTGCCGAGGCTCTGAATACCCGCGGCATTCTAACGGACCTCGATCGCGCCTGGACCCGCGGGACCGTGCATCAAATCCTGATCAATGAGAAGTACATTGGGAACAACGTCTGGAACCGTAGCTCCTTCAAACTGAAGAAGCGGCGCGTGCAAAACGATCCCGAGATATGGGTTCGCGCCGAGGGCGCTTTTGAAGGGATCGTCGATCCAGACCTGTTTGCGGCCGCCAACGCCATCATCAGCGCGCGATCGAGCAAGCTCACCGACGACGAAATGCTCCAAGGCTTGAAAGAGGTGTTCGAGGTGCAGGGGTTTCTGTCTGGCCTCGTTATCGATGAAGCGGAAGCGTTGCCATCGAGCAGCGCGTACCGATCACGGTTCGGGAGTCTTCTGCGCGCTTACCAGCTTGTCGGGTTCAAGCCGGATCGGGACTATCGATACATCGAGATCAATCGACGCTTGCGCGAGCTACATCCGGATATTGTCTCCAAGACGATTGCAGGCATCGAAGCTTCGGGCGGCAAAGTAGACCGGCATCCCCGAACAGACCTACTCACCATCAATGGCGAATTCACCGCGTCTCTCGTCATCGTCCGCTGCAGTGAAACCAACGCGGGCTCTCTCCGGTGGAATATCCGCTTCGACATGAGCCTCAAACCCGACATCACGATTGCCGTTCGAATGGATCGACCAAACCTACGGCCGCTCGATTACTACCTGCTCCCCAGCCTCGACATGACTCTTCCCCGCATCCGGCTGGCCGAGCACAACGGCTTGTCGCTCGATGCCTATCGCTTCGAGACGCTGGACCCGTTGTTCGCCATGGCGATCCACGTCCCAGTACCGGAGGTGGCCTGATGCCAGATCCGCACCCCCAGACCGCCGAATTGATCCCGATGGACCGCATCACTGTGGTGAACCCGCGGGTTCGCAATCGGAAAGCATTTAGGGAGATCGTCGACAATATCGCCGAGCTCGGACTGAAACGGCCGATCACCGTCGCAGCCCGCCAGAGCGATGATGGCTTGCGATACGATTTGGTCTGTGGCCAGGGGCGCCTCGAGGCCTTCCAGGAACTCGGACAAACAGAGATCCCTGCGATCGTGATCGATGCCAGCAGCGAAGATTGCCTGGTGATGAGCCTCGTGGAGAACCTGGCACGTCGACAGCATCGGGCGCTCGACCTTTTACGCGATATCAAAGGGTTGAAGGAGCGCGGCTATTCTGCCCCGGAGATCGCGCGGAAGACGCATCTGTCCCTCAAATATGTCCGCGGCGTTCTTCGGCTCCTTGAGAGCCGCGAGCATAGATTGCTCAGAGCTGTTGAAAGCGGAAAGCTTCCTGTCAGTGTCGCCGTCGATATCGCGGAAGCAAAAGACTCGGACGTGCAGGACGTTCTCCGCGAGGCCTATGAGAACAACCAGCTGCGCGGAGGTCGATTGATGGCCGCGAAACGCCTGGTCGAGGCACGTCAGCAGTACGGAAAAGGACAACCGAGTGCAGACCGAAAGAAAAGGCGATCGCTGTCCGTCGAAGGCCTGATCCGGACCTATCAGAACGACGTCGAAAAGAAACAAGTCCTCCTGCGTAAGGCGACCGCGACCCGTAACGAGCTGATGTTCATCACGGAGGCCCTGCGCAAACTCTTGAATGACGAAAACTTCGTCACCCTTCTCAGGGCCGAAGGGTTGGCAACGATCCCCAAGAACCTCTCTGACCGCCTCGCCGCTCGAACGGGAGACCTCTGATGACGCGATCCGGACGCTCCAAATCGATCAGCATGGCGTTTGAAAAAGACCTCATTCAACTGCCACTCGAACAGATCTGCACGCTCTACGCCGTTCGCAAAGAAACCAAGGAGACAGTGAAATATCGCCAGGTCGTCGCCTCCATCAAAGAAGTCGGGCTGGTCGAGCCTCTCGTCGTCGTCCGCGACCAATCCGATCCCAAAAAATACATGCTGCTGGACGGCCATGTGCGCCTCGCGATCCTCAGCGACCTCGGCGAGAAGGATGCGCCGTGTCAGGTTTCGACGGACGACGAAGCCTTCACATACAACAAGCGCATCAGCCGCCTCGCCACCATTCAGGAACACAAGATGATCCTTAAAGCGCTCGAGCGCGGCGTTCCCGAAGAACGGCTGGCCCGGGCGCTCAATGTGAACGTCAAATCCCTGCAGGACAAAAAGCGCTTGCTGGATGGCATCTGCCCAGAAGCCGCTGAGCTTCTCAAGGACAAGCAGGTCGCGCTGACCGGGTTCCAAATCCTGAAGAAGATGAAGCCGATGCGTCAGATCGAAGCCGCAGAGCTGATGGTGACGATGAACAAATACACCGTCAATTACTCCCGCTCACTTTTGGCTGCGACGCCGGCCAGCCAGCTGAAAGATCCCGAGAAGCCTAAAGCCGTGAAAGGGATCTCCCGTCAGCAACTCGAGCTGATGGAGCGCGAGTCCGCGAATTTGGAGCGAGAGTTGCGCCTGGTCGAGGACACCTATGGCAGTGATCACCTCGATCTGGTTCTGGCCCGCGGCTACGTCTCAAAGCTCATCACCAATGCACGCGTCACGCGGTATCTCGAGATGTATCACCCCGAGTTTCTGCCTGAGTTCGAAAAGATCACGGAGACGGAGGCCCTGGCCTCCTGATCCGAGCAGTTCGGTCAATTTCGGCTGGGCTGCATTCGGGGACCCGGAACCATAGAAGCGCGGGGACCGCAGGAGACGCCGCACGGTGGGGCGGATCGAGTGCGGCGGTGGGGATGGCGGCGATCCCGCGCGGGGCCCACCAAGCCGAGATTATCCACTCGGCCAGACTTGCGAGATTTACCTCGCAACCGAGCCGGGGCGACTGACCAAACGGAAAGGCGTTCCGGCTCACCAGTTTTCCTAGCCCGATGTGAATTGTTCCGAATTCAATGGGTTGGAGGAATCATTTGAACCGCTAGACTGCTTGCGAGGTGACCGGAATGGCGCGCGAGCGAGCAGACAGTTTCATATCAAGGTTTTTGTTTCGTGGTTCCAAGGAACGCGAGCAAGAGGCTGTGGACGTCGATGTTGAGCCAACGCCCTCTGCCGAAAGCGCCACCGACAACGAACTGGTCTGGGTGACAAATGGGGAACGATCCGTCCGAGAGCTCGTTGAGCGCACGCTGAATGGATCAAACGCTCTCGTCGTGACCGGATATCAGGACTTTCTGTCCGCGATGTCGATCATCCTTCGGGTTCGGCCCAGCATTGTATCTGAGCCCCATGAAACGATCCGGATCATATTTGGAACAAATACCGACAACCAAGGCCGCCTCGACGGAAGCGGACGCGGACTCTCGGAAGAGGCCCGTGACTATTTCCTTGAAACGCGCGGGCTATCGCTGCGCTCCCTCGACGAATTAAGGGCTGTCCTCGCTTACGATGCGATCGCATCCGGAGCTATCTCGCTTCGTATTTTCGATAGTGATTTAGCTCGAGAGCGGTTCGGCCGCGCCCACGCGATGCTTCACGCGAAGCTCTTCCTCAGTGATGCAGGCGCGCTTGCAGGCAGCGCCAACTTTTCGGTTGGCGGGCTAAGACGCAACCTTGAGTACGTCGACGATCTTCAAGCTTTCCCTGATCTGGCCACAACGCGTCGCGCAGCTGCCGAAGACTTCTGGACGCTTGGTACCGATTGGACCGAACAAGCTCTCGAGATCCTTAGGGCACTTCTGAGGCCTGTAAGCGCCGAAGAAGCTCTCGCCCGAACAGTTCACGAAATGACGTCCTATGCGCCGTGGCGTGTTGGCGGTGACGGCGCCGCTGGGCGATCGCCGCTGCCGTTCCAGACCGACCTCGTCTACGAGGCCGCAGGCACAGCCTACGAGCACGGGTTTGCATTTGTCGAAGCACCGACAGGTGCAGGCAAAACGGACATCGGCAAGCACTTGGCGACTGTCTTGCCGACGATGCACTCGAGCGTCGTTCTCAGACATGGGAATGAACGTCCTGACCAAACGCGCAATGGTGCGCTCGGCATCATTCCGGCAAGCGTTTTCCGCAATTGGGACAGGAGCAAACCAGCAAACCTCAATCTCATCAAGCACAGCCATCTTTCGCGCAGCAAAGGCGAAGAGGCCGAAGAGCTTGAGGAGATCAACCGAGGCGTACGGTCTTCTGCCTCCATGATCGTGGACGAGAGTCATCGATTGAACTCCCGCTATCTCGCCCCGTCGAGACGTTCCCTCGTCTTCGAACAAAGCCCTGCGATCTGGACGTCGTGCCTGTCAGCGACTCTGATGGGGAACCAGGGCCTGGACGGATTGCTCGCCTTTCATGAACGACGCGCCTCGATCTATGTGCCCCCCGAAATCACAGCGAGGATCAACGACAACCTCAAGCGAGGACGCGAGAGAGCATTCGAGTTGAACACACTCCGCGCTCTTCGGCAAAACTTCGAGGATCGTCAGCGGTCTGGCATGGAGGACATGTTCCAGTCTGAGGCAGACCTCGCGCAACCAATCGAGGAAGCCGAAGAACGACTTGCGGGTAAGCGGCTCGATCCGCGCGAAATCCAGGCCGACATGGCGGACGCACTGGCACCCTACGTGGTTAGGCGTCAGCGCCATTGCGTCGGAGAGTCCAAGAAACGCGGACCTGGGATCTATGCGTACCCTGAGATCGAGAGCATCAGGATCGACGCCGAACTCACGCCTGAGCAATCGGCCATCCTGGACGAAATCAGAAGACTGGCTGAGAGCATCTCGACAGGCACAACTCTTGTATCTGCCGACCCAAAACGAGCAGGCCATACGGAAGTCCGCTTTCATGACAAGGCGCGGATCCACATTCGGAACTTTCTGGCGATCTTGAGGTCGTCAATCACCTTCGCGCGGGAAGATTGGGACCGCAGGCGGGCCGCAGATGCAGATGCGCGCGGCCGCACGTCGATTGGCGAGAGCCTTAGGCGCTCAGAACGTGAAAGCCGCGGTGGGAAGACCGCAACAATCACTATCACACCGAAGAGCGGCGAACTCCCTCTCGACAAACGCACGACGACGCCGATTTGCGACCGCATCGGTGAACTGCTGCAGAGCCCGGAACTTGATGCGATCGATGAGCAGCGCGCCGAACATATGGCGGAGATGCTCAATCAGCATCGGCAAGTGATTTTCCTTTCTGAACGGATTGGCGTTCTGGAGGTCTACGCGCGCCTTCTCTCCTCCCGTAAAGGACCCAAGCCAGACGTGATCCTCGTGGCCGCTAGCCATAAACTCGGATCAGGCAGCGGCATTCAAGTCGCCAAGAATGGAGCGGACGCCCAAGAATACCTGGCTCTCGACGGCAAGAAGGCGTCCGAGGACCACCGCCGAGCCATGTTCATGACCTTTCAAATGGCGGAAGGCATCAACCTCCAACGCGCACGTGCTCTAGGCATCGTAGGCGTTACTTCGGACATCAAGAGCATGCTTCAGGGCTTGGGGCGGATCGACCGCATCGACAGCCCGCATTCCATGATCACCTACACCACCTTCGATTTGCCTGGGCTTGTGCTGTCGTCCGACAAAAAAGGCCGTGATCGCATCGAGTCTATCGCTTTGCTTTCGGGTGTGGGGGCTTCCGATCTCGCAGATGAGTATCTGGAATTCTCTGCCGGCGATCTGACAGACCTGATCCTGGAGCAGCACAAGAAACCGCGGCCGCTTCGCCGGAACAACCTCTACGATCTGGTTGAAGACATGCGGCGCAAGCTGCCAGACGATCTTCTCAACTCCATGGAGCGCATAAAGCCCAAAAGCCTTTGGGGAGCCGAGCTGTGTCTTCTCGCCGGCAAGACACCGATGACCATCATTGCCCTTGGTGGGCGGTCACCATCGCTGGTCGAGGCGTCCTATTTGCCACCCCGACTATTAGCCGTCCGCGAGACAGGCGATCGACAAGAAATCATCCGGGATCAGCCAGAAGTGACGCGGCTGCTGCGCGAGGCCTATGGGGAGACCGTTAAGGCCGGAAAACACCAGGACAGACCGACAGAAGCCGAGCTGAGTTCTGTGATCGAGGGCCTCCAGCCGACTTTAGAAGGTCTTGCACACTGGGATATCCGTCCCGAGCGCACGGTTTCACTCTTGGAGTCTTTGGACAGGTTTCTCTCGTCCGGCCCTTCCAAGAACCAAGGCTACAACCGGTTCGGGCATTTGACGCTCCCGTCGCTTGAAAAGCTAGCGGAGACCTGGGCCAAGGAACTCGATCCCTATTGGATTGAGGCCAAGAAAGACGTCAGCCAACGCAGCGAAAAGGAAAGAGAGATCCCGGACTATCTGGGTATCGATGCGATTTACGGATTCTTTGAGCAGCAATCATCGAAGACGCTCTCAGAGGTGCGCGCGCGAATGGAAGAGTTGTTCGGCGCGGCGGAACAAGCTTCACGCAACGCAAATACACAGATCTTGGACCGGATCGCTGTGATTTTCAGGTGACGATATGACAGTAGGATCGCAGTTCGTTTCGGAAGACCACAAAACAGCTACGTACTCGCTTCAGCCGCCTTGATAACAAGAAGTATTTCAAGTCTTTATAGCATGCAGGGACAATGCAAGGTTTAAGCCGAGCATCAGCGAACCATCGATAGGACGTACGTGACGTGAGCGCCGAAAAGAAGCTGTTAATCAGCCAAGTGAAGATCATACGGCCGTTTGAAGAGGCCGCCGTACCGACGAAAATCCGGTACTCGGGGAAGCAGTATTTTGTGGGCTATGACGCCGAGGCAGTCCAAGACGACTCCAGTGGTTGTTACGAGAATTTCAAAGTGTCACTTGGCCAGCTTACTCGCCAGCAGGCGCAAACTTCGCTTCAAAACGTCTCGAGCCGGCATAGGCGCTCCGTAGTGGGGATGACCAAGGACTTTCTCACCGGTGTACTCGAGAAAACAAGAAACGAAATTGAGGCAGGAGGTGATCAATTTCCAAAGAAGGTCTTGGTCGCCGAACCACTTTCCATTGAGGAAGAAGGAAAAGTTAGTGGCCAGTGGCTCTCGAACTATCGTACAAACATGCGCACTGCGCTTGATGGCTGGTTTGAAGACGTAGATTTTCTCCCCGAGCCTTTCGCCGTGTTCCAGTACTACCGTTACGGACTTCGCCACCCACTTCTCGCAGAGGGCCAAAAGCACGTCGCTCTTGTTCTGGACTTTGGCGGAGGCACACTCGATGTCTCGGTGATCGAGACAACTGCAGAAGGCGATATTAGTCACGGCGGGAAGAATTCACGGCCATTGTCGGCCAAATCGATTCCCGCTGCTGGCTTCTATATCAACCAAAGACTGGCGGAAGATGTCTTGTTTTCCGTATTGAGCTCGAAGGAAGCAAAGACATCGGCTAGGAAAATTATTGCAAAGGTAAACTCGTTTCAAGGTCTTGGAGACGAAGAAAAATCACTGCTAGGGGACAAAGAACTTATATTCGTCGAAAATTTCGTAGACCTTCTTTCTCAGGTCGAGAAGGCGAAGATTCGAATTTGCAATTCGATATCTGATTGGAGCCTCGGCGCCAACTTGCACGGCGCTCTATCCCACTTGGTGCGCGTGGCCGAGAACCCGTTCGCTCGAGATAGTAGAATGATCGAAGTACCCCTAAGAGCCGAAAGGGTCCGTGAGGTCTTCGAGAACCGTGTCTGGAACGAGAAGCTAAGAGAAGCCATTCGGAGCGCTATCACTCGATCTCAGAAGGAATTGAATGGAAAGCCTATTTCCGTCGTATTGCTATCTGGTGGGTCGACAAATATTAGGTGGCTGAAGGGATTGATTGAGAGAGACCTTCGAATTCAACTAAGAGATGCGGAGATTCTTGAAATTTCCGAAAACTACCAAGAGGTGGTCGCAAAGGGACTTGCTATAGAATGCGCTCGCCAATTCTACACTGAGGGCGACGGCGACTTTGGTGCGGTCACTTACAACCGACTTAATCTTGCACTCCGTCCAGACAGAAAAGATATCGAATGGCGGAAATTCCGGCCACTGATCCAGTCGATGCCTGAATGCGAAGACGAGGGCACTTTGCTGCCGTCTTCTACGTCTTTGCGAGCCTTCTTGGACAAGCCAATCAGATGGAAAGCAAGACTGTCCAGCGCTCCGCGAACTGAGCTTGAGTACCATTATCTCAAATCCTCGTTCGACCCAAATGACCTTAACAGCTTGCATAACATCGTCGACAATTCAGTAAGGACACCATCCGGCACGACTTTTGGCTCTTCGATTGAAGTCGAACTGACTGTACGGAACGATGGTACGGCTACCCCTGCCTTCATATATGGGAAAGGCAAACAGGAGACGCGCGTAGAAGGTCGTTCGTTCTTCTTAGACATGACATTTGCTGATAAAGAGGGCGCGCGCAGCGCTTACCTTGGTTTGGATTTCGGCACAGCTACATCGGCGCTATCAGTTGTCAGCCAAGATCAAATTACAGCTTATGTTCAGAGATCCCGCGACAAAACTTGGTTGGATCTCGGCGAACTGGTTCAAGAGTTGCCCTATCCCGTTGCACACCCTCTAGGAATGTACATCACCCAAACCGATCCCCTTCAGCTTGAGAAATACGGTCTGGCTACATTAGAGGCAGCACTGACCTTTATTGGTTATTGCTCTCTTTGCGATTTGATCAGCACTAATGAAGGTGTTGATTTTCGTAGCTTCTTCGGTAACTTTCGCCGCTCCGCTGGTCCTCTAAAGCATCTTCTGGTGCAACTAGCAAAATTGGCCAACGCCAGTTCTGAAGTTTCAAAAGAGCTTCTGTCGATAGTTGAAGATGAGGTCTTTCCAACGATTGACAGTGCAGTAACAAATGCAGCCAAGACAAAGCACTTCAAGAGAGCTGACATTGACTATAACCACATACTCAGTGTGCTTGGGAACCACATAAAAAGAGCCATGAACGGGCGAGTGGTTGGGGTATTCGAAGGAATAGAAAAGAAAGGTTTTGGAGGCGGATATCGCGGGATATTTCGTTGCATTGATGGCCCAAACTCACCATTTGTAAAACTATATCACTATGAAGGATCTACCGACTTTTCCTCGGCCGAGGTTTTTCTAGCCGATGTAAAAAGCGGCGTGGTGGTGCCTCTAGCACCATTCTACATTTGGGGCCTTGGAGCGCGGTTGGGCCATCGCAATGGTTATGACCTATATTTTGCAGACATCCTTGGTCCATCAGCCAGTCGCTACGTCTTTGCATCCACACAACTAGGTGACGAAATAGATCTTTCAGAGCATTCGGAACTAAATGATATTGAAAGCTATCTTGCTGAATTGTTTGAGAATAATGTGTCTCTAAGCAATCATTCCGGAATGACGTTTGTCCGCCGTGTAGCCTAGCCCAAACCCACGCCCAATTGCTAGGTATGCATGCTGCATCGCAGGATTATGGCGCGACTGCATAGCGTGCAGGCGAAGGGATTCGAACCCTCGAGACGGTTTCCCGCCTACTCCCTTAGCAGAGGACGCGGCTATCGTATTTTGTTATTATAAAACAAGTATTTAATATGATTGCACCCGCGCTTGTGTCAGTTTTGTGCCAAATTTGCACGGTGAAAGCTGCAACTTTGATTTTTAACGTGCGATTTGGCCTCACAATTTTATTCTTAATCCAATAGTAGCAAGCGGTTGTGCGCTCGAACGCCAATGCACGTTAAAATGGGTAACGCACGATTGCCTAGGGCTTCTTCGAGCACGTCCAGTAGCAAGAATTCCCAGCATGGTTGGGTGGGGCTAGAGAACTTCTCAGACTGAGTTTTGGGCCTTCATAAGACTCATCGGCAAAAATTCACGCCGCCAATTGTCCTGAAATATACTTCATAGACATTAGCCACATCTCAAAATTTGCGTTCCCGGCGCGACTGCTTTGAAAGGCGAAATCGAGACTCGAGATACTTCGATTGGTACCGAGCCAGTTCCGACAATTCTTCAAACTCAATGCCGATCTCTTTGACCTGTGGGATAGAAAGTTCCGCAGAAGTCTCAAATCATCCAAATCCCATGGCGTGACACCCAATTGCAAGGCGATATTCGGGGCATTTGAAACTCTAAGTCGCTGAGCTGCATCAATCGCCTGGGCCGGGAGGTACCAGTCGGGTTCAAACTGCCGCCTCGGATAAAGGCTAACTAAGAGGTGCCCGGCTTGCTCTCGAGATTTTGGTGCGCTCGACAAATTGCTAACTATTGGGCCACTGTTGTCACGGTACCTCCCGGTGGCACTATCCAAAATGAAGTTCCTGACAAAGTTTTCCCATTCTATCTGTAGCTGAATTAAGCACCTTTCCACTATTAAGATATCTTCCTCGTTGGGTGCAGAACACGCTTCTACACGTTTGAGGTGGTTTCCGATCTTATCAAGCGAACTGTGGAAGCGGCTTAGTCGCCTACTTATTTTCATTGCTGACGTATTGCTTCGACCAGAATTGAGACACGCGGTTTTCGGCTCGAGACGCGATGGGTTGAGCTTCGAGTTGCAGAAACAAATCGGTGGTACATGCCACCTTCGTCATCTTCTTCGTCAAAAGCTTGAGCAATCTGCGCAAGATTGGTTTTGGCCGATTGCCAATCTATACCGGTTCCTCGGAACGCACTTACCTCTTGCGTAGCGGTAGTTTCAGGGGACTGTCCTTTTAGGAACGCGCATGCTGCGAACAGCGCAATGAAGTTTGGGGCATCGAAGAAAGTTGTGTCTACGAAGTCTTCTCCAAGAACGTCGACAATCTCTGAGACTATTTCATCGATAACCCGACAAATTGGCCCAAAGTGTTCTTCTTTCGCACTCTTTCGTTCGCGATAGTATTTCGAGATTGAAGACTCGCCGCCATCGCCAATTCCGTTCTCAACGATCATGAATAGTTCGGCCACTACAGACGTATTTTTTAACCTCACGCTGTCTCGAACGCTTACGACCTTGTACTTGTCCCACAACGCAGACCAACGTCGTGTAGTATCGTAAATTGCCCACTTTACCGGCTCCGAGTATTCGGCATGGCGAAGTTCAGCTGGTGTAACTTTAACGCTGTACGAATTTAGACGTGCAAAGACCTCCAAAACATCTGCATCTGAGGCGTTCAAGAGCTGGACAACGGGAACTTTGTAGGAGAGGAAATGCTCCTTCTGCTCTGTTTCCAATGTCTCGTAAGTCTTTCCCTTAAAGTTAGGCGCTTTCGAAGTCAGCTGTAATCTACCTGCTGCAAATTCAAGAATGGCTCTCAAACGTTGTTGGCCATCTACAACTTCGCGAACCGTCGTCTGTTGGACCGGGTCTACCTTTGTACGGAAGTAGATCTGAGGCAGTGGTAGGTCGTTGAGTATCGTGTCAATCAAGAAAACCTTCGCAGCCGGAGACCATACTGAGCCGCGCTGAAAGTCGGGATCAAGCATAAGCTGCTTCTTTCCGTACCATTCAATAAAGTCAGAAATTGTGTAGGTCTGTGGGACGCTTGCCATACGGGTATCCTCAGTTTTTCGAGATCATAGGCTTGAAGTGAGGTCACTGGAAGCCGCAAATCTCAATTTGCGTGGGATTTTTGGTTTAGAATTTAAGCTCTTGTATCTGACCGAGGTGAGCGCAGCAGCTCTATTCTTCTGCAGGCGCGAGGGTGCTTCTGAAAATTTCTTTACATGGAGAGCAACTGGGCTGATTCTGTGCGAGTTATGTGTCAGTTTTTCTTGTTACTCGAAAAGTTTCGTTTCCAAACAATGTGAAAACGGAACAATACCAGCTAAGCCGAAGAAGCCTTTTTCTGCGACGCAGCGAAAAAAAATTTACTATGTAAAACAAATGTTTATGGCGGAGACGAAGGGATTCGAACCCTCGAAACCATTCCTGGTTTACTCCCTTAGCAGGGGAGCGCCTTCGACCACTCGGCCACGTCTCCGCCGACGGGTATAGCCGTGCAAGCGACGGAAATACAAGGCCAATTCCTGCACCACCGGAAATTTTTGCCGGATTGGGCGAAGCCCTTGAAAACGCTTGGAATCGCTTAGGTCTGCACCGGTTTGGGCTAAGGCGTGGCCATCATGTCGTGCCGCGGGATTGCCAGGAAACATACGTGGATTCGCGTTCTGCTTCGATTTGGTTTCGCCATCCCAACGTCGGTTGGCCTGAGAGTGTACGCGCGGTCAGAGTACGTAATCGGACAAAAAAATTATGGCGAGCCAGGTGCGGTGGGGAATTGCATTTGCAAAAAGATGGGTGTCGCGAACGGCTGAACCAATTGGAGAGGCCGCCTGCCTTTGGCGTCGGGGCGCGCGCTGCTGGAGTGCCAGTGTCAGGTGGTTTTAGTTGCAGAAACGGCCGTTTCTTTGGACTAAACTCGGCGGCTCAACTTGTCCGCTGAAAAGGCATAAGAACAGAAAACTTGCCAATTACATGCCAATGGATGCATATTTGCTAAGATTTTAGTCATTTTGATTGATCCAAAAAACAGTTTCAGAGGCTGGCCGGGCAGTGAGCGCATCCGCGCTCGACAGTAACCTTTTGGGGGAAGGGCTGGCATTTTGGCTTGGTTGAAGATTGTTCTGGTTGGTTTTTTCGTTCTTTGCGTTCCTGCCCTCAGCTGGGCAAACATAGGAACCGTAATCAGCGTGAAACAGGGGGCGGACGTGACCCGTGGCGGCAAAACGCTGCCCCTGCGTAATGGGATGGAGGTGTTGTCCGGCGACTCGATCGTCACGGATGCGAATGGCGTGGTTCAGCTTGTCTTTGTGGATGACACGAAGATCGCGGTTGGTCCCAATGCTCGGATGGTTCTGGACGTGAAGATGTTGCGCGGCAACCGCAAGGCCAAGAGCTTTGCGGTCGAGGCGCTGGGCGGAAGCTTCCGGTTCATCTCGGGCAAAAGCAGGAAACGCGCCTACTCTATCAAGACGCCGACGGCCACCATGGCGGTTCGGGGCACGGTATTTGACATGTGGATCGCACCGGGAAACCAAAGCGCGATGCTCGTGCTGCACGGCACGGTTCAGATGTGTGGCCTCGGCGGCTCTTGCCGATCGACTGGCCGGATTTGCAGCTTGTATGCAACCAGCCAGCGCGGTGCGGTGGGGCGGCCGGTCGATCAGGCGATGTATGACAAGGCCGTGGTCAGCGGTTTTCCTTTCATTCAGTCGCAGAAAGACCTCAAACCGCCTTTGCAGGTGGATGTCGAAGGCTGCTCGGGTGAATCCCAACCTGCGCCGCGCGCAAAGTCGGACGCGCCCGAGCCGCGCCGGTCCGCTCCGCCGCAGAGGCAGGTCAAGGCAGCGGTTGCCGCGCCGCCCGAACAACCGGATCCGGTCGGGCAGTTCGACAGGCCGGGCGACCGGCCCGAAACTGTCGATGATCGGCGGGATACTGGCGGCGGTGTCTTTGGGTCCGGCGGCGATGGCTAGAGCGTTGTCCATGTCGTTGCCGGCGAGCAGAGGTTGACGTGAGCGTCAGGCAGCACGAGAAAGCCGGACGGCGCCGTGCTTTTCGGCTGGTGGGCTTGGGTCTGATCCTGTTTGGTTGTCTGCTGCGGGTACTGGACCCTTATCCGGTCCGCATGTCCCGGCTGATCTATTTCGACGTGTTGCAGCGGTTGTCCCCGCGCGCCTTCGATCCCGATTTGCCGGTTCGGGTCGTCGATATCGACGAGACGTCGCTGGAGAATTGGGGCCAATGGCCCTGGCCCCGGACCTTGTTGACGCAGATGGTCGAACGTTTGGGCGAGTATGGCGCCGCTTCAATCGCCTTTGACATGTTGTTCGCCGAGCCCGATCGGTACTCACCGTCGCGGCTGCTGAGTGATCCGGCCCTGGCTGACATTCTCAGCGCCAAAGAGGAGGCCGCCCAGCTGGACAATGACATCTTGTTCGGGGCCGAGGTTTCGAACTGGCCCGTCGTGATGGGTGTAGCAGCACGGTTGACCGGAGGGGATCAGGACATTGCCCCGAAGGCCGGAATCGTGGAGATCGGCGAAAACCCGGCCGCCGGGCTGGTGTCCGTGCCCCACTGGACTCCGCTGGCGCCACCGCTGGACCGGGATGCAACCGGGATCGGCGGTGTGAATGTTTCACCTTTGGGCGGCACGGGCGTGGTGCGTCGGGTTCCGGTCTTGTGGCAGGGGCCAAGCGGTGTTCTGCCCGGCCTTGGACTGGAGGCTCTGAGGGTCGCGACGGGCGAGCCGGTGATCTTCATCGAAGGGGCGCAGGGCGAGTCCGGCATCGTGCTGTCGGTCGAATTGGCGGGTCTGGTTCTGCCCACAACGGAAAACGGAGAGGTCTGGGTCAGGTACAGACCGGATGATCCCGGGCTCTACCTATCGGCCGATGACATACTGCAATCCGCAGATGATCCGGTTCTGCGCAGCCAGATCGAAGGCCGGATCGTATTGATCGGAACGTCGGCGGCAGGTCTGTTCGACATGCATCAGACTGCGTTGGGAGAGTCCGTTCCCGGCGTCTCCATCCACGCCCAAGTCATCGAGCAGGCGCTGCTGGGCGACATGCTGACCCGGTCGGATGTCACCGCCGCCCTCGAGCTTCTGGCTTTCATCATCCTTGGAGTCGTCGTCACGGTCGTCATGTCCAGCTTTGGGGCCGTTGCCTCGTTCATGGCGGGCGGCATCGCGGCGGCCGTGGTTGTCGGGGTCAGTTGGTTGGCGTTTCAGAACCAGTCCGTGCTGTTCGATGCAACCTTCCCGCTTGCCGGCGGGATGGCCAATTTCGGGCTGTTGTCCGGTTATCTGTTCATATCGACCGAGCGGGAAAAGCGGGTGATCCGGCGGATCTTCTCGCACTATGTCGCGCCCGAGATCCTGGACGAGATGGATGCAACCGGACACGAACTGCAACTGGGTGGAGAAACGCAGGAAATCACGGTCATGTTCTCGGACATTCGCGGGTTTACACCGTTGTCCGAGCGGGTGTCGGCCACGGACCTGGTCGCGCTGCTCAATGAACTGTTCTCGGTCATCGGAGACCGGATCCTGCACGAAAAAGGCACCATCGACAAATTCATCGGGGATGCGGTCATGGCGTTCTGGAACGCGCCGGTTCCGGTGGAACGGCACCCGCTTCTGGCGGCGCAGGCTGTGTTGCGGATGCGGCGAGCTCTGGCCGAATTCAACGCATCGGACACGATGCGCGGGCATCCTCCGATCGCATTGGCGACAGGATGCGCCACGGGAATGGCCTGTGTCGGCAACATCGGCTCGCGGCGGCGATTCAACTACACGGTGATCGGAGATGTGGTCAACGTCGCCGCTCGAATCGAGCAAAGTTGCCGCCAGGTCGAATATGACATCCTGATCTCAAGCTCAGTCTCACAGGCCGCTGGCGCCGATCTCGCGATGCTCGAAGCAGGGCTTGTTCATCTGAAAGGCAAGACCGAACTGGAGCCGATTTTTGCTTTGGTCGGTGACAGCGCGTTGGCCCATAGCGCGGATTTCCAGAAGCTGCAGGAGATGCATCAGGATCTGATCACTGCGATACGTGCACGGCGGTCTCACGACGAAATACAGCGCTTGAGCGAAGCCTGCAGCGCCCAAGCAGGCTTGGTCGAACCGGGCCTGCGCGCGTTCTATGCGGCCTTGCCGGGAAGGTCGGCTGATTTCCGGTTCGACATCCGCTCGGGCCAGGCGATGTTCAGTCATCATGGCAACGTGCACCGGTTTCCGGGATGACAGGGACCCATTGCGGGCCGCAGAGTCAAAACGGGCCGCGCCTTTTTTCAAAAGCACGACCCGTTTCGATCGGACAGGGTTCTCAGTCTCGCCCCCTCGAATACTATCTACAAAATCACGAACTAAAACTTCGATACATTCGAGACTGATCCACATTCCCAATCGGGATGACACATTGATGCCTGATTTCAACCGGGGCGACAGTGAAGCAGTTCACATTCGCAGAAACTTTTTTACATATTTCTCCACTCGAAGAATCCGGGCCCGGCACGGTGCAGCAGTTTTACCGCCATGGCCCGGCCCATTTCCGCTGCGTCCTCCGTCGAACCGGTCTCGCTCTCACTGATGGCATCCGATCCATCCGGGCGCAGGACTTCGCCGCGTAGGCGCAACTGCCCATCGGTAAGTTCAGCCAGGCCGGCAATCGGAGTTTCGCAAGACCCATCCAGCGCGGCCAGCAACGTGCGCTCGGCCGCCAAGCGACAGGCCGTTTCAGAGTGATGAATGGCCTCCAGCATCTCGGCGGCCCGGTGGTCGTCCGCGCGGCGTTCGATGCCGATCGTGCCTTGCGCGATGGCCGGCAGCATGTCGTCGGGCGAGATCGCGGTGGCAGGCACGTCCCGCATGTTCAGGCGGCGGATGCCGGCCATGGCCAGGAATGTGCATTCGGCCACACCATCGGCCAGCTTCTTCAGTCGAGTCTGTACGTTGCCCCGGAACTCGACCACGTTCAGATCGGGCCGGCGGTGCAGCAACTGGGCCCGCCGCCGCAGCGACGAGGTGCCGACGACCGCACCCTTGGGCAGGTCATGGATCGAGTTGAGGCGGGGCGAGATGAAGGCATCGCGCACGTCTTCGCGCGGCAGGAACGTGTCCAGCACCAGCCCCTGCGGCTGTTCAACCGGCATGTCCTTGGTCGAGTGCACGGCGATGTCGATGTCCCCACCCAGCATCGCCTCTTCGATTTCCTTGGTGAACAGGCCCTTGTTTCCGATCTCTTTCAACGGGCGGTCCGCGTCGATCATGGCGCGGTTGTCGCCGGTGGTCTTGATCACCACGATCTCAAACGCCTGTTCGGGCAGGTCGAAGGCATCGCACAGCCGCTGACGGGTTTCATGGGCCTGGGCCAGCGCCAGCGGCGAACCACGGGTGCCGATCTTCAGCGGCGATGCGGGGGTGGGCAGGGTCAAAGTCATGGGCACAGCTTTAGTCGCGTCACATTGCCCTGACAATGGGGGCCGCGCTTGACATTTTGCCGCTGAAGGCGGACCCGTTGCGCGAACCGGAATAGTGGGGGCTGACATGGCCGAGAACAAGAAACTGCTGCGGGCGCTGGCGGGCGAGGTACTGGACACGCCGCCGATCTGGATGATGCGACAGGCCGGACGCTATCTGCCGGAATACCGCGCGACGCGGGAACAGGCGGGCGATTTCCTGTCGCTGTGCTACACCCCCGATCTGGCGGCGGAGGTTACGCTGCAGCCGATCCGCCGCTATGGGTTCGATGCCGCGATCCTTTTTGCCGACATCCTGCTGGTGCCGCAGGCGCTGGGCGCCGACCTTTGGTTCGTCACCGGCGAAGGGCCGCGCCTGTCAACGATCACGCAGCAATCGGATTTCGATGCACTGAAACCGGTTGATGCGATCCACGAGACACTGTCACCCGTCTATGAAACCGTGAGCATCCTGTCGCGCGAGTTGCCGTCCGAGACGACTCTGATTGGCTTTGCCGGCGCCCCGTGGACCGTTGCGACCTATATGATCGCCGGGCGTGGCACCCCTGATCAGGGTCCCGCCCACGCCCTGCGTGAGGAAAACACCGCGCTGTTCGAGGCCTTGCTGGACCGGATCACGGCGGCCACGATCGAATATCTGTCGGCTCAGATCGAAGCGGGGGCCGAGGTGGTCAAGATTTTCGACAGCTGGGCCGGGTCGCTGAAAGGTGAGGCCTTCACCAAATATGCGGTCGAGCCGTGTCGGACCATCACCCAGGCGCTCAAGGAACGCCACCCGGGCATTCCGGTCATCGGTTTCCCGCGTGAGGCGGGCGAGGCCTATGTCGGTTTCGCGAAGGCCACCGGTGTCGATTGCGTGGCGCTGGACAACTCGGTTGCGCCGGAATGGGCCGCCGAACATGTGCAGGTGGATGGCTGCGTGCAAGGCAACCTGGCCTCGTCTCACATGGTCACCGGTGGGCAGGCGCTGGTGGATGAGACCCGCCGCATCGTGCGCGCCTTTTCCAAGGGGCCGCATATTTTCAATCTGGGTCACGGGATCACGCCGGATGCCGACCCGGAGAATGTACAGTTGATGATCGACACGGTGCGCGGCAGGTAGGCGGCGTGCGAGGGGGCCAGCCCCCTCTTGGCCGTTGGCCAGATGAAGCGTGTGTCAGGTCTTCTTGAGAGCCTGAAGTTCCGTAAGGATTTCGGTCGTGTGTTGGCCGCGGGCCGGGCTGGGTTTCGGCTGCCATTGATGGTTGGAGAAGCGCGGGGCGGCGGCGGCCTGCAGGGTGCCGTCTGTTTCTCGCCAGGTTTGGCGGACGGTGTTCATCGGGTGGGTTGCGGCCTCGTCGGGGCTGAGCACCGGGGCGACGCAGGCGTCTGATCCTTCGAACAGTTTGGCCCAATGGTCGCGCGGCTTGGTTGCGAAGATTTCCGCCAGGCGCCGGGTCAGGTCTGGCCAGAGAGTGCTGTCGTATTGTTGCTGGAACGCCGGGTCTTGGGACAGGCCCAGGATTTCCAGGAATTGGGCATAGAATTTCGGTTCGAGGCATTGGACCGAAACAAAGCCGCCATCCGCGCAGGCGTATGTACGGCTCCAGTGCGGGCCGTCCAGCAGGCTCTGGCCGCGCGTGTCGGACAGGTTGCCTGTCTGGCGCAGGCTCATCAGCAGGTTCATCATGTGGGCCGAGCCGTCGTAGATGGCGGCGTCGACGACCGTGCCCGTGCCGGTTGCGCGCGCGTTTAGCAGCCCGGCCAGAATGCCGGTGACCAGATACATCGCTCCGCCGCCGATATCGCCGACCAGCGTAGGCGGGGTCATCGGCTCGATGCCGGGTGGTGAGCCGTACCAGAGTGCCCCCGACAGGGCGATGTAGTTCTGATCATGTCCTGCAGTGTCGGCAAGCGGGCTGTCCTGGCCCCAGCCGGTCATGCGGCCATAGACCAGCGCCGGGTTCAGGGCGTGGCAGGCTTCGGGCCCCAGACCCAGCTTCTCCATCACGCCGGGGCGGAAGCCCTCGATCAGCGCATCGGCGGTTGCGATCAGGCGCCGGGCGGTTTCGAGGGCGTCGGGGTCCTTGAGGTCGAGCGCGATCGAGCGCTTGCCCCGGTCCAACACGGATCGGTCCGGCATGCCGGGTGTGACGGCGCCCCCCTTGCGGTGGATGGTCACGACGTCGGCCCCCAGATCCGCCAGCAGCATGGCGGCGAACGGGCCGGGGCCGAGCCCCTCGATTTCGACAACACGGATTCCGTTGAGCATGAGCAGCACTCCCTCGCGGCGATGCTGGCCGGGGCTCAGCAGGAATGCAAGACCGACCGGCAGCGACGCGGCGTCTGGCATCGGTCTGATCCGGAACGGGAAAAATCAACAAACACATCGGAATACTTGCCAGCTTGGGGCCCGCGGCGTAGCGTGCTGTTCGGGGTGGATCAGCGAGGGGTAGGATGCGTCTTTGGATCACGATCAGTGCCGCCATGGTCTTGGCGGTTCTGGTGGCAATCATCCTTCTGCTGCACCCGCCCGGCGACCTGCGCATGGCAGCCGGACCGGCGGGTGGCGCCTATATCGAAGTGGCGCAGGACTATTCCGATATCCTTGCCGAGGACGACATTCGGCTCGAGATCGTCGAAACCGCAGGGTCGGTCGAAAATGCGCGTCTCCTGGAAGGCGGGGCTGTGGATGTGGCCTTCTTGCAGGGCGGCATCGAAGTTGACCCGGATCGGGCGCAGGCCATCGGGACCGTGTTTTTCGAGCCGATGATTTTCATGGCGCGCGAGGATGCGTGGATTCCGCCCAATCCCGCGTTATGGCGTGGGTTGAGCATCAACAGCGGTGCGCCCGGGTCCGGCACCGCGGACGCATTCCGCGACTTCGAGCGCGCGGTCGGGCTGGCCCAAGAGGATAACGTGCATGTTGCACTGCCCTATGACCAGGCGGCCGACGCCTTGTTGGACGGAACGTTGGACATCGCCGTCTTTGTCGCCCCGATCGAAGCTCCCTACCTGCTGGCTGCCTACGAGGTGCCGGGACTGAAAGTTCTGAACCTTGAACATGTCGAGGCGATTTCACGTCGTTTGTCCTATGCCACTGTGGTGACCGTACCGACCGGAGGCATGTCGCTGAACCCGGTTCTACCGCCGCGCCCGGTAGATCTGATCGCTCTCGAGGCGCGACTGGTCGTGCGGCCGGGACTGCATCCGGCGTTGGTCAACCGGCTGACGATGGCGGCGATCGCCCTGCACGAGGCTCAGGGCATCATCAATGACCCCGGGGCCTTTCCGGGGATCGAAGGGACCGCATTGCCCCTCAACAACACTGCGCGGCAGCTGATACTTGAAGGGCCATCCACCTGGCATGATTGGTTGCCTTATTGGGTGGCGGCGCAGGTCAATCGGGTTTTCCTTCTGTTCCTGCCGTTCTTTTTCATCGTCCTTCCGCTGGTCCGGTTGTTGCCGCGCATCTACGCCTATTTCCAACGATGGCGTGTTTGGCAGCACTACCCGGAAATTCGTCTGATCGAACAGGACCTGGCCGACAACCCTTCCACGGAAGACCTCGTGCGGATGCAGGGACAGTTGCAGGTGCTGGACGAAAAGCTGGCGGACCTACGGCTGCCAGCGGCCTACAGGCAAGGGCAGTATGATGCCCGTCTGCATCTGGAACTGGTGCAGAAACGGATTGCCGACATGCGGGCCCAGGATTCCGGGGGCGGCGGATAATGTTTGGAACACGGTTGCCGCAACGGCAGTTCGTGGATAGGTCTTTGGTCGAATATCAGGCATTTCAAAAAAGGGGGGTGGTCCCATGCAAATGAGTGACACGCGTGAAATTCAGGCGGCGCCGTCCGATGTCTATGCGGCCCTTCTGGACCCCGAGGTGCTGAAAGCCTGCGTACCCGGTGCGCAAGAGGTCTCGGGCAATCCGACGGACGGTTACGAGGCGACCGTGGTGCAGAAGGTGGGGCCAGTAAAGGCCACGTTCAAAGGCACCGTCACGATGTCCGATATGGTTGAGGGTCAAAGCCTGACCATCGCGGGTGAGGGCAAAGGCGGGGCCGCGGGTTTTGCAAAGGGCAGCGCCAGTGTCACGTTCAGCGCCAGTGACAGCGGTGGAACGGTTCTGGCCTATGACGTGGATGCCAAGGTTGGCGGCAAGCTGGCTCAGCTTGGCAGCCGGTTGATCGACGGCTTTGCCAAAAAGATGGCTGACCAGTTCTTCTCGAACCTTCAACAGCATTTCGAAGGCCCTGCAGCGCCGGAAGAGGACAGCGAAGGCAACCCCGAGGGGGAAAAGAAAGGCTGGCTTGGCCGCCTGACCGGGCGCGAGTGAAACCTGCGTTTGCGCGCCGAGGACTGTGCGGATTTGGTCTGTTCGGCAATCCTCTGCCGCGATACTGTCCCGGCCAGAACTGGGAAAACGCATGACGACAATTCTTTCGATCAAGGATCTGCGCAAAACCTATGCCGGCGGGTTCGAAGCGCTGAAAGGCGTATCGCTGGACATCGAAGAGGGCGAGATCCTGGCCCTGCTCGGCCCGAACGGGGCGGGAAAGACCACCCTGATCTCGACGGTTTGCGGGATTACCACGCCCACGTCTGGGACGGTCACCGTTGGGGGGCACGACATCCTCACGGACTTTCGTGCAGCCCGGCGCATGATTGGCCTCGTGCCGCAGGAAATTGCGCTTGAGCCGTTCGAGAAGGTCTGGAACACCGTACGGTTTTCGCGCGGTCTGTTCGGCTATGGGCAGGACAGTGCGCGGATCGAAGAGATCCTGCGCAAGCTGTCGCTGTGGGACAAGCGCAAGAACGCGATCAAGGAACTGTCGGGCGGTATGAAGCGGCGGGTGCTGATCGCCAAGGCTCTGGCGCACGAGCCGCGGGTGCTATTTCTGGATGAACCCACCGCCGGCGTGGATGTCGAACTGCGCAAGGATATGTGGGCCATCGTCGACGAGTTGAAGGCTGCCGGTGTCACCATCATCTTGACCACCCACTACATCGAAGAGGCCGAAGCCATCGCCGACCGGATCGGTGTGATCGACAAGGGCGAACTGATGCTGGTGCAGGACAAAAACACCTTGATGGCGCAGATGGGAAAAAAACAGATCGAGGTCATGCTGACCCGGACGATCTCGGACATTCCCGGCAGTCTGGCCCACCACAATCTGGTGCTGAACGGGCAGGGCGACGCGCTGATTTATACCTACGACACCAATGCCGATCGCACCGGTATCACCACTTTGCTGAATGACGTGGCCGAGGCGGGGTTGGTGTTGCGCGACGTGCAGACCCGGCAATCAAGCCTGGAAGAGATTTTCGTCAACCTCGTGTCCGGAGATGCCGCATGAACTGGTCCGCCATCGCCGCCATCTACCGGTTCGAAATGGCCCGGTTCTTCCGTACCCTTGCGCAGAGCTTTCTGTCACCGGTTCTGTCGACCTCGCTGTACTTCGTGGTGTTTGGCACTGCCATTGGCAGTCGCATCCAGGAGGTCGAGGGCGTATCCTACGGCGCCTTCATCGTGCCGGGGCTGATCATGCTGTCGGTGGTGATGCTGTCGATCTCGAACGCGTCCTTTGGCATCTATTTCCCCAAGTTCCTAGGCACGATCTACGAACTGCTCTCGGCTCCGGTGAATTTCATCGAGATCGTGATCGGCTATGTGGGCGCCGCCGCGACCAAGGCGTTGTTCGTGGGATTGGTTATCCTGACCACTGCCACGTTCTTCGTGGACATCCGAATTGAGCATCCCTTCGCGATGGCCGCCTTTCTGATCCTGTCCTGCCTCAGCTTTTCCCTGCTGGGCTTCATCATCGGGATCTGGGCCAGCAATTTCGAACAGATGTCGCTGGTGCCGCAGCTTGTCGTCACGCCTCTGATCTTTCTGGGCGGCACGTTCTACTCGATTTCGATGCTGCCGCCGGTGTGGCAGACGATCTCGTTGTTCAACCCGGTGGTCTATTTGATCTCGGGCTTTCGCTGGTCGTTTTACGGGCTTTCGGACGTGCCCATTCTGCTAAGCCTTCTGGCGATCCTGGCCTTTACCGGCTTTTGCCTGGCGGTCATCGGTTGGATCTTCAAAACCGGGTGGCGCATCCGCAGCTAGGGCGTTGCATTTTTGCCGTGGCTGAACAGGATTTTGGTTCACGTCACGTTCATGGCAGGTGGGGTCCCTTGTTTAAGGGGCGGGCGCACTCTACATCGGCACCCATGAAACTCAGCCTGCCGTTTCTCAACAAGCAGCCAACCGTGGCTGTCGTTCGCCTGTCCGGAGCCATTGGAATGGCTGGCCGAGCCTCGCTGAACGATGCCTCTTTGGCGCCTGTTCTGGAAAAAGCCTTCCGCAAGGGAAAACCTGCCGCCGTCGCGCTCGAGATCAATTCGCCGGGCGGATCGCCGGTGCAAAGCTCGCTGATTGGTGCGCGGATCCGGCGGTTGGCCGACGAGTTCAAGGTCCCGGTCCATGCCTTTGTCGAGGATGTGGCGGCTTCGGGCGGTTATTGGCTTGCGGCTTCGGCGGACGAGATCTGGGCGGATGACAGCTCGGTTCTGGGGTCGATCGGGGTCATCTCCTCGGGGTTCGGAGCGCATGTGTTTCTGGCCCGTCAGGGGATCGAAAGGCGCGTACATACCGCCGGGAAATCCAAATCGATGCTGGACCCGTTCTCACCGGAGAAAGAAGAGGATGTCGCGCGTCTCAAGGGGCTGTTGGACGACATCCACCAGAATTTCATTGCCTATGTGAAGGCTCGACGCGGCAGTCGTTTGGACGAGGCCGCCGATCTGTTTACCGGTGAAATCTGGCTGGCGCGGCGTGCGCACGAACTTGGGCTGATCGACGGCATCGCGCATCTGAAGCCAAAGATGCAGGAAGTATTTGGCGACAAGGTCAAATTCCGGCGCTACGGGTTGCGCCGACCGATCTGGTCGCGGTTCGGAACGGACATGGCGCAGGACGCCATTTCCCTGCTCGAGGAGCGCGCGGCCTACGCGCGCTTTGGTATGTGACGTGATCGTCAAGGTCGTCATTCTGTTTCTGGTTGCCATGGGGGTCCTGGCGATGTTCGGAAAGCTGCGCTTTCCCGGTCAACAGAGATTGAATTCCGCGAAATGTCCGCGCTGCGGTCGGTTCCGGATTGGCAAGGGCCCCTGCACATGTGAGCAAGGAGGGCGTCGATGACGGCCTGGCTGCTTTCCGGTCTTGGCTTATTGATCCTGCTGTTGGCCGGTGACGCGCTGGTGCGGGGTGCGGTGAATCTCAGCCTGCGTCTGGGTGTTCCCGCCCTGATCGTCAGCCTGACGATCGTGGCTTTCGGTACCTCGGCGCCTGAGCTTCTGATCGCCATCAAGGCCATCGAGGAAAATGCGCCCGGTATCGCGCTGGGCAATGTCGTCGGTTCGAACACGGCCAACATCCTTCTGGTCCTGGGTTTGCCGGCCTTGTTGGCAACGATCCACAGCAGCGAATGCAACACGCGCAGAAACTACGTCTTCATGTTGCTGGCCTCGGTTCTGTTCATCGGTTTGGCCTTTTGCGGAGAATTCAACCTGTTCAGCGGGGCAATCCTGCTGGCGGGGTTGGCTCTGATCCTGCTCAACGCCTTCCGAGAAGCGCACGCGCATCGCAACTCCTGCTCGGAAGAGCAGGATCTGGAAGCGCTGGAAGTGCTGGAAGAGGCCGACCCGGACATGCCGTACTGGAAGGTGTCGCTGTATCTGGTGCTTGGGCTGATTGGTCTGCCGATGGGCGCGCATCTTCTGGTCGACAACGCGACCATCATTGCGCGGACCTACGGTGTCAGTGAAACGGTGATCGGGCTGACGCTGGTCGCGGTCGGAACCTCGCTTCCAGAACTGGCGACCACCGTCATGGCCGCGTTGCGCCGGCAGGCCGATGTTGCTCTGGGCAACGTCATCGGGTCGAACATGTTCAACCTTCTGGGCATTGTCGGTATTGCCACGCTGTTCGGGCGCATCCCCGTGGACCCCGAATTTCTGCAATTCGATCTTTGGGTCATGCTGGGCTCGTCCCTGCTGCTGATCCCGTTCGTCTTCTTCAAGCAAGACATCACCCGGGTCTGGGGGTTCATCTTGACGCTGCTGTACGTCACATATGTCGTGATCCTGTTGGCCTGATCTGACTGAAAGGAGCCCCTTCATGACCCGAGCACTGGTGACCGGCGCCGGCATTCGACTGGGGCGGGCCATGGCGTTGTACCTTGCGAAACGTGGCATGGACGTTGCCTTGCATCACGCAACCTCAGGCGCTGCCGCTGCCGAGACCGTGTCCGAGATCCAGGCAATGGGCCGCACTGCCGTGGCGCTGAAGGCCGATCTGCTGGACGAGGATCAGGTGCAGACCCTTTTGCCGCGCGCGGCCGAGGCGCTGGGCGGTCCGATCACCTGTCTGGTCAACAATGCGTCAATCTTCGAATACGACAACATCCGCACTGCCACCCGGCTAAGCTGGGATCGCCACATGGACAGCAACCTGCGCGCGCCCTTCGTGTTGACGCAGGCCATGGCGGGCCAGGGTCTGGAACCCGAGATGGATGAGAATGACGAACCCGTCGCGACCGGCTTGATCGTGAATATGGTCGACATGCGGGTGCGCAAACTGACGCCTGAATTCATGTCCTACACCATCGCCAAGATGGGGCTATGGGCATTGACCCGGACGGCGGCCCAGGCACTGACGCCGGCCATTCGCGTCAATGCCATTGGGCCGGGTCCAACTCTGCAGGGACACCGCCAAAGTCCCCAGCACTTCAAGACCCAACGCGAAAACACGGTCTTGGAACGCGGTGCAAATCCCTCGGATATCAACGCGGCCCTTGGGTATTTTCTGGACGCACATGCGGTCACGGGCCAGCTTTTGTGCGTTGATGGCGGCCAGCATCTGGGCTGGCAAACGCCTGATGTAGTGGGCCTTGAATAGGTATTGCCCCTGCAAGTTTTGCACCGCTCTCGATCCTGTTACAGGTTCGTTACAAAAATGTCTTTTTTTTCATATACTTGTAAAACGAGAATAAAAATATCTTTTATAATCAATGTTTTGAAATTGTGCCTATTTATTGTGCAACGCCGTGAAAACACAAGGATTCAAGGAAAAATCACGGTGCAGGGAAAGTTGTCCGCACAGTTATCCACAAGAATCGTGGATTTGTTTTCTCTTGATCTGAGGCGCGCAAGATTGCAGCCATGGTCAGAGAATCGTATCTGTCTCTCATGACCGCCGACAGCGCCCCTCAATCCCAGCCTCAGCCGACCGGCTATGCCTGCATCCAGAAATACGTGAAGACGCTGGACAGTTCGCCGGGCGTCTATCGGATGCTGGATGCGGACAGCCGGGTTCTGTATGTCGGCAAGGCGCGCAACCTGCGGGCGCGGGTGTCGAACTACACCCGCCCGGGACATTCCGGCCGGATCGAGCGGATGATTGCCTCGACCGCGTCGATGATGTTCCTGACCACCCGGACCGAGACCGAGGCGCTGCTGCTGGAACAGAACCTGATCAAGCAGCTCAAGCCCAAGTACAACGTCCTGCTGCGCGACGACAAAAGCTTTCCCAACATTCTGGTGGCCAAGGATCACCCGTTTCCGCAGATCAAGAAGCATCGCGGGGCCAAGAAGGAAAAGGGCGCCTATTTCGGCCCCTTCGCCAGCGCGGGCGCGGTGAACCGCACGCTGAACCAATTGCAGAAGGCCTTTCTGCTCCGGAACTGCTCGGATTCGATGTTCGACAGTCGCACCCGGCCCTGCCTGCTCTACCAGATCAAGCGCTGCTCGGGGCCGTGCGTGGGCATGGTTTCGCAGGCCGACTATGCCGAAAGCGTGCGTGACGCCGAGCGGTTCCTGTCCGGCCGCTCGACCCGGATCCAGGAGGAACTGGCCGCGCAGATGCAGGAGGCCTCGGACGCGATGGAGTTCGAGCGCGCCGCCGCCCTGCGCGACCGGATACGCGCGCTCACGCAGGTGCAGACGGCGCAGGGCATCAACCCGCGCGGAGTGGCCGAGGCGGATGTGATCGGCCTCTATATGGACAGCGGCCAGGCCTGCGTTCAGGTGTTCTTCATCCGCGCCAACCAGAACTGGGGCAACCGCGATTTCTATCCGCGCGTCGGTCCCGACGTCTCGCCGGCCGAGGTGATGGAGGCCTTTCTGGGCCAGTTCTACGACAACAAGGAGCCGCCGCGCCAACTGATCCTGTCGGACGGGATCGAAAACGCGGACCTGATGCAGCAGGCCCTGTCCGAAAAGGCCGGCCGCAAGGTCGAGATATTGGTGCCGCAGCGGGGCGAAAAGCTGGAACTCGTCTCGGGCGCGCTGCGCAACGCGCGCGAGGCGCTGGCCCGCCGCATGTCGGAAAGCGCGACGCAGGCCAAGCTGCTGCGCGGTCTGGCCGAGGCCTTCGATCTGGACGCGCCGCCGAACCGGATCGAGGTCTACGACAACTCGCATATCCAGGGCACCAACGCGGTGGGCGCGATGATCGTGGCCGGTCCCGAGGGGTTCATGAAGAACGCCTATCGCAAATTCAACATTCGCGGCGACGACCTGACGCCGGGCGACGACTTCGGCATGATGAAAGAGGTGCTGACCCGCCGCTTCACCCGCCTGTTGAAAGAGGACCCCGACCGCGACAAGGGCCTGTGGCCCGATCTGTTGCTGATCGATGGGGGTGCAGGGCAGGTGAGTGCCGTGCACGAGATCATGCAGGCGCACGGGGTCGAGGACATCCCCATGGTCGGTGTCGCCAAGGGCGTCGATCGCGACCACGGCAAGGAAGAGTTCCACCGCATCGGCCAGCGCCCCTTTGCCCTGAAACGCAACGACCCGGTTCTGTATTTCATTCAGCGGCTACGGGACGAGGCGCACCGCTTTGCCATCGGCACCCACCGCGCCAAACGGGCCAAGGCGATAGGCGCGACGCCGCTCGATGAAATCCCGGGCGTGGGCGCGGCCCGCAAACGTGCCCTGCTGGCGCATTTCGGCAGCGCCAAGGCGGTCAGCCGCGCCAATCTGGCTGACCTGAAGGCGGTGGACGGGATCTCGGCCGGTCTGGCGCAGAAGGTCTATGATTTCTTTCACGAAAAGGGCTGAGGCCGCCGGCGCCCGCGCCACAGAATGTAAAGCCCCGAGGCCACGATCAGCGCGCTGCCCAGCCACATGGTCTGGTCCAGATGCTCGTCGAATATCAGCACGCCCAGCCCGATACCGAACAGAAGGCGGGTATAGCGAAACGGGGTCACGGCCGACACTTCGCCCGTCCGCATGGCCAGCATCAGCGAAGCATAGGCCACCGCCCCCATCACCACGGCTCCGGTCAGATGCAGGGCGGTTTGGGCGTCCACGGGCACTGCGGCGGTGCCTTCGAAAGCCCGGTACAGACCGCCGGCGACGACAATTGACAGAAAGCCGTAAAACCCAAGAACGGTGGTGCCCAGCGTGGCAGGGGCCGCGCGGCTGGCCAGATCGCGGCCGGCAAAGCCCAGCATTCCCAGCACCGCAAGAATGGACAGGGCCGAGAAACTGTCTCCGGTTGGCTGGATGATGATCACCACTCCGATCAGTCCGACCAGAATGGCGCTCCAGCGCCGCCAGCCGACGGTTTCCCCGAAGAACAGCGCGGCACCCGCCACCACGACCAGCGGCGTGGCCTGCAGGATCACGGTGGCCGAGGACAGCGGCGTCAGGGCGATGGCCAACACATAGAACAGGCGCCCGAAGACTTCGAACAGCACCCGGATCTTCATCGGCTTGGAGAGGACATCGGGGTGTAGCAACCGCCGCCCCTGTAGCAACGCGACCCCGGCGAAAATCAACGCCCCGCCCAGTCCGAACAGCACCAGAACCTGCCAGATGGGCAGCACTTTGGCCGCACTTTTCAACAGCGCGTCCTCCAGGGCGAACCCGGCCATGGCCGCGATCATCCAGGCGCTGCCGATCAGGTTTGCGCGCGCATCGGTTCTGATATGTGAGGTCAAGGGGCGGATCTTTCCTGGCTGGCGATACCCACGCAACCTGACCCGTTCTTCGCGCCGCGCCAAGGGGGAAACGGTCATCGATCCACTGCCTGCGACGGTCTGACCTGCCGTGGTCCAAACACCTGTGTTCTTGGCAGTTTTTTGTCGTGCCGTCTTTTCTGTTCCCGGCCATGGTTGTAGGGTCCAGCGCATGAAGTGGAACCTGCCGAATATTCTGACTTTGCTGCGCCTACTGGCCGCGCCCGGCCTGGCGGTGATGTTTCTGTATTTCACGCGGCCCTATGCCGATTGGTTCGCGCTGATCCTGTTCCTGTCGGCGGCCATAACCGACTGGTTCGACGGCTATCTGGCGCGCGCTTGGAAGCAGGAAACCAAGATGGGCGCGATGCTGGACCCGATTGCCGACAAGGCGATGGTGGTGATCGCACTGATGATCCTGGTCGGCTATTCGACCGAGCACTGGACGCCCTGGCTGGTGCTACCCGCCACCGTGATCCTGTTCCGCGAGGTCTTCGTCTCGGGCCTGCGCGAGTATCTGGGCGACGTGGCCGGAACGCTCAAGGTCACCAAGCTGGCCAAATGGAAGACGACCGCGCAGATGGTGGCGATCGCCGTGCTGTTTTCGCAAGGCATATTCGAGCACTATTTCGTCATGTCCACCTTCGGCATGGATGCCGCGCTGATCGACCAGATCCTGTCGGGTCAGGTCGAGGACATCTCGGGCCTGCAATGGAAGCTGGATGGCATGTTCTGGTCGGGCCGCATCGGGTTGTGGTTGCTGTGGATCGCGGCGACGCTGACGTTGATCACCGGCTACGACTACCTACGTAAAGCCATGCCCCATCTGAAGGAGGGCTGACGCATGGATGTCTTGTATTTCGCTTGGGTCCGCGAGCGGATCGGCGTGCCGAAGGAAAAGGTCGAAACCACCGCGGCCACGGTCTCCGATCTGGTGGCTGAACTCAGCGCCCGTGAAGACCGCTATGCCGCGGCCTTTGCAGACGTCTCCGCCCTGCGGGTCGCGCTGGATCAGGAACTGTCGGATTTCGACGCGCCGCTGGCCGGCGTCCGCGAAGTGGCCTTTTTCCCGCCCATGACCGGCGGGTAGGGTGATGCGGATTTCCGTCCAGCAAGAGCCGTTTGATCTGGGGGCCGAGGCCAATGCCTTTGCCGCGGGTGACACGGCCAATGGCGCTATCGTCACCTTTACCGGCGTCGTGCGCGATCTGGCCCAGACCGATCTGGCCTGCATGGAGATCGAGCATTATCCCGGCATGACCGAACGCGCCATCGCCAAGATCGCCGAGGAAGCCAAAAACCGGTGGTCGCTGGGCGATGTGCTGGTGATCCATCGCCATGGGCGGCTGGCCCCGGGTGACCGGATCATGATGGTTGCAACGGCAGCCCCGCACCGCAAGGATGCGTTCGAGGCTGCCGAATACCTGATGGACTACTTAAAATCCCGCGCCCCGTTTTGGAAAAAGGAAATCACCGCGTCCGGGGCCGATTGGGTTGCCGCCAAGGACGAGGACGAGGACGCGCTGTCGCGCTGGTAAGCCTCAATCGGCGTTGTTGATCCGGCCGCGCAATTCCTCGGCTTCCTGGCGGGCGGCGCGCAGCCCGTCCATAGCCGCGGCCAGCTCGGCCTCGGTCTGGGTTAGCTGGTTGGTCAGCTCGGCCTCACGCTGCTGCAGATAGGTGATCGCCTGATCGCGGGTTTCCTCGGCTTCGTGCAACTCCTGGCTCATGCGGTCCAGATCGGCCACGTCGGATTGGCGCACGCGCGACAGGCGGTGCACCAGCCAGTTGGCGAACCAGCCCATGCAGAAGGCGGCGAACAGGATGACGGCGGTGGCGATGATGAATTCGGTTCTGTTCAACTTACTGGTCCCCTGCATCCGTTTCGGATGCTTCTTCTTCTGTTGGCGCAGGTTCGGTTGCGCTTGTCTGGGTCTCCAACGCTTCCAGACCGGTTTCCTGATTGGCGACCGGCTCGGGCCGGATCAGGCGGAATTCGATGCGCCGGTTTTTCTCGCGCCCGTCTTCGGTGTCATTGTCTGCAATCGGCTGCGTCTCACCATATCCTGCGGCCGAGTAGCTTTTGGTCGGCACCCGACGGGCGCGCAATTCGTTCAGGATAGACTGGGCGCGTGACTGGCTCAGCTGCTGGTTCATCTCTTCACGGCCCTGGCTGTCGGTATGACCCTGGATTTCGATCCGGATCGGTCCGCATTCGCGCAGGATTTCGGCAATCTGGTTAAGACTGTCGCGGGATCCAGACGAGACCGTAGCCGACCCGGGCTCGAACGTGATTTTGCGGGTTTCCTGAACCTCGGCGATGCGACTTTCACACTGCTCGGGGTCTGGCAGCGCGTCTTCGGGTTCGGGCGGGGGCTGATAGGTGATCGACAGGTCAAAGTCTTGCGCATCGCCCAACTTGTCGGACAGCAGGCCCGCGATCTGTGCCTTGGCGTCCTCATCGTTGCTGACGCCAGTCAACTCGACCTTGTCAGGCGTTACGGTCAGCACGCCGTTGTTCAGCCAGGACAGGGATTCCAGCCCCGCCAGAACGCGCACGGGCCAGTCCTGCGGCATCTGGTCGACCACGCGGGCGGCACTGTGAACCTGATCGGATCCGAAGGCAGCCCGGGCATAGCTGTCGATCATGTCGCGCTGTAAATCATCGCCCAGACGGCCGCGCAGTTGTACCAGACCTTCCGGGCTGCGGGTGGCGGTGAATTCCACAGGTCCGGCCTGTTCGTTGTTTTCGGGTTCAGGCAGAACCGCGTGCAGGGCAAACACTTCGGGCAGGGCGTTTTCCAACTCGCCCACGACCTTGTCGAAGGTGGCCGGGCTGGTGTTCGGTTCAGCAATCAGCGTGATGTCGGCATCCGACATCGTGACCGATCCTCGCCCGATCTCGGACAGAGCCCGGATACTCAGTTCAGCGGCCTGCGCCCATCGGGGCGATGGCACACCCAGGCCGATTGTGCAGGTATAGGGCCCTGACAGCCCGGCATCCTGCGCGGCGGCAACAATGGTGTCGCGCGCCTTTTCATCCTGTGCCGAACAGGCGTCGAACTGTCCGCCATCCTCCGAAATCAGATAGCGCAGGGTGAACGGAGTGATCACCGGGCGCGGTGCCGAAATCGCCAGACCGATGCGCAAGCTGGGCGGCGCAGCGCGTGTCAGTTCCTGTTCCAGCCGTTCTTTTTCCTGCTGGCTGTCGGCGATGGCAGTGATCTTGACCAGATCGGGGCTGGCGGAAACCTTGGCTCGCGGCAGCTTGGACAGGGCAAGAATGGCATAGGAAATCGCGTCGTCCCAGCCTTTGGGTTTCTTGTAGTCTGCGGTCTCCAGCAGGTCCGACACCCGCGCCTTCGGGTCCAGCTTCTGCAGCCGGTCCATCAGTGCGTCGCGATCCACGCTGGCCGGAACCAACCCGATCACGGATATGCCGCTGTCGTTCCGGAGAATTTCAGCCGAGAATTTGGGCGGAGTCAGGTCAGCCGTCGGGGCAATGTCCATCTCGTCGATCACCCGAGAGGTGTCGACCTGTGTACCGGCCGCGGTCAGCGCATTGAATCGCGTGGCCTCGTCCGGGGCAGTACCGGTCAGTACAACGCGCAGCCCATCCGCCTGCACTTCGGCCCACTCGTGGCCCTGCATGCTCAGTGCATTTCGAACGGCAGTTTCCGAGGTTTCTTCGATCTTGGTCACCGCGAATCCGGCGGCCAACAGACAGACCCCCGCCGACACGACAAAGATCAGGGCTGATGTCAGGAAATACGGCAAGCGCATGAGCGGTTTCTTATCTCCTCGGGCCATTGGGCGGGACTCTTACAGACACCGGTACCGAGGTGCAATCAGAGGAGCAATGCGACGCAAAGGAAGATGAGCGGAATAAGGCCGGTGTCCCGGTTGGCGCGAAACAGCTGCAGCAGTTTCGCATTGTCTTCGATGTCCAGTCCGCGCAGTTGCCACGCCATGTGCCACCCCATTGCCCAAGGTCCACCGATGGCCACGACCAGCGCCAGCACGCTGGAATTGGGCAGCGCGGCCTCGACGATGGCCAGCCCCATCAGCGCCACGGTCGCGACAAGGAAATACTTCAGCCATTTCGCGGTGTCGGTCCCAAACAGACGCGCGGTGGACTTGATGCCGATCAGCTCGTCATCATCGGCGTCCTGGTGGGCATAGATCGTGTCGTAGAACAGCGTCCAGGCGATGCCCGACAGGTACAGCAGGATCGCGGGCCATTCGACCGTGCCGCGATGCGCCGCCCAGGCCAGCAGTGCGCCCCAGTTGAAGGCCAGCCCCAGAAACACCTGCGGCCACCAGGTGAAGCGCTTGGCATAGGGGTAGATCGTCACCGGCAGCAGTGACAGGACGCCCATCGCGATGGCCGCCTGGTTGAAGGTCAGCAGGATCGCCAGCGCCAGAAGGCACTGGATGCCCATCCAGATCACCGCCTGCCGCACGCTGACCTGACCTGAGGGGATGGGCCGGGAGCGCGTGCGGGCGACCTGCGCGTCGAACTTGCGGTCGGTGATGTCATTCCAGGTGCAACCAGCGCCACGCATCAGAAAGGCCCCGGCCGCGCACCCCACGGCAATCCACAGATCGCCCCACCGCGGCTGACCGTCCTGAAGGATCGCCAGCGCCAGGCCCCACCAGCACGGGATCAACAGCAGCCACGTCCCGATCGGCCGGTCCGCGCGCGACAGCCGCAGATAGGGGCGGGCAAAGGCCGGGGCGCGGGTATCGACCCAGTTGCCGGTTACGGCGTCGGCGACCTGACCGTCTGGTGTTGGGGCATTGCCTTGCATATGTAGGGTCTCATGAGTGCGAAGATCAGGCTGTATGTAGATCACCCTTTGGGTGCGGGGCAATCGGTTCCTTTGACGCGCGAGCAGGCCCATTACCTGTTCGGCGTCATGCGTCTGGCCGTGGGCGGGCAGGTGGCCCTGTTCAACGGCCGCGATGGCGAGTGGCTGGCGCAGGTGGCCGAGGCGGGCAAACGGGGCGGCGCTCTGAGCTGTCTTGAACAGACCCGGCCACTGCAACTGCCGCCGGACCTGTGGCTGCTGTTTGCCCCGATCAAGAAAGCGCGGACCGATTTCATCGTCGAAAAGGCGGCCGAGATGGGGGCCGCGAAGATCATGCCGGTGCAGACCGCCTTCACCAATTCCGAACGCATCCGCCAGGACCGGCTGCAGGCCCATGCGGTCGAGGCGGCCGAGCAATGTGGCGGCACCTTCGTGCCCGAGGTCTGCAACCTGCAACGGCTGGACAAGCTGTTGGACAACTGGCCGGACGGCCGCCAGCTGATGTTCTGCGACGAGGTCGAGGCCGGGTCGGCCCTGCGCCTGGCCGCGCAGGACAAGGGCCGACCGTGGGCCATCCTGATCGGCCCCGAGGGCGGGTTCTCCGATGCCGAGCGCCAGCGGCTGAAGGATCTGCCTTTCACGCATGTGGTCAGCCTAGGGCCGCGCATCCTGCGAGCCGATACGGCGGCGGTGGCCGCGATGACCCTGTGGCAACAGGCGCTGGGGGATTGGTCCTGATGCGGCGGCTGGCGCGGCAACAGGACATTCCGGCGATCGAACGGTTTCTTCTGGATCATGTGCAAAGCTCGATGTTCGCGCTGGCCAACCTGCGAGACTTTGGCCTGAACGCACCCGCGCCGCGCGCGATGAGCATGTGGATGCTGGGCGACCCGCTGCGCGGCGTGTTCGGCATCACCAACGAAGGCATGATCCTGCCGCAATGCCCGGATCTGCCCGAGGCCGACCTGACCGCGGCAGCTGACCTGATCCGGGGCCGCACGGTCATGGGGCTGGCGGGCGAAGCTTCGCAAGCCCGCCGGTTTCTACAACAGGCCGGATGGCAGGACCGCGCCGCGCATCTGGACCGGGACGAACCGTCCTTTGCGCTGGATCTGCGCGACCTGATCGTTCCGCCAACGGAAAACGCACGGCTGGTGCCGCTGTCGGATGGCGACCGAAGCCTGTTGATCCGCTGGCGCGAGGCCTATCATCTGGAATCTTTGGGCACCGACCCGGGCATGGCCCGCAAGGCCGCGCAGAAGGACATCGACGGATATATTCAGCGCGACTCGCACCGGCTGCTGATGGTCGACGGCCAGCCCGTCAGCATGACAGGCTTCAATGCCACGCTGCCCGAGATCGTCCAGATCGGCGGCGTGTTCACCCCGCCCGCGCTGCGCGGTCGGGGCTATGCCCGCACCGCCGTCGCCCTGCATCTGGCCGAGGCGCGGGCCGCCGGCGTTCGCAAGGCCGTTCTGTTTGCGGCTTCAAACGCCGCCGTGCGTGCTTATGTTGCTATTGGGTTTGCCCCTGCCGGGACCTTTTCACTGGTCCTGTTCAGCGATCAGATGGAGGCCGCGTCATGAGTTTCATCCGTCCCGAAGCCAAACTGGCCCTGTGGCGCTGGCGCGAGGTGCTGGCCGCCGGGTTCGTTCTGATCCTTGGCCTCAGCTGGATCGGCGGGCCGGGCGGGTTTCTGGGCTGGCTAGGCTGGGTACTTGTGGTGGTCTCGATCGCGCTGGCCGTGATCGGGGTACAGCGGGCCCGCTTTCGGCTGGGCGCGGGCGGGCCGGGCGTGGTATCTGTGGATGAAGGGCAGATCGCCTATCTGGGGCCGCTGGAAGGCGGCATCGTCGCCACCCGCGAAATCGAGAGCCTGACGCTGGACCCCACCGCCAGCCCCGCGCATTGGGTGCTGCAGCAGCCCGGCCAGCCGCCGCTTCACATTCCCGTGAATGCCGAGGGGGCCGAGGCGCTGTTCGACGTGTTCTCGGCCCTGCCGGGGCTGCGGACCGAGCGGATGCTGTCGGAACTCAAGGGCGGGGCGTCGCATCCGGTGGTGATCTGGGAACGCCACCCCTCGCGCCCGGCGCACATCCGGTTGAACTGACCGTGCATTGACACCGGGGGAGATTGCGACCACCACTGACCCCCACGACTCGACACATCAGGATCGGAGCACGGTTCATGTCCATTCCTCAGTCCGGCGGCGGGCCGATCGAACGCCACGAACAACTGGCCGAATACCTGGCCGATGGCTGCAAACCCAAAAGCGAATGGCGCATCGGGACCGAGCACGAGAAATTCGGCTACTGCAAGGACACGCTGAAACCGCTGCCCTATGAGGGCGAACGCTCGATCCTAGCGGTGCTGCAGGGGCTGCGCGACGGGCATGGCTGGACCCCCGTGGAAGAGGCGGGCAAGCTGATCGGGCTGGAAAAGGACGGAGCAAACGTCTCGCTGGAACCGGGGGGGCAGCTGGAGCTGTCGGGCGCGCCACTGGAGACCATCCACGAGACCTGCGACGAAGTGAACGCGCATCTGCGCGACGTGAAGGACATCGCCGACAAGATCGGCGTAGGCTTCATCGGGCTGGGCGCCGCACCGATCTGGAAGCATGAGGATATGCCGCTGATGCCCAAGGGCCGGTATGTCCTGATGAACGACTACATGGAAAAGGTCGGCGACATGGGCCGCGCCATGATGCGCCGGACCTGCACGGTTCAGGTCAACATCGATTTCGGGTCCGAGGCGGACATGGTGCAGAAGCTACGCGTGGCGCTGGCCCTGCAGCCGGTGGCGACCGCGCTGTTTGCCAACTCGCCCTTCTTCGAGGGCAAGCCCAACGGCCACAAAAGCTGGCGCAGCTACATCTGGCGGCATCTGGATGACGCGCGCACCGGCATGCTGCCCTTCGTGTTCGAGGACGGCTTCGGGTTCGAGCGCTACGTGGAATATGCCTTGGATGTGCCGATGTATTTCGTCTATCGCGACGGCAAATATATCGATGCGCTGGGCATGTCGTTCCGCGATTTCCTGCAGGGAAAGCTGCCCGCGCTGCCGGGCGAGACGCCGACGCTTTCGGATTGGGCCGATCACCTGACCACCGCCTTCCCCGAGGCGCGGATCAAGAAATTCATGGAAATGCGCGGGGCTGACGGCGGCCCGTGGCGCCGCCTGTGCGCGCTGCCCGCTTTCTGGGTGGGGCTGACCTATGACCAGTCCGCGCTGGATGCCGCATGGGATCTGGTCAAGGGCTGGGACGCCGAAACCCGCGAGGGGCTGCGCGTCGCCGCGGCCCAAGACGGGCTGCAGGCGCAGGTCGGCGGCATCAACATGCACGATCTGGCGCGCGAGGTGGTGGCCATCGCTGACTCCGGCCTGAAGGCCCGGGCGCGGCCGGGTGCCGGCGGGCTCGTCCCGGACGAGACCCATTTCCTGAACGCGCTGAAGGAAAGCATCCAGTCCGGCAAGGTGCCGGCCGACGAACTGCTCGAGGATTACCACGGCGACTGGCAGGGCGATCTGACGCGGATCTACCCCGAATACAGCTACTGACCGCGACCTGTTGCAATTAGGGGCCTGTTAGCCACATTCCCGGACCGCGCCTTGTTCGGCGGCGGCGTTTGCGCGATACATTCGGGTCAGGTTGTCCGGTCGTGGTGCTTTCATGGCGCGTATCAGTGAGTTGCATTATTCCAATGCCTATGCCGCGAATTTGGGCGTGTCCGAATTCCTGGAGGTGTCCCTTCGCCCGGACGAAGACCCGGCGGATTTCACCGTGTCTTTCTATCAGGCGAACGGGCAGGTCGGGATCGAGATCCCGCTGAACGATCCTTCCGTTCAGGTCACCGTGGACCCCGACAATAACGAGATCGTCTATGTCATCTCGGCCGATGATTTCCCGATCTTCCTGACCGATCCGGATGGCGGCGGGTCCAACAACTACGAAGCCTATGCGCTGACCAACAACGCCACCAGCGAAGTGGTCGACTTCTACGACATCGGTGGCGGCACGCAGAACATCGTCGCGGTCGATGGGTTGGCGGCCGGGGAAACCTCGGTCAACCTGCCGGTGCTGGTCGGGCCGAACCAGACCACGACGACCCTGCAATTCAACCAGCCCGATCCCGGCACGCTGACATATGGCCCCTTGTCGCCCGGGGATACCGGGGCCGCGTGTTTCACGGCAGGAACCTTGGTGGATACCCCCGAGGGGCCGCGCCGGATCGAGACGTTGCAGCCCGGCGACACTGTCCTGACCGTCGATGACGGCCCTTGCCGGGTGCGCTGGATCGGCGGCCGCACGGTGCGCGGCGTGGGCCGGTTTGCGCCGGTGCGCATCCGCGCGGGTGTTCTGGGCGCCACGGCAGACATTCTGGTCTCGCCCCAGCACCGCATTCTTGTCAGCGGCTGGCAAGCCCAGCTTCTGTTCGGCGAGGATGAGGTTCTCGTTCCGGCCAAGTCGCTGGTCAACGGCGACACCGTCACCGTGCAGCCCTGCGACATCGTTCGTTATGTCCATCTGTTCTTCGACCGGCACCAGCTGGTCACCACTTCGGGTCTTGTGTCCGAGAGCTTCTTTCCGGGGCAGGAGGCGCTCTCGGGGCTGGAACAGGAGGCCGCGCGCGAGCTGTTTGCGCTGTTCCCCGACCTGCGGACCCATCCGCAGGGCTATGGCCCCACGATCCGCCCGGTCCGGTGTGATCGACAGGCAGCGGTTCTGCGCGCGACCTGATCGCGCGGCCCGGCCCTCTTGCTTTCGCGCGCTGCTGTGATAGCAGGACAGCAACAGAATTCAGGGGACCGTCATGGACGATCTTAAGGCAAAATACCTGGGTCAGATCGCTGACGCAGGCGACGAAAGCACGCTGGAAGCGATCCGCGTGGCCGCGGTGGGCAAAAAGGGCGAAGTGGCGCTGAAGATGCGCGAACTGGGCAAGATGACGCCCGAGGAACGCCAGGTCGCCGGCCCCGCGCTGAACGCGCTGAAGGACGAGATCAATTCGGCGCTGGCCGCCAAGAAGGCCGCATTGGCCGATGCCGCGCTGGATGAACGTCTGCGGACCGAGTGGCTGGACGTGACCCTGCCCGCGCGCCTGCGCCGCCAGGGCTCGATCCACCCGGTCAGCCAGGCGACCGAGGAACTGACCGCGATCTTTGCCGAGCTGGGCTTTTCCGTCGCCGAAGGCCCCCGGATCGAGACCGACTGGTACAATTTCGACGCGCTGAACATCCCAGGTCACCACCCCGCGCGGGCCGAGATGGACACGTTCTACATGCACCGCGCGCCGGGCGACAATCGCCCGCCGCATGTGCTGCGCACCCATACCTCGCCGGTTCAGATCCGCTCGATGGAGAAGCAGGGCGCGCCGATCCGCGTGATCTGCCCGGGCGGCGTCTATCGCGCCGATTATGACCAGACCCACACGCCGATGTTCCACCAGGTCGAGGGCCTTGCCATCGACAAGGGTATCTCGATGGCGAACCTGAAATGGGTTCTGGAGGAATTCGTCAAAGCGTTCTTCGAGGTCGACGACGTCGAACTGCGCTTCCGCGCCTCGCATTTCCCGTTCACGGAACCCTCGGCCGAGGTCGATATCCGCTGTTCCTGGGAAGGCGGCCAGCTGAAGATCGGCGAGGGCGATGACTGGATGGAGATTCTGGGCAGCGGCATGGTCCACCCCAAGGTGATCGCCGCCGGCGGGATCGACCCCGAGGTTTATCAGGGCTTTGCCTTCGGCATCGGCATCGACCGTCTGGCGATGCTGAAATACGGCATCCCCGATCTTCGGGCGTTCTTTGATTCCGACCTGCGCTGGCTGCGGCACTACGGCTTTGCTGCACTGGATATGCCCAACCTGCATGGTGGCTTGTCACGATGAAATAGCGTGGGGCTTGCCCTGCTGCCCAAGAGAATTCGGCGGGTAAGCCCGCCTTACCGGACAGGAAAACAGAAATGAAATTCACCCTCTCCTGGCTGAAAGACCACCTGGACACCGACGCCTCGGTTGATGAGATCGTCGAGGCGCTGACCGATCTCGGGCTCGAGGTCGAAGAGGTCGCCAACCCGGCCGACAAGCTCAAGGATTTTACCTTGGGCTATGTGAAACATGCCGAGAAACACCACGATGCCGACAAGCTGCGCGTCTGCAAGGTGGACACCGACGAGGGCGAGTTGCAGATCATCTGCGGCGCCCCCAACGCGCGCGAGGGCATCACCGTCGTGGTCTGCAAGCCGGGCATGTATATCCCCGGTCTGGATCTGACGATCAGCGTCGGCAAGATCCGCGGCGTCGAAAGCTTTGGCATGATGGCGTCCGAGCGCGAGCTGGAACTGTCGGACGAGCATGACGGCATCATCGAGCTGCCCTCGGGCGAGGTGGGCCAGCGGTTCGTCGACTGGCTGGCCGAGAATGACCCCGCCAAGATCGACCCGGTGATCGAGATCGCCATCACCCCCAACCGTCCCGATGCGCTGGGCGTTGCAGGGATCGCGCGCGATCTGGCGGCGCGGGGTCTGGGCACGCTGAAGCAGCGTGACTATGCCCCGGTGCCGGGGGATTTCGAAAGCCCGATCAAGGTGACGATCGACGACGACACGCTGGATGGCTGTCCGCATTTCACCGGCCGCCTGATCCGCGGCGTCAAGAACGGCCCCAGCCCGCAATGGCTGCAGGATCAGCTGAAGGCAATCGGTCTGCGTCCGATTTCGGCCTTGGTGGACATCACCAACTACATGACCTTCGACAGCAATCGCCCGCTGCACGTCTTTGACGCCGACAAGGTCAAGGGCAACCTGCGGGTGCACCGCGCCAAAGGCGGCGAGAAGCTGGTGGCGCTGGATGAAAAGGAATACACGCTGCAGCCCGGCATGATGGTGATTTCCGACGACAACGGCCCGGAATCCATCGCCGGCATCATGGGCGGGCAAGAGACCGGCTGTACCGAGGACACGGTGAACGTGTTCCTGGAAAGCGCCTTCTGGGACCACGTTCAGATCGCGCTGGCGGGCCGCGCGCTCAAGATCAACTCGGACGCGCGGTACCGGTTCGAGCGCGGGGTCGATCCGGCATACACGCTGGAAGGGCTGGAGCACGCGACCCAGATGATCCTGGATATCTGCGGCGGCGAGGTTTCGAAGGTGGTCGAGGCCGGCAAAGCGCCGGACCATTCGCGCGCCTATCGGTTGGATGCGGCGCGGGTGCAGTCGCTGGTGGGCATGGACATCCCCGAAAGCGAGCAGCGCCAGACCCTGACCCGGCTGGGCTTCCGGCTGGAAGGCGACATGGCCCATGTGCCCAGCTGGCGCCCCGACATCCAAGGCGAGGCCGACTTGGTCGAAGAGGTCGCCCGCATCGCTTCGCTGACCAAGCTGCAGGGCAAGCCGCTGCCGCGCGTCACGGATGGTATTCCCAAGCCGGTCATGACTCCGGCCCAGCGGCGTCAGTCGATGGCGCGGCGCACCTGCGCGGCGCTGGGGTACAATGAATGCGTCAGCTATACCTTCATCGATCGGGCCTCGGCCGCGCTGTTCGGTGGCGGCGATGACGCGACGATGCTGGAAAACCCGATCTCGTCCGAGATGAGCCACATGCGCCCCGACCTGCTGCCCGGCCTGTTGCAGGCCGCGGCGCGCAACCAGGCGCGCGGCTTTGCCGATCTGGCCCTGTTCGAGGTCGGCCCGGTCTTTCATGACGGGGAACCCGGCGAGCAACGCACCCAGATCGCAGGCCTTCTGGTCGGACGGACCGGACCCAAGGATGTGCATGGCACCACCCGCGCGGTCGACGTGTTTGACGCCAAGGCCGATGCCGAGGCTGTGCTGACCGCCATCGGGGCCCCGGCCAAGGTGCAGATCCTGCGCGACGGCGATGCCTGGTGGCATCCCGGCCGTCACGGCAAGATCTGCCTGGGCCCCAAAAAGGTGCTGGGCGTGTTCGGTGAACTGCATCCGCGCGTGCTGCAGCAGTTGGACATCAAGGGCCCGGCCGTGGCCTTCACCATCTGGCCGGACGAGGTGCCGCTGCCGCGCAAATCCGGCACCACCCGCTCGGCGCTGGAGCTGCGCGACCTGCAGGCGGTCGAGCGTGACTTTGCCTTTGTCGTCGATGCCGATGTCGAGGCGCTGACGCTGGTAAATGCCGCCGCCGGGGCCGACAAGGCGCTGATCGAAGAGGTGCGTGTATTCGATGAATTCATCGGCGGCAGCCTGGGTGAGGGCAAGAAATCTCTGGCCATCACCGTGCGTCTGCAGCCGACCGACAGCACGCTGAAGGAAAAAGACATCGAGGCGGTGGCGGAAAAGATCATCGCCAAGGTCACCAAGGCCACCGGCGGCGTTCTGCGCGGCTGAGGTGGCTTGAACCCGAAGTGGCACGCGCGCCCATGGCGCGCGTGTTTCATTTTGCGAAGAAATCCGCCAGCAGGTCAAAGACCAGCCGGATGCGGCGGCTGGTATGCAGCTCGCGATGGGTGGTCAGCCAGATCGGGAACCGCAGCGGCTCCATGTCGGGAAGGACGCGCTCCATACCGGGTGTGGCATCGCCCACCGGCTCGGACATGGGCGCGATGCCAAAGCCCTGCCGCGCAAACTCCCACGCGACGATGCCGCTTTGTGACCCCAACCGGAAGTTTTCTTCGGTCAGATGCAGGCCGATCGGTTCGAAATAGGCGATCATCTGCGCGGTGTCGCCGAAACTGATGAACTCGTGCCGGGGCAGGTCCGACAGGGACTTGGGGCGTCCAGCGCGGTTCAGGTAGGCGGTGGCGGCATAGAAATGCCCCTCAGCCTCCTGCACCAGTTTTGCGATCAGGTCGGGCTGATCGGGGCGGACATGGCGGATGGCGATATCCGCCTCGCGCCGCATCAGATCGCGAATGTCGTTCGCGGCGATCACATCGATCCGCAGTTTCGGAGCCTGCGCGCGGATCTCGCGCAGCAGTTCCGGCAGGATATAGGCCGACATCACGTCGCTTGCGGTGATCCGCACCTGCCCCTCGATCGATTGCGCCTGACCGGACGCGGCCAACGCAATGCGATCTGCAGCTGCGCCCATCTCTCTCGTGTGCTCCAACAACTCGATTCCGGCGGTGGTGATCTGAAGCGATCGGCCGACCCGTTCGAACAGCATCACGCCCAGGTCGGATTCAAGCGCGGCGATCTGGCGGCTGAGGGTCGGTTGCGTCTGGTCCAATCGCCGCGCCGCCGCCGAAAGTGAGCCGGTCTCGGCTGTCGCCAGAAAGGCGCGGATATGGTTCCAGTCGAATTTGCGCGGATCATCCATGCATGAATGTATAAGGATTCTGCGAATTTCGGCAATTCACCTTTGAAACGCGTATCACTACCTTGCGCTCAAAGGAGAGCCGACATGACTGCCACAGCCAAATTCTGGGACGGAATCGCCGAGAAATACGCGAAATCCCCGATCCGCGACATGGAGTCCTACGAGCACACGTTGCAACGCACGGTGTCCTATTTGAAGCCGACCGATCAGGTGCTGGAACTGGGCTGCGGAACCGGGCGCACCGCGCTGCGGCTGTCCGGCCATGCGGATACGATCACGGCGAGCGATGTCTCTCCGGGCATGTTGGGCGTGGGCCGCAGGTTGGCGCAAGAGGAGCAGATCGAAAACGTTGTCTTTGTTGAGGCCGACGCGACCCGCCCCCCGAATTGGGCCTATGATGTGGTGATGGCGTTCAATCTGCTGCACCTGATCCGGGATCTGGAGGCGACGCTGTCCGGGGTTCATGATGTGTTGAAACCCGGCGGTCTGTTCATTTCAAAAACGCCCTGTCTTGCCCAGGGTGGATTGGGGTTCAAGTTCGGCTTGCTGAAGCTGCTCTTGCCGGTCATGCAGCTTTTGGGCAAAGCGCCATTCGTCAGCCAGTTCGACATCAAGACGCTGGAAACCACCATTGAAAAGGCCGGATTCGAGATCATCGAAAGCGGGAATTTTCCGGCAAAACCGCCCTCGCGCTATCTGGTGGCTCGCAAGCTGTAACGCCAGCGCTGCATCAACAGGCAACTTCCGCATTGGGCTTTGCGGGTTTGGACAGTAAACAGGGCCGGAAGCAAAATGCGGAGGTTGCAATGGGATTGAATGTCTACCTGTCGGGCGAGATCCACACGGATTGGCGCGAGCAGATCATCGAAGGTGCGCAAGGGCTGGACGTCACTTTCAACAGCCCAGTGACCGATCATGCGGCCAGCGACGATTGCGGTGTCGCCATTCTGGGGGCCGAGCCGAACAAGTACTGGCACGACCACAAAGGCGCGATGGTCAACGCCATTCGCACCCGCAAGGGGATCGCCGATGCCGATGTCGTCGTGGTGCGGTTCGGGGACAAGTACAAGCAGTGGAACGCGGCCTTTGACGCGGGCTATGCTGCGGCCCTGGGCAAGTCGATCATCGTGGTGCACGGCCCCGAGCATCAACATGCGCTTAAAGAGGTCGATGCCGCCGCGCTGGCGGTGGCCGAGGAGCCCCGTCAGGTGGTCGAGATTCTACGCTATGTACTGACCGGGAAACTGCCCGGTTGATGGCACGGAATGCCGACGCCGCTTGCAAGGCGGCGACGGCGTGATCCCTTACCCGCGCGGAGGCGTGACCAGACCCTTTTGAACCGCGGGTCGGTCCAGGAACCGGTTCAGATAGGCGATGGTGTTGCGATGATCGTCCCAGCCGACCAACTCTTTGGCGCCGTAGAAATCAAGGCCGCGCAGCCACGGGGCCAAAGCGATATCGGCAATTGAGTACTCACCGGCGATCCAGTCCTGCCCGTGCAACTGGGTCTCGACGACATTCAGCAGCCGTTTGGCCTCGTTGATATACCGCTCGCGCGGGCGCGGGTCTTCGATCGCGCTGCCGGCGAACTTGTGGAAGTAACCCAATTGCCCGAACATCGGGCCCACGCCGCCCATCTGAAACATCAGCCATTGCGTGATCCGATACTTGTCGGCCGTGTTCTGGCCGAGGAACTTGCCGGTTTTCTCGGCCAGGTACAGCAGGATCGCACCACTTTCGAACAGCGCCAAGGTCTGTCCGTCCGGGCCGTCAGGATCGATGATCGCCGGAATCTTGTTGTTTGGGTTCAGCGACAGAAACTCGGGGCTTTTGACGTCGGCGTCTGACAGGGTGACCCTGTGCGCCTCGTAAGGCAGGCCTGTTTCTTCGAGCATGATGGACACCTTCACGCCGTTCGGAGTCGGGAAGGAATAGAGTTGGATCCGCTCCGGCGAATGCGGGGGCCATTTGGTCATGATCGGGAAGGTGGCGGTGTCCAGCATGGCAAGCTCCTTGTTCGGGTACTATTGCAAGTTAGGCATTCGGGGGCGGATTGTTAGATGGCGGTCTGTGCAACCCCGGGCAGCGACTGTTTGCTGAAGCACAGCGGGGAAATCCGGGACATTTCAAACCTAGACCTGTGCGGTTTTATCGCCCAATGTTGCGGAAACCCCGCGCAAAAGTCGCGGGTTTGTTGCTGTTGGAAAGGAGACGCCCGTGGATGAGGTCGTGACGCAGGTTGGGGCATTTGCCCCATTGATCATGAGCGCGGTCAAAGCCCTGATCGTTCTTGTTGTCGGCTGGATAGCCGCTGGCATGATCGCAGGGATCGTTCGCCGCCGAATTAATTCGACCCCGCAAATCGATCCGACTTTGGGGAATTTCGTTGCCAGCACCGTCAAATGGGTGATCCTGGCCATTGTCCTGGTTGCTGTGCTTGGCATCTTCGGGATCGAAGCGACGAGTATCGTTGCCATTCTGGGTGCCGCTTCGCTGGCCATCGGCCTTGCGCTGCAGGGCACGCTCAGCGATCTAGCTGCAGGTGTGATGCTCGTGGTCTTCCGGCCATACAAGCTGGGTCAATTCGTGGATATCGGTGGGACAGCTGGCACGGTGAAGGACCTGAACCTGTTCACGACCGAACTGGTCACGCCCGACAATGTGCAGATCATCGTTCCCAACGGTCAGGCCTGGGGGTCGATCATCACCAACTACTCGGCCCACGACACCCGGCGTGTCGATCTGGTGTTCGGGATCGACTATGGCGACAGTGCGGATGCGGCCATGAAGATTATTCTGGATGTGGCCAAGGCGGACAAGCGCATACACTCGGACCCCGAGCCCTGGGTGCGTGTGACCAACTTGGGAGACAGCTCGGTAGACCTGACCGCGCGGTTGTGGTGCGCGGCCGCCGACTATTGGGACGTCAAGTTTGATCTGACCAAGGCCGTCAAGGAGGCCTTTGACACCAAGGGCATTTCGATCCCCTACCCGCACTCGGTGGAAATCCACAAAGAGGGCTGAATGCTCCCGCCCGTCCGTCGGGCATTGGAAATGCCCTTCTCCGGTTGGGCCAAGCGCCGCGCAGATGCGCGGCGCTGTTGCATTTCGATCAGGCCTTGACGACCATTGCGGGCGAAACTACGTCGATCCCCAGTGCCTTGCCTACGGCATAGTAGGTCAACTGGCCGGCGTGCACGTTGAGGCCCGCCAGAAGGTGGGGATCGTCCTGACACGCCTGCTTCCAGCCCTTGTCGGCCAGCGCCAGCATGAAAGGCATCGTTGCGTTCCCCAGCGCGATGGTCGAGGTCCGTGCCACCGCGCCCGGCATATTGGCCACGCAGTAGTGCATGATGCCATCGACCTCATAGATCGGATCGGCGTGCGTCGTTGCCTTGGAGGTTTCGAAACAGCCGCCCTGGTCGATGGCTACGTCGACAAGCACAGCGCCCGGCTTCATGGTCGACAATTGCTCGCGGGTGATCAGTTTCGGGGCGGCCGCGCCCGGGATCAGAACGGCCCCGATCACCATATCAGCCGACTGGATCAGCTCAGCCGTAGCACCGGCGGTCGAGTACTGGTTCTTGAACCGGCCACCGAAGACGTCGTCCAGATAGCGAAGGCGCGGCAGCGAACGGTCCAGAACGGTCACATCAGCGCCCATGCCAGCCGCCACCTGAGCCGCATGCGTGCCAACGACGCCGCCACCGATCACGACAACCTTTGCCGGGCCCACACCAGGGACGCCGCCCATCAGAACGCCGCGCCCGCCATTGGCCTTTTGCAGGGTCCACGAACCGACTTGCGGGGCCAGACGCCCCGCGACTTCGGACATCGGGGCAAGCAGCGGCAGACCACCGTTGGAATCCGTCACCGTTTCATAGGCGATCGCCGTGCAGCCCGAGGCCAGCAGATCGTGGGTTTGCTCCGGGTCGGGCGCCAGGTGCAGGTAGGTGAACAGCAGCTGGCCTTCACGCAGCATCTTGCGCTCGACCGCTTGCGGTTCCTTGACCTTGACGATCATGTCGGCGGTCGCGAACACCTCTTCCGCGGTGTCCACAATGCGCGCGCCTGCGGCGACATAGGCGTCGTTGTCAAAGCCTGAACCCAACCCGGCGCCGGTTTCGATGATGACCTCGTGACCACGGGCAACCGCTTCCTGCGCGGCGTTCGGGGTCATGCCGACGCGGAATTCCTGCGGTTTGATTTCCTTTGGGCATCCGATTTTCATGGGGCTCTCCATTCATAAACTGCACAAATTATGTGCAGAAAGCCGCGCAATTTCTGTGAAACTCGGTGCGCAACTGCGCTAATATGTGGGAAATTTTTCGATAAAATGAGAAAATCTTGCAACGGATGTGCGTGAATGTCACTTGATGCGACTGACCGAAAGATTCTGGCGGCCCTTCAGCGCAAGGGGCGTATGTCGAACGCGGAACTGTCCGAACAGGTCAACCTGTCGCCGTCGGCCTGCCATCGCCGGGTACAGCGGCTTGAGGCGGAAGGCTATATCCGGGACTATGTCGCGCTGTTGAATGCGCGCAAACTGGGGGTGCCGACAACCGTATTCGTCGAGATCACCTTGCAGGGTCAGGCCGAAGAGGTGCTGGAGGCATTCGAGCGGGCGGTCCGGCGTATTCCGGACGTTCTGGAATGCCACCTGATGGCCGGGTCGGCCGATTATGTCCTGAAGGTGGTTGCCGAAAACACCGAGGATTTTGCGCGCATCCACCGCCAGTATCTGTCGCGCCTGCCCGGAGTTGCGCAAATGCAAAGCTCGTTCGCCCTGCGGACCGTTTTCAAGACGACCGCACTGCCGGTCTGATCCTGGTGCGGCAGTCTTGCCGATGCGGTTGTATCTGCCGTTGAGCCGGTTCAATATTGGCCTTCGGGGCGGGAAACAGGTCGTCATGACATTGGCCGGTACACGTACCCGATATGGTCCGAGACTGTTGAGAGATAAGGAGCAGGCCCTTGGCTGAAGAATATGAGAACACAGTCGACGATTGGCTGGAAGCCGAGTTGCAGGACACACTGGACGAGGATTTTGAGATTGAGTTCAGTGAACCCATGCTGTCGATGGAGGTCCGCAAGATCTATCGCGAACAGCATCCTGAAATGCTGGATCGCAAGGTCTATTTCCGCAACCTGTTGCGCCTGCAGGCCGAGCTGATCAAGGTTCAGGACTGGGTGCAGCATACCGGCGCCAAGGTTTGCATCCTGTTCGAAGGGCGCGACAGCGCTGGAAAGGGCGGGGTAATCAAGCGGATCACCCAGCGGCTGGACCCGCGGGTTGCACGCGTCGTCGCTTTGCCTGCCCCCAGCCGGCGCGAGCAGAGCCAGTGGTATTTTCAACGCTATGTGCCGCATTTGCCGGCGGCGGGTGAGATCGTTCTGTTCGACCGGTCGTGGTACAACCGGGCGGGCGTCGAACGGGTGATGGGCTTCGCCACCGAGGCCCAGGTCGAGCAGTTCTTTCAGGACGTTCCCGAATTCGAGCGCATGTTGGTTCGGTCGGGAATCATTTTGCTGAAATACTGGTTCTCGATCACGGACGAAGAACAACAGCTGCGCTTTCTGATGCGAATCCATGATCCGATGAAGCAGTGGAAACTGTCACCGATGGACCTGGAATCGCGCATCCGCTGGGAAGACTATACCAAGGCCAAGGAAGACATGCTGTTCCGAACCAACATTCCCGAGGCCCCCTGGTACATTGTCGAAGGCAACGACAAAAAGCGGGAAAGGTTGAACTGCATGGAGCACATTCTGACCAAGATTCCGTACGAAGAGGTGCCCCACGAAAAGGTCACTTTGCCGGATCGGAAATACAATCCCGAGTATGAACGGCGGGTTCTGCCGGACGAATTGTACGTGCCCAAGATCTACTGAAACGACAAACCCCCGGGCGATGCCACGGGGGTCGTCAAATAGTGTCATCCAAAGCTGGACGAGGAAGATCTTAGAGCAGACCTTCGCGCTGGGCTTTCTTGCGTGCCAGTTTACGGGCACGGCGGATCGCTTCAGCTTTCTCGCGCGCTTTTTTCTCGGACGGTTTCTCGAAATGTTGCTTCAGCTTCATTTCACGGAACACGCCTTCGCGCTGCAGCTTTTTCTTCAGGGCACGAAGCGCCTGATCGACATTGTTGTCGCGAACACTAACCTGCATGTGGTTGTCACCACCTTTCTAGATAGAGTTGCAAGGAAATTGCAGGAGTTGGCCGTATAGCAAAGCGGACCTAACTTGTCTAGTACTGGGCCCAACAGTCGGAGGACCGCCATGACCGTGACCTATGAAGATGCAAAACAGCAATTGCTGGACGCAATTCTGACCCATGTTCCTTTTGACGGTTGGTCCGAAGAAAGCTTTCGCGCGGCCATTGCAGACTGCGATCTGGACGAAGGTCTGGCCCGGGTCATCTGCCCGCGGGGCCCTGTGGATCTGGCGCTCGCGTTTCACGCCCGCGGGGACGCCGAGATGCTTGAACGGCTGAAGTCCGAGGACCTGAGCGATCTGAAGTTCCGCGACAGGATTGCCGCCGCAGTGCGCTTCCGCCTGCAGGCTGTCCCCGACAGGGAGGCGGTGCGCCGAGGCGTGACTTTGTTTTCATTGCCGTCATATGCAGCAGATGGGGCCAAGGCGGTCTGGGGCACCTGTGACCTGATCTGGGATGCGCTGGGCGACACTTCGGATGATGTCAACTGGTACACCAAACGCGCGACACTGTCGGGTGTGTATTCCTCGACCCTGTTGTTCTGGTTGGGCGATGACAGCCCGGACCACCAGCGGACATGGGAATTCCTGGATCGCCGCATTGCGGATGTGATGCAGTTCGAGAAGCTCAAGGCGCAGGTGAACAACAATCCGCTGTTCAAACCGTTCCTTGCGGTTCCCAACTGGCTGGCAAGTCAGGTCCGGGCGCCAGTCAAGATGCGGGCCGATCTGCCGGGTCTTCTGAACCCGCGCAAGTAACCGCCTCTTGTTGCTGGGCCTTTCCCGATTCGCCTGATACCCATTGCGCAAAGGAGTTTTGCCAATGCCCCAGATGATGCGCGCGATTGAGATCACCACGCCCGGAGGTCCGGACGTTCTCAAGTTGACGGAACGCCCCATGCCCGAGCCGGGTCACGGTCAGGTTGTCTTGAAAGTGGCCTATGCCGGCGTTAACCGCCCGGACGCTCTGCAGCGGGCTGGGGCCTATGATCCGCCGCCGGGGGCCAGCGACCTGCCGGGACTCGAGGCTTCGGGCGAGGTGGTGGCCATCGGGTCCGGCGTCTCGGGGGTGGCACTGGGGGATCAGGTCTGTGCGTTGTTGCCTGGCGGCGGGTATGCCGAATACGTGGCGACACCGGCGGCACACTGCCTGCCTGTGCCCTCGGGCCTGAGCCTGAAACAGGCCGCCTGCCTGCCCGAAACCTTCTTTACTGTCTGGTCCAACGTGTTCACTCGTGGTGGGCTGAAGGCTGGCGAACGGTTCCTTGTACATGGGGGATCGAGCGGGATCGGTACCACGGCCATTCAACTGGCCAACGCTTTCGGAGCCCGGGTCTTCGTGACGGCCGGTTCGGATGAGAAATGCCAGGCCTGTCTGGACCTGGGGGCCGAGAGGGCGATCAACTACAAGACCGAGGATTTTGTTGCTGCCATGCGGGCCGAAGGTGGGGCGGATCTGATTCTCGACATGGTCGGCGGCGACTACATCCCCCGCAACGTCAAGGCGCTGGCCGAGGACGGCAGGCTGGTTCAGATCGCGTTTCTGCAAGGACCCGTCGTCGAGTTGAACTTTGCGCTGATGATGGTCAAACGCCTGACCCTGACCGGCAGCACGCTGCGGCCACAGAGCGATCTGGCCAAAGCACGCATTGCGCAGGATCTGCATGAGGCGGTCTGGCCGCTGCTCGAGGCTGGAAAAGTCGCCCCGGTCATGGATAGCGAATTTGATCTGGCCGATGCCGCCGCTGCACATGCCCGCATGGAAAGTTCCGGCCACATTGGCAAGATCGTCTTGAAAGTATCAGGCTAGGCACGTCGGCGCGGGGGTTGCCCCGCGCTTTGCTCAGGCGATGGCGCGTCTATACAGGTGCCATGTCGCGTGCCCCAAGACAGGCATCACCACGATCAGGCCCAAAAGCAGCGGGATCGCGCCAAGAACCAGCAGCGCGGCGACGATGAGGCCCCAGGTCAGGATCACGGTCGGATTGTGCCGCAGGACCCGGACCGAGGTGACCACGGCCACAGGCAGGCCGACCTTGCGGTCAAGAAGCAACGGGAAGCTGACAACGCTGACGGCCAAGGCCACCAGAGCAAACAGGAATCCAACCGCCGATCCGACGATGATCATGGTCCAGCCGGGGCCGGTGGTCAGAGCCTGTGTCAGAAATTGGCCCAGCGTCTCTGGCGGCTGCGGACCCAGTGTTTCGACATAGATGCCGTGTGCCACCATCAGCCAGACCAGCAACAGCATGACAAGGTAAAAGGCCAGTGCCAGTATGGCGCCGAACGAGGGCGATCGGAAAACACCCAACGCGTCCAGCCAGTGAACCTCGTGCCCCTGTTCCCGCCTGCGGCTGATCTCATACAAGCCCAAAGCAGCCACCGGACCGATCAGCGCAAACCCGGCCACCAGAGGAGCCAGAAGCGGCACCATGTTGGCTTGCATGGCGAATCCGAACATCAAAAGCCCCGCGATCGGGTAGATCAGAACGATGAAAATGGCATCGGCCCGTATCGCCAGAAAGTCTTGGTATCCGGCGCGCAGGCACTCTCGCAAGTCTTGCAGCGTCAGCGTTTTTACCGTCGGCAGATGCTGGGTGTCAGCGCTGCCGATACCCGTTACGTTTTCAGCGATGTGATCGCTGGTCGCGCCGAGTTGTTGCGCGGTCCAACTGATCGGGTTTCCGATTGTCTTTGCCATTGTCATCCCTTTCCTTGGCACAGGTGCGCCGCAGGATGCATCCGGCGAAAAGTTGCCCGTGGCCGGATGACCCGGCAACGCCTGACCCTAGTGTACCACAGTTTTTTCCAATCCTGGTTCACCCTTGTGAGATCGCCCGATTGCCCTGCGGCGCCGAAGTGATAGCTTGGATCCAGGCAAAAGGAGGTCAGCATGCAGAAAACGGCGCGTACCGTTGTCATTCACGAAACCGGCGGCCCCGAGGTGCTGAAGATCGAGGATAGACCGTTGGGTGACCCGGGACCGGGCGAAGTTCGGATCCGCCATCACGCCTGCGGTCTGAATTTTATTGATGTCTACCAGCGGACCGGTCTGTATCCGATGGAACTGCCGCACGCGCTGGGAATGGAAGCTGCTGGGGTGATCGAGGCAGTCGGTGAGGGCGTGACCCATCTGAAACCGGGCCAGCGGGCGGCCTATGCCGCGGTGCCGGCCGGTGCTTATTGCGAAGCGCGGGTGATGCCCGCGTCACAGGTGTGCCCTTTGCCTGGCGGCATCTCATTCGAGACCGCGGCGGCCATGATGCTCAAGGGCTTGACGGTTGAATACTTGTTTCACCGCACCACGCCGCTGAAACGTGGTGATACGGTTCTGTTCCATGCCGCCGCCGGGGGTGTCGGCCTGATCGCGTGCCAGTGGGCCAAATCCGAAGGCATCAAGCTGATCGGTACGGCCGGGACCGATGACAAGTGCCGTCTGGCCCAGTTCAACGGCGCCACACACTGCATCAACTACCGGACCGAGGATTTTGCGTCCCGCGTGGCCGAGATTACCGGCGGCAAAGGGGTCGATGCGGTCATGGACTCTGTCGGTGCCGATACGTTCGAAGGGTCGCTGGACTGCCTCAAGCCATTGGGGATGATGATTTCCTTCGGCAACGCGTCTGGACCCGTGCCACCATTCAACATAGGCATTCTTGGGCAGAAAGGGTCGTTGAAAATCACCCGGCCGACGCTGTTCACCCATATTGCGGACCATTCCGTATGTCAGGCCATGGCCCGGCGGTTGTTCGGCAAGGTGGCCGGCGCCGAGGTCAAGATTCACATCGATCAACGCTTTGAACTGGATCAGGTCGCTGAGGCGCACCGCGCACTGGAGGCGCGGCAGACAACCGGAAGCACAATCCTGGTGCCATGAAAAAGGCCCGGCACGCCGTGCCGGGCCCGTTCGATTCTGCGCGAGGGATCAGAAGCGGTATGCCGCCCGGATCTGGAACGTGGTTGCATCCACGTCGACACCGGTCGAGTTGAAATTGTCGAACTCGTGGTACAGCAGCTCGCCCGCGATGCTGACGTTCGGCGCGACGATCTGTTCATAGCCGGCGCCGATGAACCAACCATCGTCGCTGCCCAGCGTGTCGGTTCCCGCATCCGCGTAACCAGCGACACCATACAGCAGCCCCTGCGGGTTGACCTTGTAGCCGGCGCGGGCTTTCAGCCGCCAGACGTCTTCGACCGTTGCGGCACCCGAAAGGTCGACGTCAGACCAGTCATAGTCAAAGCCGCCGCCTACAACCCAGTCGCCCAGATCATAGTCGTAACCAAGGATGAGACCGCCGATGGCGCCGTCTCCGTCCACACCGGACAGGCTGGTGCCGATATCCGCGTAGCCGACCTGCGCACCTGCATAGAATCCGGTCCAATCGCCCGAGGACTGCGCCATGGCGGTGCCGGCTGCAAAAGTTGCAACGGTGGTCAAAAGTGCCAGTTTGCTCGTCATCTTGCTATCCTTTCGTTGGAAGTTATCTGCCTCGGCCTTTCGTTGGCCTGAAGGTTTGTATTGATCATTACGTTCCGGTCGGTGGACCGAATCATTGGTTTTTCGCTGTTATTCCGACCCCGATTTCCGCAAGGTCTGCGGCTTGCCGCCCTTTTGGAGTGTTGTTCTGATCAGATAGGTTCGGGGTCGTGGGGCTTCAAATCACGATCGGCGGCAGAGGCATTCTGCCGCCGATCCTTGCCGCCAGTTCAGCAGATTATTGCTGCAGTTCGGCCGGATCCTTGTCGGCGATCGTTTCCCAGTTGACGCTGGCTTTTTCGATGAAGCCGGGGATGTCGCCTTCCCAACGCTGCTGGATGTCTTCCGACAGGTTGAGGTACAATTTGTTGTCCACGATTTTCCAGTAGGTCGGATCGCCGTCAAACTTGAACCCCATGGCCGCTCCGAAGGCACAGTAGCCGCCGTAGGCGGGCAGGTAGGCCTCGGGATTGGCTTCGAACGCGGCCTTGTTCTCTTCGGTGGCAAAACGGTACAGCGCATCGTTGTGCAACGCCGTGATCTTGTAGCTGCCTTTGGTCGGCTCGCCTTCGGTGAAATAGGCCACAGGGTCGTAACCCTGCATCGCCAGGCCGGTCGACGAGGCGTTGATTTCCACGCCGGCCGCCAGGGCCGAGCTTGCGATTGCCACGGACAGCGCCACGCCGCCCAACAGGGATTTGATCTTGTTCATGGTTCCACCTTTCGTGATCGGGGCTGCCCGGCATGTCCAAGCGCGGGCGTTCCAGCACCGAAATTGCGTTTCGTGCACCCGGTAATTGAGCGTCACGGAAACTGAGGTGGGAAAGGCCGCGATCACGTTCAAAGCAATCAAACGTGAATGTGCGGAAATGCCAAGCGGTCTGTTCGCCTGCGCAGGTCGGTCCGCGGTTCAGCTGTCGGGTACCAGGGCAAGAACAAAGCGTACGACCTTGGCGGCAGGCATCTCGCAGGGGCGCAGCAAAGCGCCGCTCTGATCCGTCAGGTACAGGTTCATACTGATGTAGTCTCCGCCACCCCGTTCATGGGCGACCAGCTTGTGCGATTTGCCGTCCGCCATCGCCAGCCGCGTGACCGAGTAGCTTCGACCGTTTGCGGTTCCGGTGAAGGAACCCGCCGGCAAGGCAAAGAATGCGTCCAAAAAGTCGGTCGGCGCGGTCACGATTTCCCGATCTTGGGCTCTGTTCCCGCCTTGATGCGGGCCAGATTCTCGCGGTGGCGCCAGTAGATTAGCAGCGTCAGAACGACGCCCAACAAAAAGGTCGACCCGTCCGTCAGGATCATCACCCATGTTGTCGACAGGGCTGCCGCGGCCAGCGCGCCGAGGGATGAGATCCGCCAGATCGCAGCAGCGACCAGCCATGTCAGACAGCATGCAACGCCCACCCGCCAGTCCAGCGCCAGCCACAGGCCCAGGAAAGTTGCCACGCCCTTGCCGCCCTTGAAGCTCAGCCAGACCGGGTAGCAATGGCCGACAAAAGCCGCCAGCGCCGCGACCTGGGCGGCATCGTCGCCGGCCAGTGCCCGGGCCAGCAGGACCGCGACCGCGCCTTTGCCGGCGTCGAACAGAAGGGTCAGCGCCGCCGCCGCCTTGCTGCCGGTGCGCAACACGTTGGTGGCACCGATATTGCCGGATCCGATCTGGCGCAGGTTGCCCAGCCCCATCACCCGCGCAACGATCATGCCATAGGGCACCGACCCCATCAGGTATCCGATCGCGGCCCAGATAATCAGTTGGGTCGTCGTGCTGTCGAAAACGGGCATCAGGGTCTCCGGAAAATTTCTTTGCCTGCAACGTAGGTTGCGGTGACCTTACCCTGCATCCGCTGTCCGTCAAACGGGGTGTTCTGCGATTTCGATTTCAGCGTGAACCGGTCCAGCACGAAGGGCACATTTGGGTCGAACAGCACCAGATCGGCGGGGGCACCCGCGCTCAGGCGGCCGCAGTCCAGCCCCAGTCGTTTCGCCGGATTCAGTGTCATGGCCCGGAACAGGGTCGGCAGGTCCAGTTGATCGGCATGATACAGGCGCAGTGCGGCCGGCAGCAGGGTTTCCAATGCCACCGCGCCCGAGGCCGCCTCTTCGAACGGGAGGCGTTTGCTTTCCTCGTCCTGCGGCGTGTGCATCGAGCTGATCGTGTCGATCAGGCCGGAGCGCACGGCCTCGATCACCGCCTGCCGGTCGTCCTCGGAGCGCAGCGGCGGCTTGACCTTGAAGAAGGTGCGATAGTCGGCCACGTCCAACTCGTTCAGCGTCAGGTGATGGATCGAGGTGCCGGCGGTGATGTCCAGCCCGTTGCGCTTGGCCCGTTCCAGTGCGGGCAGGGCGCGGGCCGTGGTGATCTGGTCGGCGTGATAGGTCGCGCCGGTCATTTCCAGCAAGGCGATGTCGCGGTCCAGCCCCATACGCTCGGCCATGGGCGAAACGGCGGGCAGACCGCGCAGGGCGGCGAACTTGCCGCTTGTGGCGGCAGCACCGTGGCTCAGGCCCGGGTCCTGCGGGTGGGCGATGACAAGCGCGCCGCAGGCCCGGGCATAGGTCAACGCGCGAGAGAACACCTTGGTGTCCGTCACCACATGGTCGCAGTCGGTGAAAGCCACCGCGCCCGCATCCATCAGAAACCCGATCTCGGTCATCTCGCGCCCGTCGCGGCCCTTGGTCAGTGCGGCCATGGTCAGCACGTTGACGGGCGTGTCGGCCTGGGCGCGTCGGGTGACGAACTCGAGCGTTTCCGGCGTGTCGATCGCAGGCAGGGTGTCGGGCCGGGTGACTATTGTGGTCACGCCCCCGGCGGCGGCGGCAAGGCCCGCGGATTTGTAGCTTTCCTTGTGCCGCTCGCCCGGCTCGCAGACCTTGACGCCGATATCGACGATGCCGGGGGCCAGACACTGACCGCCGCAATCAATCACCTGCGCTTCCTTTTGGGGCACCGAACCGTTGCCCTTGGCCACGATGCGCCCGTCGGCCACATGCAGCCAGCCCGGCGCGTCGGTTCCGGCTTCGGGGTCGATCAGGCGGGCGTTGGTGAAGATCAGCTTGGTCATGCCATTGCCCTTTCAATCGCGGCTTTGGTGGTGGCCGGGTCGGCCTGGTACTTGATCAGGTGCTTGTCGCCGCCTTTGGTGACGATCTGCACGAAGCTGCCCATGATATTCACGGCCGCGATCTGGTTCAGCGGCACGCTGCGTCCGCCGGGTCCGGTCAGGGTGGTGTCGGTCATCTGCCAGTTGGCCACCAGTTCCTCCGAGGCAAGGTACCACGCTCGGACGCCCACCGCCGCCAGACCGGCCGGGGCGCCGGTCCAGACATAGGGATTTCCGATCAGCCACAGCACGAGCATCGCCCCCGCCATCGCGCCCGCGGCCAGCCACGCGTTGGTGCGGACATAGGCGCCCTTGTCCGGCGCAAAGGTCACAGGATCAGCCACAGAGCACCTCCGATGACCAGCAGGATGATCAAGGCAAGCAAGGCCGATCCCGTCCGGCGGGGCTGTCCGCTCGAAACTGGATTTTGCGCGGCCGAGTACGGCCGCGCGCTTTCGGTCTCGATGGTGCCGCCGCTCCAATTCGTGGCCTCTTCGGTGTAAAGGCCGATCAGGCGCAGACGCGGGTCGGGGCTCAGCGTGGCCGCGCGCCCGCCCAGGGCCGCGCTGCGCAGCACCAGAACCCAGCCATCGACCGACTCCAGCTTGGCCCGGTCCAACTGGTCCTCGGACACGCCGCAGCCCTCGCTGAGATAGCCGTAGAGGCCCAGATCCTCGAGGTCGGACACTGGAAACACGTCGATCTGCTCGGGGTCCAACCCCGAGACCCCAAGGACCTGATCCGCCGCGCCGGGATCGCGCAGGAACTTCGCCTCTTCGGGGCGCATGTCCAGCGCGAACAGGCGGATCACGCCGCGCTCGCCAGCGGATAGGGTCAGATCGCTCATGCCGCCTCCTTCAGGTTGCGGGCCAGCAACTCCATCGCGGCCATGCGCACGGCGACGCCCATCTCGACCTGTTCCTGGATGACCGAGCGGTTGATGTCGTCGGCCAGCGTGCCGTCGATCTCAACGCCGCGGTTCATCGGGCCGGGATGCATCACGATGGCGTCCGGCTTGGCCAGCGCCAGCTTGGCGGCGTCCAGGCCATAGCGGTGATAGTATTCCCGTTCCGACGGGATGAACCCGCCGTCCATCCGCTCTTTCTGAAGGCGCAGCATCATCACAACGTCCACGTCGCGCAGGCCTTCAGTCATGTCGTCATAGATCTCGGCCCCGAATTCGGCGAATTGCGCGGGCACCAGCGTCGGTGGGCCGATCAGGCGGATGCGGTTTTCCATCTTGCCCAGCAGGATCAGGTTCGACCGCGCCACGCGGGAATGCGCGACATCCCCGCAGATCGCCACGTTCAGCCGGTGCAGCCGCCCCTTGGCCCGGCGGATGGTCAGCGCATCCAGCAGCGCCTGCGTTGGGTGCTCGTGCCGCCCGTCACCGGCGTTCAGCACCGCGCAGTTGACCTTCTGCGCCAGCAGGTCGACCGCGCCCGAATGCGGATGCCGCACCACCAGAAGGTCGGGATGCATGGCATTCAGCGTCATCGCCGTGTCGATCAGCGTCTCGCCCTTTTTGATCGAGCTGGCCTGCATCGCCATGTTCATCACATCTGCGCCCAGACGCTTGCCCGCCAGTTCGAAACTGGCCTGCGTGCGGGTCGAATTCTCGAAGAACATGTTGATCTGGGTCAGCCCCGCCAAAACGTCCGAGTGCTTGGCCGATTGCCGGTTCAGATCGACGTATTTTTCGGCCAGGTCCAAAATGGCGGTGATGTCGGATTGGGACAGATGCTCGATGCCAAGAAGGTGACGATGGGCGAAACGCATGGGCCGGGCTCCTTTCTGACAGTCGCGCCGCTTATAGAAAGCGCAGCGCCTCGGGGCAACTGGAGTCAGTCCCCGTCGGGCAGTTTCTCGCATCCGCCTTCGGGCAGGCAACGCTCGCCGGGTCGGCACCACTTGCCGTAACCGCAATCGACGGCCTTTCTGGGCACGCAGCCCTGGTTGGCCGAGCATTTGAACCCGGTGCGGCATTGCGATCCGGTCTCTTCGCACAGATACCAGCCGGGGCGCGTACAGCCGCCGCCCGGCAGGCAGGTCGAACCGGCTGCGCAGGTCCGCCCGTCGTCGCAGGGCGTTGCCGGTTGCGGAGAGGGGTCGAAGTCGGGCGAACTGCGCTCGCATTCGCCGCGCGCGTTGCAGAAGGAGCCGCTGGGGCAATCCAGCCGCGAGGCGCATTTGTTCGCGCCCGCGGGCGCGCATCTGGTGCCTCCGGCCACGCATTTCTCGAACGGCCCGCAGGACCGCCCGCCGCCGCAATAGGTGCCCCCGGCCTGAATGCAGAACCCGTCATAGCTGCAGCGTTGGCCGACCGAGCAGCATTTCAGACCGCACTGAAACTGGCCCCCGCGGCATTGTCCTTGATTGTTGAGAAACGACTGTGCCTCCGACCCGCCGGGCAGCAGGGCGAACAGAGTGATCAGCAGAAGGCCCAGGGTTCGCGTCATGACGGGGACCATCGTCGGCCCGGCAACGCGCCAAGGCAAGGCCAATTTGCTTTCCCTTCCCGCAAAGCTGAGTAGATTGAACATTATGGAATCGGCCCTTGACCCCTACACCGCGCGTGCCCTGCTGGAATGGCAGGTTGAGCTGGGCGTAACCGAAGCGATCGTCGACGCACCGGTTGACCGCTATGCGTTGCCGGATACCGCGCCAAAGGTCAAAAAATCCGCCGCAGCGCAACCCGCGATGCAGAAGCCCGCCAAGGCGGATCCGGTGATCGAGGCAAAAAAGGCTGCGTCTGCGGCATCGTCTCTGGATCAGCTGCGCGCCGCTATGGAGGCGTTCGAACACTGCGATCTGAAGCGCGGCGCGCGACAGTTGGTCTTTGCTGATGGGACACCCGGTGCGCCGGTCATGATCGTCGGCGAGGCCCCGGGCCGTGAAGAAGACCGCGCTGGAAAGCCGTTCGTTGGCCGCGCCGGGCAGTTGCTGGATCGGATGCTGGCCGCGATAGATTTGGACCGCGCCAAGAACGTCTACATCACCAATGTCCTGCCCTGGCGCCCGCCGCAGAACAGGGACCCGCGGCCGGACGAGATCGCGATGATGCAGCCGTTTTTGGAACGGCACGTGGCCCTGGCCAAGCCGAAGGTTCTGGTGGTTATGGGCAACATCAGCTGCCAGGCGGTTCTGGACAAGCGCGGCATCACGCGTCTGCGTGGGCAGTGGGATCAGGCGCTGAATCTGCCGGTTCTGCCCATGCTGCACCCCGCCTATCTGCTGCGCCAGCCCCATGCCAAGCGCCAGGCCTGGGCCGATCTGTTGGATCTGCGCGCATATCTGGAGAACAAGGGATGAAGGTTCTGGCTTTTTCCGACCTGCACATGGCCCGCAATCGGGCTGCGGAACTGGTGGCAGCCAGCGTCGAAGCTGACCTGGTGATCGGCGCGGGTGATTACTGCAACATGCGTCAGGGGCTGGACGAGGCGATGGATATGCTTTCCGGCATATCCGCGCCGATGGTTCTGGTTCCCGGCAACGCCGAAAGCGCCGAGGAACTGGCGGCGGCCGTGCCGGACGGCGTGCATGTGCTGCACGGAACAGGCATGACCGTGGACGGGCTGCGCCTGTTCGGACTTGGCTATGGCGTACCGGTCACGCCATTTGGTGACTGGTCCTGCGACCTGACCGAAGCCGAGGCCGCCGAGCTGCTCAATCGCTGCGCGTCGGCGGACGTCCTGATCACGCATGCCCCGCCCAAGGGCAAAGGCGATCGGACTTCGCAGGGGCAATCGATCGGATCGAGCGCGGTGCGCGACGCGGTGGAACGGATTCAACCTGACTTTGCTCTGTGCGGTCATATCCACGACAGCTGGGGCTATCGCGGCGAGATCGGTCGCACCCGGATCGCAAATCTGGGGCCCAAGGTGAATTGGTTCGAGGTCGATCCATGATCGAATACGCAACACTGTTGACCTTCATCCCAGCCGCCATCGCGCTGAACATGACGCCGGGGGCTGACATGATGTTCTGCTTCGGGCTTGGGCTGCGGTCCGGTGCCCGATCTGCCATCGTGGCCAGCGCCGGCGTTTCGACGGGACTGATGGTTCATGTTCTGCTGGCCGGGCTGGGACTTGGCGCGGCGGTCGCGGCTATGCCCTGGCTGTTCGACGTCATTCGCTGGCTGGGTGTGACCTACCTGCTGTATCTGGCCTGGGGCACCATCCGGAACGGTGCGGTCCGGACTGACGCTCCAATGAAGCCGTCGGGCCATGCCTTTCGCGAGGGGATGCTGGTCAACATGACGAATCCCAAGATCATTCTGTTTGTTCTGGCCTTCATCCCGCAATTCGTCTCGCCGGCCAACGGATCGGTTCTGGCCCAGTTTCTGCTGCTGGGCGCGATCATCGCTCTGGGCGGGTTCGTCGTGAATGCCCTGGTAGGGTCATTTGCCGGCGGCGCCGGGCGAGCGCTGATTTCAAGCCCGCGGGCTTCGCGAATTCTCGGCTGGGTCAGTGGCGGCGTGTTCGTCGCGCTGGCGGCCCGGTTGGCCATCATGGAAAGAGCCTGACACGACATGTCCCGAATTGATGAGACTATGGAATTCATTCCCATCCGCATCGCTGTGCTGACCGTATCGGATACGCGGTCACTGGCCGAAGATCGTTCGGGGCAAACGTTGGTCGACCGGATTGAGCGTGCGGGGCACACCGTGGCCGACCGCAAGATCATTCAGGACGAGCGCGCCCAGATCGCCGAGCAGTTGCGGGCGTGGGTCGCCGACCCCGAGATTGACGTGGTGATCTCGACCGGCGGCACCGGCTTGACCGGGCGCGATGTCACGGTCGAGGCGCATCGCGATGTCTACGAAAAGGAAATCGAGGCTTTTGGCACCGTCTTCACCCTGATTTCGATGGAGAAGATCGGAACCTCGGCAGTACAGTCGCGGGCCACAGGTGGCGTCGCCGGCGGAACCTATCTGTTTGCCCTGCCGGGCAGCCCTGGGGCCTGCAAGGATGCCTGGGACGGCATTTTGGAAAAACAGCTGGATTATCGCCACCGGCCCTGCAATTTCGTGGAAATCATGCCCAGATTGGACGAACATCTGCGACGGAAGTAGACTGGTCGTACGTTTAACGGCTCATAACCGCCTTGTGGGTTGGTATTTTTTCCGGCCCGGCTACCTATTAATAGACTGCGTCCCGTTGCAACCGGAGTGAAAGATACATGCGATTTCTGCGGCAGAGCCTCATCGGTGTCTTTCTGGCATCCCTGATGCTTGCGCTGTTGATTGTCGCGGCGCAGATGATCACCGGCGCAGTTCAAGAGGTCATGACCCGCGACAACAAACCCCCGCAGGCGCGCGAACGCGTGTTCGCGGTCACGGTTCAGAAGGCCGAGCCACAAACCGCCACCCCCTATCTGGAGGCATTCGGCGAAGTTCAAAGCCGCAGGCGTCTGGAATTGCGGGCAGCGCTGGGCGGCCGTGTCATCGGGCTGGCGGAAAATTTCGAGGATGGCGGGGTTGTGCGCACAGGCGAAGTTCTGGTCGAGCTGGACCCGGCCGATGCGCAGGCGGCGCTGGACCGTGCGCGGTCGGACCTGCTGGATGCCCAGTTTGAAGAACGCGATGCCGAACGCACGCTGCTTTTGGCGCAGGATGAATTGAAGGCCGCCGAATCCCAATCGGATCTGCGGGAACGGGCCCTGCAGCGCCAGAAGGATTTGCTGGACCGTGGTGTGGGCGCGACCGCCAGCGTTGAAGAGGCCGAATTGGCCGCGGCCTCGGCCCGGCAAACCGTGTTGTCGCGCCGTATCGCTTTGGCGCAGGCCGAGTCCCGCGTCGATCAGGCGACGACGTTGCTGGCGCGGGCACGTATCGCTTTGGAATCGGCCGAACGCGATCTGGAGGACATGACCATCCGCGCCCGGTTCGACGGGACGCTGACTGGTGTCACGCTGGTTGAAGGGCGCCTGGTCACGGCCAATGAAAAGCTGGCCGAACTGGTCGACCCGTTTGCGCTGGAGGTCGCGTTCCGCGTTTCGACCGCGCAATACGTGCGGTTGCTGGACGATCAGGGCAAGCTGATCCCGGCACCGGTGACCATCTCGCTTGAGGTGACGGGCACGGACCTGAGCGCCACCGGTCGGATCAGCCGCGACAGCGGGTCGGCCGGTGAGGGCCAGACCGGCCGGTTGATCTATGCCCGGCTTGATGCCGCGCCGGGGTTCAAGCCCGGCGATTTCGTGACCGTTTCGGTCGAGGAACAGCCGCTGGATAATGTCGTGCGTCTCCCGTCTTCGGTTCTGGATGCGCAAGGCACCGTGCTGGTGCTGGGCGACGACGACCGGCTGGAAACGCTCCCGGTCGAGCTGGTGCGCCGGCAAGGGGACGAAGTGCTGCTGCGAGGCGCCGGGCTGGAAGGGCGCGAAGTCGTGGTCGGTCGGACCCCGCTGCTGGGGTCGGGGGTCCGCGTGCGCCCGGTTCGCATCGAAGACAGCGCCGCGGTCGAGCCGGACATGGTCGAGCTGACGGACGAGCACCGCGCGCGGTTGGTGGCGCAGGTCGAGGCCAGCGACCGCATGTCCCAGGACGCCAAGACCCGTGTTCTTGCTCAGTTGAGCGAGGCGAAGGTGCCGTCGTCTCTGTTGCGGCGGCTTGAAAACCGGGCCGGGGGATAGGCGCCATGATGCGCGAGATCCCGGGCGCGGCCAGCGGCATCCTCAGCTATTTCACGCGTCACCGGACCATTGCCAACCTTCTGCTGGTGGTCATGCTGGTCCTTGGCGCGGCTTCGGCGCCGAACATGCGGGCGCAGTTCTTTCCGGACGTGATCCTGGAACGGGTCAATGTCAACGTCGAATGGGATGGTGCGGGGCCCGAGGATGTGGACAACGGGATTGTCCAGATCCTTGAACCTGCATTGCTGGCGGTCGAAGGCGTTGCCAGCACCGAGTCGACCTCCCGCGAAGGATCGGCCCGCATCGCGCTGGAATTTGAACCCAACTGGGACATGAGCCGCGCCGTCGAAGAAGTGCGCACCGCCGTCGACAGCGTGACCAACCTGCCGGAGGACGCCGAAGAACCGTCCATCCGGCGTGCCGCTTGGCGAGACCGGGTAACGGATGTTGTCCTCACCGGCCCGATCGAGACCGGGCAGCTGGCCAAATTCACAGATGAGTTGATCAATCGGCTGTTCGCTGCCGGTGTGACGCGGACCACGATCCGCGGCCTTGCGGCCCCACGCATCGTGGTCGAGGTTCCCACCGCGCAGTTGATCGCCAACGACATCACCCTGTCCGAGATCGCCTCGGCGGTTGCGGCCGAGGTCACGGCCAATCCGGCCGGGGACGTGACCGGCGCAAACGCCCGGATCCGCACCGGTGTCGAAAAGCGCACCCCGGAAGAGATCGAGCGCATCGCTTTGCGCACCTATCCGGACGGGTCCAAGCTGGTGGTCGGCGATGTCGCGCAGATCCGGGTCGAGGGCGTTACCCGCAATCGCAGCTATTTCGTGGGCGAAAATCCGGCCATGTCCGTCCGGGTGGACCGGTCGAACCTGGGTGATGCGATCGACATTCAGCACACGGTCGAGGATGTGGTGGCCGAGATGCAGGCGAGCCTGCCGGATGGTATCTCGGTCGAGCTGATCCGTACCCGGGCGCAGGCCATTACCGACCGGTTGGACATTCTGATCGACAACGGGCTGGTCGGGCTGGGCTTGGTGGTGTGCCTGCTGTTCCTGTTCTTGAATGCGCGCATCGCTTTCTGGGTGGCGGCCGGTATCCCGGTTGCGATGTCGGCGGCCATCGCCTTCATGTATATCGGCGGGCTGTCGATCAACATGGTCTCGTTGTTCGGCCTTATCATCACGCTGGGTATCGTAGTGGATGATGCGATCGTGGTGGGGGAACACGCCGATTTCCGGGCCCGCCGTCTGGGCGAGCCACCGGTCGTTGCCGCCGAGCGCGCCGCCCGGCGTATGGCGATGCCGGTTTTTGCGGCCACGGTCACGACCGTGATCGCCTTTTTCGGTCTGACCGCCATTGGCGGACGGTTCGGAGAGCTGATCCGGGACATTCCCTTTACGGTGATCGCTGTACTGATCGCATCGTTGATCGAGTGTTTTCTGATCCTGCCGAACCACATGGCGCATGCTATCGCACATTCGGCCAAGGAACACTGGTATGACTGGCCCAACCGGGTTGTGAACCGGGGTTTTCGCTGGGTGCGCGACACTCTTTTCCGACCTTTGGTGGCGTGGGCAATCTGGGCGCGATACGTGGTCGTGGCCCTGATGATCGCCATTCTGGCCAGCCAGATAGCGCTGTTCATTAAGGGCGACGTCAATTGGCGGTTTTTCAACGCGCCCGAGCGGGGCTCGGTCACCGGCAATTTCATCATGGCCGAAGGCGCTACCCGCGCCGACACGATCGAAATGATGCACATTCTGCAGCGCGCCACGGAAGAGCTGGGTCAGATCTACGAAGAACGCCACGGTCGCAACCCGATCGACTATGTTCTGGCCGAGATCGGAGGGAGCGCCGGTTATGGTCTGTCCGCCGCCGATGGCAAGGATGGCGATTTGCTGGGCGGTATCTCGATCGAGCTGATCGATGCCGACCTGCGACCTTATTCCAGCTTTGAATTCGTGGGCGAGCTGCAGGAATTCGTGCCGCGCCATCCCAAGGTCGAATTGCTGACGTTCCGCGGCTGGCGCTCGGGTCCGGGTGGTGATGCCATCGACGTGCAGCTTTTCGGCGCGGACGTGAACACGCTGAAAACCGCGTCCGAGGCCCTGCAGGCGGAACTGTCGAAATACCCCGAGGTTTCAGCGCTGGAAGACAATCTGGCCTATGACAAGGAAGAGTACATTCTGGATCTGACGGCACAGGGCGAGGCGCTGGGCTTCCGCATCGAGACATTGGGCCGGGTTCTGCGTCACCGGCTGAACGGGATCGAGGCGGCGACATTCCCCGACGGTCCTCGCAGCGCCGAGATCCGGGTCGAACTGCCCGAAAGCGAGCTGACCGCCGATTTCCTCGAACACACGCTGATGCGTTCACCGGACGGGGTCTATGTCCCGCTGGCTGACATCGTCTCGGTCAAGCGCGAGTCGGGGTTCTCGACGGTGCGCCGGGAAAATGGCCTGCGGGTGATCGCAGTGAACGGGGACATTTCCGAGGATGACCCGGCCCAGGCGGCGGAAATCACCCGCGCCATGCGCGAGGAAATCCTGCCTGATATCGCCGCCGAGTATCAGGTCGAGTGGCGCATGGCCGGTCTGAGCGAACAGGAGGACGAGTTCCTGACCGAGGCGCGTACCGGTCTGATCCTGTGTCTGACCGGAATCTACCTTGTTCTGGCGTGGATCTTCGCCAGTTGGACAAGGCCGCTGGTGGTGATGGCGATCATTCCCTTTGGTCTGGTCGGCACCATCTGGGGGCATTACATCTGGGGCGTTCCCCTTAGCATGTTCACGGTCGTTGGCTTGTTGGGCATGACCGGGATCATCATCAATGACTCGATCGTTTTGATAACGACCATCGATGGCTATCAGCAGGATCGCGGGCTGGTGCACTCGATTATAGAAGGCACCGCTGACCGGTTGCGGCCGGTGATGCTGACCACGCTGACGACGGTGATGGGGCTGGCCCCGTTGCTGTACGAAGGGTCGCAGCAGGCGCAATTCCTCAAACCCACGGTGATCACGCTGGTCTACGGGCTCGGGTTCGGCATGGTGCTGGTGCTGCTCCTGGTCCCTGCGTTGCTGGCGATCCTGAGTGATATTTCTCGCCCGATGACGGCGATGCGCCGCGCCTTGCGGGCGCCGGACAAGGTGGTCCGGGTCGCGGCCGCGGGGACGGGCGGGGCGATGATGCTCTGGCTGCTGGTCACCATGGTCTGGCCGGTTCTGGCCGGCGCGCCGCTGGGTGTGCTGTCCGGGCTGTACGGCGGCGAGGACGGTCTGGCGTTGCTGAGAATGGGGCTGGGAGCGTTCGCGGGCGGTGCGGTTGCCATTCTGGCCGTCAGCCTGATCGTGTCCGCGGCGCTTTATGTCAGGCTTTCATCCCGGGCCAGTGCCTGAGACAGAAAGTCGGGCACCCGGGCGCTCATCGCAAGGTCGCGGTCCAGCACCTGCCGGATTGGGAACCAACGCGCGTCCTGCGCATCGTCCGCTGCGATCGGAGTGCCGGATCCGAAGCGGCAGGATACGCCGACCAGCAAGTAGTGGGCGGTGATCTGTCCGGCCGAATCCCGGACCAGCAGATCAAGGTTGCCCAGATATGCCTGCGGGGTTGCTTCGATACCGGTTTCTTCCATCAACTCGCGCGCGGCGGCCTGCAAGACGGTTTCGCCCCACTCCACATGGCCGCCCGGAAATCCCCAGAGACCGGCATCGGGGGCTTTGCTGCGTTGCACCAGCAGGACATGGCCCTGATCTACGACAACCGCCAGTGCGCCGATCCGGGGAACCCGCTGCATCCGGTCAGCCCGCGCTGCAGCCCAGAATGTCGACCGCGTGTTTGGTCCCCAGAACCGTGATCCGCACGGCGGACCGGTCCAGCGCAAAGGGCTGACCGTCGGGGCTGATCACCTCGGAAGTAGCGGTCAGCCGGTTGCCTTGCCGCCTGGTTTCAGTCTGCGATGCCCACAGGTCCGGGTTCCCCGGCTCGATCACCGCAAGTTCGGCACCACCGGCCGAGGGCATGTCGATCTGGACCTGAACCTGCAAACCGTCCGCGGTCGGGCTCAGGCGACAGGCCGCGCCAGTAACGCCAGCCTCGCGTGCAGAGAAGGGCCGTTGCGCCAGCGCAGCCGCAATCGCTGGATTCCTTGCTGCGCCCGCATCCAGTTCGTGGTCGAATTTCAACGATGCGGGAATACAGACATCCTTGCACACCCCCAGATCGACCTCGCCGCGCAACCGGACCGGTTTGGATGCGTCCTTGGGCGTAATCCGAACCGGCAACACCAGTTGGGTGTCGTAGCCGATGGACTTCAGGCCGTTTTGGTCAAAGACATGCGGCGTGGGCCAGGTGATCGCAACCGCACCGACATTGCCGGACCGGCGCCAGTCGAATTCAGGCGGAATGCCGGCGTCACCGGGGGCCCGCCAATAGGTCTTCCATCCGGGTTCCAGATCCAGCCGGATCGCGGTGAGATAGGTTCCATCCTCGGATTGGCCGCCATCGATCACGTCCAGCCTGACGATCGAGTCGATCGATTGCCCCTGCGCAGGTGCGGACAGGGCCAGGCAAGCCGAAACAACGGTCAGAACGGGTTTGAACAGCGATCTCATGATCCATACATGCGACTTGCGGGCAGGTTTGCCAAGTCACGTTCTGGTCACCGGCAGAAATCGCGGGATTTCCGGCGTGATCCCTTGCCAATCCGGGTTCCGCAAGGTCATTGTAAGGGAATAAGCCTCACGAGTTTTTTTGATGGATCTGACTGGAAAACTGTTGATTGCGATGCCCGGCATGGGCGATCCGCGCTTTGATCATTCAGTGGTGTACCTGTGTAGCCACGGCGATGACGGCGCGATGGGTCTGATCGTGAACAAACCGTCGGATTTGCGGATCAAGACACTGCTTGAACAGTTGAACATCGCGTGCCGCATCCCGGTTGTCGGAGAACGCCTTGTGCATTTTGGTGGTCCCGTCGAATTGTCCCGGGGGTTTGTCCTGCACAGCGCGGACTACGACGCAAATCTGCATTCGCTGCACGTGGCCGGCGATTTCAGCATGACGGCGACGCTGGACGTGCTCGAAGATATCGCCTCTGGCAAGGGGCCGCTGAACTCGATGCTGATGCTGGGCTATTCGGGATGGGGGCCGGGGCAGTTGGAAGATGAGATCGCGGCCAATGGCTGGTTGACGACCGATGCCACATCGAAACTGGTCTTTGACGTTGCCGACGACGAAAAGTGGGAGGCCGCCTTGGCCACGCTGGGTGTCGATCCGCTGACGCTGTCGGCCAGCGCCGGTCGGGCCTGATCAGGAATTGCGTGGCGCCGCGGCCCGGCGCAGGCGGTCGTTGATGGCCGCCCCGACGCCCTCGGAAGGGATCGGGCTGACGGCAATTGGCCGTCCCGTACCGTCCAGTTCGTGCAGATACGCAAACAGGTTTGCCGCCGCCTCGATCAGGTCACCCCTGGCAGATAGGTTGCGGTCGCAATCGACACTGCCAAATCCCAGCAGCAACTCGTCCCCGCGACGCTCGGTGGCGTTCAGCCGCACCGGTGCGTCCGGAGCATAATGTGACAGCAACTGCCCCGGAGCGGTCAGCAGATCTCCGGGCTTGTGGCGGGTCAGGCGCGTGCCCAGAACTGTTTCGATCTGCTCCAGAGCGACACCGCCGGGCCGCAACAAAGCGGGGGTGCCGGCCAAGCCCACGATGGCGGACTCCAACCCGACCGAACAGGGTCCGTCATCCAGTACGGCGGCGATCCGACCGTCCAGACCGGCGCGCACATGCGCCGCAGTGGTTGGGCTGATCCGACCGGAGGGGTTTGCCGAAGGGGCAGCGACGGGTCCGTCAACTGCGCTCAGCAATGCGCGCGCGGTGGGGTGGGCCGGCACCCGAACGGCCAGCGTATCCAGCCCCGCCGTCACCAGCGACGACACCCCATGCCCCGCCCGCAGCGGCAGCACCAGCGTCAGCGGACCGGGCCAGAACGCAGCCGCCAGCTGTTCGGCATTGTCCGACCACTCAACGTGGCGCCGTGCCGCCTCGACCGAGGCGACATGCGCGATCAGCGGGTTGAAACTGGGCCGGCCCTTGGCGGCATAGATCGCCGCGACCGCCTCGCCGTTGCGGGCATCCGCGCCCAGCCCATAGACCGTCTCGGTCGGAAAGGCGACCAGCAGGCCCTGGCGCAGCAGATCGGCCGCGGCTGCAATCCCGGCGGGATCAGCATCCAGATATTGCGTGTTGTTGGGGATCATGGGTGGTGACGCGGCGTTTTGGTTGCTTGCAACAGGGGGACGGATAGGTAATCGAACAAGCTTAGATGAATACCGGCGCGGGCCATGGATTCCAAGCCCGCCATTGCGACCGACACACGATTTTCGGGGGAAACCATGCCATATCGCGCTCCTGTCACTGATTACGAGTTCCTCATGGACAAGGTGGTGGGGTTCAAGGACGTCGCCGCAACCGAGAAATTCGCCGAGGCCACCCCGGACGTGGTCAGCGCCATTCTGTCCGAGGCCGGCAAGATGTGCGAAGAGGTGATGGCCCCCCTGCAGCGCCCCGGCGATCTGCACCCCGCGCGGCTGGAGAACGGGATTTTGCGGACCTCTCCCGGCTATGCCGATGGCTGGAAAGCGATCGCCGAGGGCGGCTGGATCGGCATGAGCGGCGACCCGGAATATGGAGGCATGGGCCTGCCTATGACCGTGACCACCGCCGTGAACGAGATGATGAGCGCCGCCTGCCTGTCGCTGCAGCTGGCCCCGCTGATGAGCCAGGGTCAGATCGAGGCGCTGGAACACCACGCCAGCGAGGAGCTCAAGGCGCTGTACCTGCCCAAGCTGATGTCGGGCGAATGGTCGGGCACGATGAACCTGACCGAACCGCAGGCCGGGTCTGACGTTGGCGCGCTGACGTCCAAGGCCGAACCCAACGGCGATGGCACCTATTCGGTGACCGGGCAGAAGATCTACATCTCGTGGGGCGACAATGACTTCTGCGAGAATGTCTGCCATCTGGTTCTGGCCCGACTGCCCGATGGCGCGCCGGGGACCAAGGGGATCTCGTTGTTTCTGGTACCCAAGTACATCCCCGATGAAAACGGCAATCCGGGCGTGGCGAATGACCTGAAGGTGGTGTCGCTGGAACACAAGATGGGCCTGCACGGTTCGCCCACCTGCGTGATGCAGTATGACGGCGCCAAGGGCTGGCTGGTTGGCCAGGAGCACAAAGGCATGGCCGCCATGTTCACCATGATGAACAACGCGCGCCTCGGTGTCGGCGGGCAGGGCGTGGGTGCGGCCGAGGGCGCCTATCAGCAAGCGCTGGCCTATGCTCTGGAGCGCAAGCAGGGCAAGACGCCCTCGGGCACGATCATCGATCATGCGGATGTGCGCCGGATGCTGATGGACATGCGGGCCGACCTGTTCGCCGCCCGTGCGATCATGCTGGCCAATGCCGCGGCCATCGACATGGCCAAGGCCACCGGCAACGCTGACTGGGCCGCGCGGGCGGCCCTGCTGACGCCGATCTGCAAGGCCTTCGGCACCCAGACCGGCATGCGCGTGTCCGAGACCGGCCTGCAGGTGCATGGCGGCATGGGATATATCGAGGAAACCGGCGCCGCGCAGTATTACCGCGATGTCCGCGTGACCGCGATCTACGAGGGGACCAACGGCATTCAGGCCATGGACCTTGTCGGCCGCAAGATGATGGACGGGGGCGAAGCCGCCGCCCGCCTGCTGGACGAGATCGAAGATCACGCCGAGCGCGCCCGCGCCACCGTGCCCGAGCTGGCCGGCCCGGTATGGGAGGCGACCGAAACCCTGCGCGAGGCGACTGAGTGGCTGGCGGCGCAAGAGGACATGAACAACCGCTTTGCCGGGGCCGTGGCCTATCTGAACGCCTTTGCCCGCGTGCTGGGTGCGCATTACCACCTGATTGCCGCTTTGGCCGATCCGGATGGTCCGCGCGCCAAGCTGGCGCGGTACTACATCACCGCGCGCCTGCCGGAATACGCGGGCCTGCTGGATCAAGCACAGATCGGGGCCAAAGACCTGTTCGCGCTCAGCGCCGACGAACTGGCAGCGTGATGGACGGCGCGCGGCCTCCGGCGTTTCGCCATCCCTGGCCCGAGCCGCCCGCGCCCGGACAGGCCACCGAGATCGCCGAGGGCGTGCTGTGGATGCGCCTGCCGCTGCCGATGGCGCTGGACCACGTCAACGTCTACGCGCTGGATGACGGAGATGGCTGGACGGTGATCGACACCGGAATTTCATCGAAAAAGACGCGCGGCCTGTGGTCCGACCTAATGGCCGGGCCGCTTGCGGGCAAGCCGGTGACCCGGGTGGTGGTTTCGCATCACCACCCCGACCACGTCGGCAATGCCGGGTGGTTCCAGTCGGAGCACGGCGCCGATCTGGTCTCGAGCCGCACCGCATGGTTGTTTGCGCGAATGCTGACGCTGGACGTGCAGGAGAGCTGGCCGGAAGAGACGCTGGAGTTCTACCGCTGCGCAGGCATGGCCCCCGAGATCCTGGCCAAGCGCATGTCCGAGCGGCCCTTCAATTTTGCCGACACGGTCTATCCGATGCCTCTGGGCTTTGTCCGCATCAAGCAGGGCGACGTGATCCGCATGGGCGGGCGGGACTGGGAGGTGCATATGGGCAACGGCCATGCCCCCGAACACGCCACGTTCTGGAGCCGCGACGACAACCTGGTGATCTCGGGCGACCAGATCCTCAGCTCTATCAGCCCGAACCTGGGCGTCTATGCCACCGAGCCGATGGCCGACCCGGTGTCCGACTGGCTGGAGGCCTGCGAGCGCCTGCAAGCGTTGGCACGGCCCGATCAGGTGGTGTTGCCGGGTCACAAGCTGCCCTTCGTCGGTCTGCCGATCCGCATGAAACAACTGATCGAGAACCATCATGGCGCTCTTGCACGCCTGCTGGACGATCTGGACGCGCCCAAGGCGGCCTCGGATTGTTTCGTGACCCTGTTCAAACGTCCCATCCGCGACGGCGAATACGGTCTTGCGCTGGTCGAGGCGGTTGCGCATCTGAACCATCTTTATCACACTGGAGCCGTGACCCGGGTGCGCCGTGAGGACGGCGCCTGGGTGTATCAGCGCAAAGGTTGAAACGATGCAGGACAAGATCGAAACCTCGGCCGAGGCCGCCGAAGCGGCGGCTCTGCCCCGGTGCTATGAGGTGCATGCCGACCCGGACAGCACGTCGGGCACCAAGGATCTGCCCGAACCCCTGCGCCAGCCGGTCGACAGCAAAAGCCCCGCCCAATGGGCGTATGAGCGGCTGATCCTGTACATCCAGAACTTTGAACAGACCCTTGATGCCGATCACGAGGTCGCCATGGGCTTTACCGGCGGTGACGCCGGGGTGATGCGGATCGAGGGGATGGGATATTTCGACCCCGACGTGATCACTTTCTACGGCTCGGACGGTTCAGGCGCACGCACCCAGCTGGTGCAGCATGTCAGCCAGTTGAACGTCATGCTGCGCGCCCTGCCCAAAACGGTCGAGGACAAGCCCGCCAACCGCATCGGCTTCCGCCTCGCGGCTAAGCTTGAGGAAAGCTGAGCGTCACGCTTGCAATTCACATCTGCGCGGCCTTGAATGAATTCAGCATTCAAAGGGGGCCGGCGTGTCACATTTCTCAACCGTAACAGATGCCTATCTCGGGGCCTGGGCCCGACGCCGAACCTTTGTTCCCATCTATCTGGCGGTGCGGCTGCTGCTGATCGCGCTGATCGCCCCCGGCGTGGCCTTCACCGTGAACCTGGCGGTGATGCTGTCCGACCAAACAGCGCTGACCGATCAGGACATCGCGATGTTCATCCTGTCGCCGGTTGGCTTCGTGGCGGCGGTGGTCATTCTGGGCCTGTTCCTGTTGGCCGAGGTGTTCGTCTTTTCGGTCATGGCCGGATCGCTCAGGATGGGCGAAAGCGACCCGTGGCGGGCCGGCGGGTCGGCGTTGCGGTTGATCCTGTCGCGCCTGCCGACGCTGTTTTCCTTCGCGGTGCGCTTCATTCTGCGGGTTCTCGTTCTGGCGGTGCCCTTCGTGGCGGTCGCGGGCCTGATCGCGTGGTGGACGCTGACCGAATACGACATCAACTACTATCTGACCTTCCATCCGCCCGCGTTCCAGGTGGCCGTCGCGCTGATCGGGTTCGTGGTGCTGGCCTTGGCCTGGGTGCTGATCCGCCGCCTGTCGGCCTGGGCTCTGGCCCTGCATCTGGTGCTGTTCGAGGAGATTGCGCCCTCGGACGCCTTTGCCGAAAGCGCCCGGCGAATGGAGGGCAAACGCGGCCGGTTGAAGATCGACCTGGCGCTGTGGCTGGCCGTACGACTGGCGATTGCCGCGCTGATTGCCGCCGTGGCCAGCCTGTTGTTTCACCTTGTACCTCTCGAACAGGGCACGAACCTGCGGTTTGCCCTGACGCTCAGCCTGCTGGTGGCCGGGCTGTGGTCTCTGGCCGGATTGGTGCTGGCGGCGGTGGCGTTGGGCGCGCTGGCGGTTCTGCTGGATAGGTTTTTTGAACCGCGGGCGGCAGAGCTTCCTCATCCCGAGGCCGGAAACCTACGCGCCCCGGTTCTGGTGACCGTTGCCGCGGCCGTTGTGGCCCTGCTGGCCGGGATCTGGTTCAGCCAAGACGTGCTGGACCAGATTTCCGCACCCGATCATGCTGACGTAATCGGCCACCGGGGCGCGGCGGCGCTGCGGCCGGAAAACACGATGGCTGCGGTGCTGAAAGCCATTGAGGACGGTGCCGACTGGGTCGAGATCGACGTTCAGGAAAGCGCCGACGGCGAGGTAATCGTGGCCCATGACAGCGACTTCATGAAGCTGGGCGGGGTCAATATGAAGGTCTGGGATGCCACGATGGAGGATGTGGCGCAGATCGACATCGGCAGCTGGTTCGACCCCGAATATGCCGATCAGCGCACTCCGACCCTGCGCGAGGTTCTGAAGGCCGCGAAGGGTAAATCCAAGGTCATCATCGAACTGAAATACTATGGCCATGACGTGGATCTGGAAAACCGCGTGGCCGCCATCGTCGAAGAGTTTGCGATGGAGCAGGACATCGCCACGATGTCGCTCAAATACCCGGCGGTGCAGAAGATGAAAGCGTTGCGCCCGGACTGGCGCGCCGGTGTTCTGGCCGCGACGGCGGTGGGCGATCTGACCGGGCTGGAGGGCGATTTCGTCGCGGTGAATGCCGGGATGGTCACACCCGGGTTGATCCGCTCGGTCCATGACGCGGGCAAGGATATCTATGTCTGGACGGTGAATGACCCGCTGCAGATGTCGTCGATGGCCTCGATGGGTGTCGACGGTCTGATCACCGACCGCCCCGCAATGGCGCGTGAAGTGCTACGTGTCCGCGCCGAGATGGAGCCGGGCGAGCGGCTGCTGCTGTGGTTGGCAACGACCTTCGGCCTGTCGGTCGATACCGAGGCGATGCGCGATGCAAGCCCCTAGCTTCGGTCTTTTGCTTGCCTGCCTTGCCGGGTCGGCTTCGGCGCAGGATCTGATGCGCGGCGTCGAGATGCCCGCGCATCGGGCTTTGATCGCGCAATCGGTTGGGCAACCATTGAGCGCGTTTGAAACCGATGGCTGCTCGGGCGGCATGTCGTCCAGCTGGCGGCTGGTGGCAGAGACCTTTCCCAGATTTCGCGCCGTTTACGAAAGCCACCCACCGTGGGAATCCTGCTGCGTGTCTCATGATCGCGCGTATCACACCGCCGGGGGCGCCACGTCCGCCGAAGCCAGTTTCGACGCCCGGCTGGAGGCTGACCGCGCCTTGCGCGCCTGCGTCAAGGAATTCGGGGCCGTACATGCGCAGGACTATGCCACGCAATACGACATGACGCCCGAGCAGGTGACGTCGGCCATGTCGATCACCGCCGAGGCGATGTTCATGGCCGTCCGATTCGGAGGTGGCCCTTGCACCGGCTTGCCGTGGCGGTGGGGCTTCGGGTATCCCGGCTGTTCGGTTTTTGCCACCGATGAGGCTGCGGGCGACTGAACTCGGGCACCTGCGCGCGATTGACGTCGTGACAGGCCGGAAAATATGATTTATCCAAACCGGCAAACACGCGAATTGGGAATCTTTCGAAATGGCTGAACACAAGCACGGCGAGATGGACATCACCGTCCAGACCAAAACCTTCAACGGGTTCATCAAATTCACCACCTACAGCGTCGTGGTGATCTGCTTCATTGCCCTGTTTCTTGCGATCTTTGGGGCATAAGCCGGACTGACGGGTCATGTTTCGCATCTTGATTGCCTGCCTGCTGGCAGTAACCGTCGCAGGCTGCGCCACGTCGCAGCGCCCTCAGGCCGACCAGTCCGAGATCGTTGCGCGATCCTACCGTGACCCGGGCCCCTCAACGCTGACCCTGTACACGATGATCAACACGCGTACGGGGTCTGGCGCGCATACCTCGCTGATGATCAGCGCCAGCGAGCGGGTAATTTTCGACCCCGCCGGGTCGTTCCGCGCCGACGTGGTGCCGATCAAGGATGACGTGCTGTATGGCATCACCCCCGCGGTCGAACGTGCCTATCGCAGCTCGCACGCACGCGAAACGCATTATGCGCGCATCCAGACCATCCAGGTGACCCCCCAGCAGGCCGAGATCGCCTATCAGCTGGCCAAGCAGTCGGGACCGGTTCCGGGCGCCTACTGCGCCAACTCGACTGCTCGGCTGCTGCAGCAGGTTCCCGGGTTCGAGCAGATCCAGACCACCTTCTACCCGGTCAAGTTGTCCGATCAGTTCGGGCAGATTCCGGGGGTCGTCACGACCGAATATCGTGAAAACGACAGCGCCGATCTGCAGGCGGGGCTGGCGGCCAACAACGCCGCGCTCAACCAGCTGGAAGCGGCTTCAACCAACTAGGTACAGCAGACCATACAGCGTGCCAGCCCCGGCAAAGATGGCGGCCAGCACGTTCTTGGTGATCAACCCGACGCTCAGGGCAACCACGGCCGAGGCCATGCGCGGCAGGTCCGGCTGGCCCTCGGTGGCCGTGGGCCACATGACCAGAGGGGCAATCAGGGCCGGCAGGATGGCCACCGCCGTATAGCGCAGATGCCGCAGCAACCATGGCGGCAACGGACGGTCTCCGACAAAGCCGATGAACACGAAGCGCAGGGCATAGCTGCCGATCGCCAGCCCGACGATGATCGTCCAGACCGTTGTCTGATCGGGGGTGGTCATGACGCTACCTTTCTGCGTTCCAGCATCACTTCGGCCTGCGCACCGGCCATCATGCCCGCGCAGCCCGCGATCAGCAGGCCAAGATTGTAGGGGATTGTCACGCATAGCAGCGACACGACGATGGCGACCAGAGCCGCGACCACATGGGCCGGAGTGCGCATCATCGGGCCGATCATGGCCAGAAAGGTGATTGGCAGCGCGAAGTCCAGTGCCCAGCTATCCGGGATCTGCGTTCCCAGGTAGGCCCCAATAAAGGTGGCCAGTACCCACATGGGCACCAGAGGCGAAACCGACCCCATGAAATAGGTCATACGCTGCGGAACCGACATGTCCGGTTCCTTTTCGAACTGGACGATCGAGCAGGCATAGGATTGGTCGACCGTAAGATAGGCGGCAAAGGCCCGTTGCCACAGGGGCGCCGCGCCCAGATAAGGCGTCAACGACGCCGAATACATGGCCATCCGCAGGTTCACGGCCAGTGCCGAAACCAGAATGATGGCCGTGGGTGTGCCGTCCTGCAGCAGTTGCAGCGATGCAAACTGCGCGGCCCCCGCAAAGACGGCTGCGGTGAACACCATGGTCTGCAGAATGCTCAGGCCCGCCTCGGTCGCGAAGACGCCGAACAGGGTGCCGAAGGGCACCGCCACGAAGATGAACGGGGTCCCGTCGCGAAAACCCCGCCAATAGTATGACTTGGATGTGGAGGTTGCCATGGCTAGATCCTATGGTGGTCTGCGCAGCAGTAGCGGGTCAGAGAGAGGGTTGCAATTGGCCACCGAAGTCGATCTGTCGGAATACATCATCGCCCCCGATCCCGGCGCGGCGCGGTTGACCCGCGCGGTCGAGGGGGTGGACCAGAGCGGCGAGGTCAACCGCATCTCGGTGGTCGAGGAGCGCCCGCTGACGATCTTTCTCAATTCTCAAGAGATCGTGACGGCCATGACCATCGGCGATTACCCCGAATATCTGGCTCTGGGATTTTTGCGAAACCAGGGCATGTTGCGCCCCGATGACGAGATCACGCGCGTCGATTATGATGACGATCTGGAAACCGTGGTGGTGCGCACGGCGCGCGAGACCTCGTACGAGGACAAGCTGAAGAAAAAGACCCGCACCAGCGGCTGCGCGGTGGGCACGGTTTTCGGCGACATGATGGAGGGGCTGGAGGGCGTGCGCCTGCCACAGGTTCAGGTGCGCACCTCGTGGCTGTATAATCTGGCGGCCAAGATCAACCGCACGCCGTCGCTGTACCTGCAGGCCGGGGCGATCCACGGCACGGTTCTGTGCCGCGAGAGTCGCCCGCTGGTCTATATGGAGGACGTGGGCCGCCACAACGCGGTGGACAAGATCGCCGGCTGGATGCTGTCCGAAGGGGAGACGGCCGGCGACAAGATCCTGTACACCACCGGGCGGCTGACCTCGGAAATGGTGATCAAGACGGCGATGATGGGCATCCCTGTTCTGGCTTCGCGATCGGGTTTTACCGCGTGGGGCGTCGAAATCGCGCGCGAGGTCGGCCTGACCCTGATCGGCCGGATGCGCGGCCAGCGCTTTGTGTGCCTGTCGGGCGAAGACCGGCTGCTGCGCGACGTGGACCCGGCCACCGTGCCGGTCGAGGACAGGAAGCATCGAAGGAAAAGCGCCGATGGGAGTTGAAGCATCACGACCCCTCGGCGTCATACTGGCCGGAGGTCTGGCCGCGCGGATGGGCGGCGGCGACAAGGGGTTGCTGCACCTGGGCGGGCAAAGCCTGCTGGCGCATGTGATCGACCGGCTGGCGCCGCAGGTGGCCGGGCTGGCGCTGAACGCCAACGGCGATCCGGCGCGGTTTGCCGATCTTGGCCTGCCGGTCCTGCCGGACACTATTGCGGGTTACGCCGGGCCGTTGGCGGGCGTTCTGGCCGGGTTGGATTGGGCGGCGGGGCAGGGTGCTGATTGCATCGTCACCGCTGCTGCCGACACGCCGTTCTTCCCGCGCGATCTGGTCGATCGGCTGCTGCAGGCGGCGCAGGAGCAGGCTCATCCGCTGGTTCTGGCCACCACGCCGCGCACCGGTGAAGAGGCGCTGAAATCGGGCGGTGGCCGCCGGGTCAACCGGCACCCGACCTTTGGCCTGTGGCCCGTGGCGCTGCGCGATGACCTGCGGGCGGCGCTGAACGACGGGCTGCGCAAGGTGGTCCTGTGGACCGACCGCCATGGCGGGCGCGAGGCGCTGTTTCCGGCCGACCCGTTCGATCCGTTCTTCAACGTCAACACGCCCGAAGATCTGATCCGGGCGCAGCACCTGTTGGAGCAGGCATGAAGGTCTACGGCGTTACCGGCTGGAAGAATGCGGGCAAGACCGGGTTGGTCGAACGGCTGGTGGCCGAGATCACCGGGCGCGGGTTCCGTGTCTCGACCGTCAAACACGCCCACCACGCGGTTGACGTGGATCAGCCGGGCACCGACAGCCACCGCCACCGAACCGCCGGGGCGTCCGAGGTCCTGCTGGCATCCAGCCGCCGCATCGCGTTGATGCAAGAGCTGCGCGGCGCGCCCGAGCCGCCGTTGGACGACCTTCTGGCGCGCCTGTCCCCGGTTGATCTGGTGCTGGTCGAGGGGTACAAGCGCGCGCCGCACCCCAAGGTCGAGGCCGTTCGCGCCCAGCCCGGAAACCCGCTGATTGCCGTTGACGATCCGACGATCCGCGCGGTGGCCAGCGACACGCCGCTGGATCTGGACCGTCCGGTCTTTGATCTGAACGACACGCCTGCCATTGCCGATTTCATCCTGACCGAGGTCGGCCTGGGGCCGCGGCCCAGCCCCTGACCATGCCCGAGGACCTGACCATGCCGAAGATTGCTCCTCCACCGCTGAAAAACGACTGTTTCGCCCTGCCGCCGGGGGTCGAATGGACTCCGGTCGCCGACGCGCTGGCCCTGTTGCGCGACCGGTTGCACCCGGTGGCCGGTGTCGAGACCCTGCCCGTTGGTCAATCCTGCGGGCGTGTTCTGGCGCAGGACGTGATCGCGCAACGGTCGAATCCGCCGCTGCCCAACACGGCGGTGGACGGGTACGGCTTCGCCGGTGGTCGACCCGAGGGCCCGCAAATCCTGCCGCTGGCCGAGGGGCGCGCGGCGGCGGGTGTACCCTTTGCGGGGGCCGTGCCGGAGGGGCAGGCGCTGCGCGTTCTGACCGGCGCGCCGCTGCCCGAGGGCGTGGATACCGTCATTCTGGAAGAGGACGTGACCGTGCAAGACGGCCACATCGCCTTCAACGGGCCTTTGAAGGCCGGCGCCAATACGCGCAAGGCGGGCGAAGACGTGCAGGCCGGCGCCTTGGCTCTGCCTGCCGGGCGACGCCTGACACCCGCCGATCTGGCGCTGCTGTCGGCGGTGGGCGTGGCCGCGGTCCCGGTCCGCAGCCCCTTGCGTGTGGGGGTTCTGTCCACCGGCGATGAATTGCGTGATCCGGGTCAGGCCGCGGGGCCGGGTCAGATCTATGATGCAAACCGCCCGATGCTGCTGGCGATGCTGCAACGGATGGGCTTTGTGCCGGTCGATCTGGGCCGCGTGGGCGACGACCGGGCCGCGCTGCGGGACCGGCTGGACCAGGCCGCGCAACAGACCGACGCGATCCTGACCAGCGGCGGCGCTTCGGCGGGGGACGAGGATCATGTCTCGGCCCTGCTTCGCGCGACGGGGGCCTTGCAGGAATGGCGCATCGCGCTGAAACCGGGCCGCCCGCTGGCGCTGGGCCTGTGGCAGGGCACGCCTGTGTTCGGCCTGCCGGGCAATCCGGTGGCGGCGATGGTCTGCACTCTGATCTTTGCCCGGCCCGCGCTGGGGTTGATGGCGGGCGAGGGGTGGCAGCAGCCGCAGGGCTATGACCTGCCCGCCGGGTTCGCCAAGCGCAAGAAACCGGGCCGCCGTGAATACCTGCGCGCCCGGGTCCGCGACGGCCGGGTCGAGGTGTTCCACTCGGAAGGGTCGGGTCGCATCAGCGGGCTCAGCTGGGCCGAAGGGCTGGTCGAACTGCCGGACGGCCCGCTGGACATCCAGCCCGGAGACCCGGTTCGCTTCATACCCTATGGCAGTTTCGGCCTGTGACGGTTTCGGTCTCGCGCGGGTTTTCCCCCGATGAGCGCGCGCGGGCAGCAGAGCTGTTCTGGCAGGCGTTCTCGGGCAAACTATCGCGCGTGATGGGTCCGGACGCGCGCGGGCTGGCCTTTTTCGAACGGGTGCTGAACCCAGAATTCGCCCTGGTGGCTCGGGATGCGGATGGGCGGATGCTGGGGCTGGCCGGGTACAAGACCCGCGACGGTGGGCTGACGCAGGGCGGGCTGGCGGATCTGGCCCGGGTCTATGGCTGGTTCGGCGCCCTGTGGCGGGGCCTGATCGTGAGCGTTCTGGAGCGCGACCTGAAGCCGGGCGTGTTCCAGATGGATGGCATATGCGTGGCAGCCGAGGCGCGCGGGCAGGGTGTCGGGACCCTGTTGCTGGGGGCGATCAAGGAGGAAGCGCAGAGGCTGGGCATGCACGAGGTGCAACTGGACGTGATCAACACCAACCCGCGCGCGCGGACCCTGTACGAGCGCGAAGGGTTTCAGGCGATTGGGCAGGATTATACCGGCCCGTTCAAGCATCTGTTCGGATTTAGTTCGGCCACGAAAATGCGCTGGGTCGTGCCGGACGGTGGCTAGTCGAAGGTCCCGGCCACCCGGCCCAGCAGCATGAAGGCGCGCGCCGTGCGCGTGTCGCCCAAGGCGGTCAGGTCGGCGTCGCTGGCCAAAGGTTCGAACTCGACGATCATGGTGTCGAAGCGGCGCAGGAAGTGATGCACCGCATCGCGAAAGATCGGGTCTTGCTTCATCCGCGCCGAGGTCAGCGCCAGACACGACCGGTCGCGGATGCCGCCCAAAGCAGCGACCGCACGCCCGCGTTCGCCCTTGGCGAACTGGCGCCAGACCTCGGGGCGGGCCATGTCCGGGCGCAGGTCGTCCATGTAGATGCCTTCCTGGCTGAGCAGGGTCAGCACGTCCTCGGCGGCCTGTACCAGTTGCGCGGTCTTGCGGTCCTTCATCGCGCGGCGCAGGGCGTTGAAGCCTTCGGTATCCTCGGCGGTTTCGGGAAAGTTCAGCGCGCGGATGAAAATGTCGGTGGGCAGAGGAGTCGGTATCTCCTCGGGCGGAGTGCCCAGTTCCAACGAGGTCTGGCCCGAGGGTGTCGCAGGTCTTGCCAGCGGCGCAAGATCCCGCCGCTTGCTGGAGAACGTGGCCAGCGTGCTTTGGGTGTGCCGGGCAGCTGCGGCGATTTCATCCAGTTTCCGGGCCACCGCGGGTTCGTAGGTGCTGGCCGACCGCTGTTGCTGCGATACATAGGCTTGGCGGATCGCGTCGATTGCGGTCTGCAGCCGGGCGCTCTCTTCGCGCATGATGCGACTGGCGCGCATGGCCAACGCCGCGACCCAGATCATCGCCACCGGCATGAAAACCGCAAGCAGCATCACGATGAAACCGCCGGCCTGCGTCTGCTCGGGCAGCACCAGAAAGACCACGGCCACCACCAGCCAGATCAGGCTGAGGGCCGCGGCCGCAATCTCGATCCCGGTGACGCTGGGTCGGCCCGGACGGTCATAGATGCCCAGCCAGGTGGGGCGTTTGCTGTCCGGATCAGGGTCTTGGCCCGACATGACGCGCTCCGATCAGGCGTAGTGGATGCTCAGCACTTCGTACGAGCGCACGCCGCCGGGGGTGCGCACTTCGACGCTGTCGCCTTCTTCCTTGCCGATCAGGGCGCGGGCGATGGGCGATTTGATGTTCAGCAGGCCCTTTTCGATATTGGCCTCATGCTCGCCCACGATCTGCCAAGTCTTTTCCTCGTCGGTGTCCTCGTCGACCAGGGTGACCTTGGCGCCGAACTTGATCGCGCCCGACAGTTTGGTCGGGTCAATCACCTCGGCCAGCGAGAGCACGCCTTCCAGTTCCTTGATGCGGCCTTCGATGAAGCCCTGTTTTTCGCGGGCCGAGTGGTATTCGGCGTTTTCCTTCAGGTCGCCCAGTTCGCGCGCCGAGGCGATGGCCTCGATGATGGCGGGGCGTTCAACGGACTTGAGTTGCTTGAGCTCTGCCTCGAGCGCGGCAAAGCCCGCGGGCGTCATGGGGATCTTTTCCATATCTTCTTTTTTCCACGCACAAATTGAGTCGCCCCGCCGCATGAGACCAGCGTCGGGGCGAAAGATGGGTTGGCAATTACCTGACCCAAATATGGCGTGAAATGCAAGAGGCCAAGGGGTTTGGCCCCTGCAATCCGCAACTTAACGCCGTCGGGGCGGTGGGGGTTTCCGATTGTGCCGATGCCCCAGCAGATCACCGCGTTTCCAGCGATGCGCCTCGGCGCCGAACCAGAGCATCTCAATCATATTGAACCACCTCGAATTCGATGCCGTTGTCATCGTCGAAATAGAACCGGCGGCCGGGTTCATAGTCGGCGTGGTTGTGCGGCTCGAACCCGACGGCGCGAACCTTGGCTTCGGTCGCGTCGATGTCCTCGACCAGCACGCCCACATGGTTCAGCCCGCCGACGATGTCATAGCTGCTTTCGCCCGACGGTTTCGGGTCGGCCGGGGCATAAAGCGCCAGATAGGTATGTGCGCTGCCCACGTGCACGGTATAGCCGCCCGCGATGGCGGGGCCTTCCCAGCGGGTTTTCCATCCGAATACGTCCTGCATCCAGGCGGCGGTCGCCTGCGGGTTGCGGACGGTGAAGTTCGTGTGTTCCAGCGTCGCCATCATGGGGTCTCCTTTTCATGTTCAGGCTTGTTTCGACTCACCGTAATTCCTAAACCTAACTTTAGCTCAAGAGATTTTTTCGGGAGGAGATCATGCCCGCATCCGAAGGCCTTTCCATCGGCGCGCTGGCGCGCCGCACGGGGTTGGCGGTATCCGCCATCCGCTATTACGAGGCGCAGGGGTTGATTTCCCCCTGGCGCAATCCGGGCGGTCAGCGGCGGTATCAGCGCGCCGACATCCGTCGGCTGAGTTTCGTGATGATCGCCCAGCAGTTCGGCCTGACCCTGCCCGAAATCCGCGAGGTTCTGGCCGGGCTGCCCGACAACCGCACGCCCACGCCGGCGGATTGGAAAAAGATCAGCCAGGGCCTGCGCGCGCATCTGGACCAGCGAATCGACACTCTGCTGCGCCTGCGCGACAATCTGGACGGCTGCATCGGCTGTGGCTGCCTGAGCCTGCCGAAATGCGCGCTCTACAACCCAGACGACCGGGCCAAGGCGCATGGTAGCGGTCCCAGGTACCTGATGGGTGACGCGCCCGAGGGCTGATCTGCCGCATTGCAGCAATGTTACGCCGTGTTTTGATTGACCAAGGTCTTTTCCAGCAGGTAATCAGCCGGGAAACAAAATTTCGCCGAGCCCGCGCCCCAGGCGCCAATTCGGATAGTTAGCGGAGGAGCCCACGATGGCCGAAATTGAACGCGAAGCGATGGAATACGACGTGGTGATCGTGGGCGCAGGCCCGGCGGGCCTGTCGGCGGCCATTCGTCTGAAACAGCTGGACGTCGACCTGAACGTGGTCGTGCTGGAAAAGGGCTCGGAAGTGGGTGCGCATATCCTGTCGGGCGCGGTGTTGGATCCGTGCGGTCTGGATGCGCTGATCCCCGACTGGAAGGAAAAGGGCGCGCCGCTGAACGTGCCCGTGCGCGAAGACAATTTCTATATGCTGGGAGAGGCCGGCAAGTTGCGCATCCCGAACTGGCCGATGCCGCCGCTGATGAACAACCACGGCAACTACATCGTCTCGATGGGCAATGTCTGCCGCTGGATGGCCGAACAGGCCGAGGAACTGGGCGTCGAGATCTTCCCCGGCATGGCTTGCTCGGAGCTGGTCTATGGTGACAATGGCGAGGTCAAGGGTGTCGTGGCCGGTGTCTTCGGGCTGGAGCCCGACGGATCCTATGGCCCCAACACCGAGCCGGGTATGGAACTGCACGGCAAATACGTCTTCCTGTCGGAAGGGGTGCGCGGGTCGCTGTCCAAGGAAGTGATCGCGAAATACGATCTGTCAGGCGGGAAAGAGCCGCAGAAATACGGCATCGGTATGAAGGAAATCTGGGAGATCGACCCCGCCAAGCACAAGGAAGGCAGCGTCACCCACACGATGGGCTGGCCGCTGGGCGGCAATGCCGGGGGCGGGTCGTTCATCTATCACCTGGAAAACAACCAGGTCTATGTGGGCTTCGTGGTACACCTGAACTACAAGAACCCGCACCTGTTCCCTTACATGGAATTCCAGCGGTTCAAGCATCACCCGGTGGTGGCCGACCTGCTGAAGGGCGGCAAGCGCGTGGCCTATGGCGCCCGGGCGATCACCGAGGGCGGGTACCAGTCGATGCCAAAGCTGGTGGCACCGGGTGTCGCGCTGCTGGGCTGCTCGGCGGGCATGGTCAACGTGCCGCGCATCAAGGGCAACCACAACGCGATGCTGTCGGGCAAGGCCGCGGCCGAGGCCGCGTTCGAGGCCATCAAGGCCGACCGGTCGGGCGACGAACTGTCCGCCTATGAAGACGAGGTGCGCAACGGTGCGATCGGCCGCGACCTCAAGAAGGTTCGCAACGTCAAGCCGCTGTGGTCGAAATACGGCCTGACCGCTTCGCTGGTGCTGGGCGGTATGGACATGTGGACCAACACGCTGGGCTTCTCGCTGCTGGGGACGCTGGGCCATGGCAAGAACGACGCCGAGGCGACCGAGGATGCCAACAAGCACACCCCCATCGACTATCCGAAGCCCGATGGCACGCTGTCTTTCGATCGTCTGACCAACGTGGCGTTCTCGTTCACCAACCATGAAGAAAGCCAGCCCTGTCACCTGAAGCTGACCGACCCCGAGATTCCGGTGAAGGTCAACCTGCCCAAGTTTGATGAACCGGCGCAGCGGTATTGCCCGGCGGGCGTGTACGAAGTGGTGAAGGACGAGGCCGAGCCTCGATTCGTGATCAACTTCCAGAACTGCGTCCACTGCAAGACCTGTGACATCAAGGATCCCAGCCAGAACATCACGTGGACCACGCCGCAGGGTGGGGACGGACCGAACTACCCCAACATGTAGGCAAAAACCCGGGCAATGGCGGGGCCGTGAACGCTCGGCCATTGCCTCTGGCGGGCCAAGGCCCTAGCTTATCCTGCAATCGTAGGCAGACAAGGCAGGTATTAGGTGGTTTCACTGGTTCGTCGCACGGCGCTGGCCGTGTTTCTTGCGACAGCAGCTGTCGTTCCGGTTCACGCGGATTCCGGCGCGGGATCCTATCTGGCTGGTCGCCAAGCCATCTATGAAAGCGACTACAAGGCTGCCGAGGAGTACTACTCGAAGGCCCTGATTTTCGATCCGGGCAACACCAAGCTCAAGGAAAGCGTGCTACTGGCGCGCGTGGCTCTTGGCGATGTGGAACGCGCACTGCCCATCGCCGAGGACATGGAGGCAAACGAGCAACCCAACCAGGCCGCGCGCATGGTTGTTTCCGCCAAACTGGTATCTGACGGAAAGTTCGACGAATTGCTGGCCCGTGACCCGGAAAACCAGGGCGTTGGCCCGCTGGTCGATGGGTTGATGACGGCCTGGGCGCATCTGGGCAAGGGCGAAATGACCAAGGCGATGGCGCAGTTCGATGAGGTCGCCCAGCAGGACGGTCTGCGGGAATTCGCGCTGTATCACAAGGCGCTGGCGCTGGCGTCGGTTGGCGATTTCGAAGGGGCCGAGGCGATCTTTGCGGCCGACGACAGTATCGTTGCGCGATTCTCGCGACGTGCAGCGCTGGCGCGGGTCGAAGTGTTGTCGCAGCTCAACCGCAACGACGAAGCTCTGCAATTCCTTGAAAACGTGTTTGCGGCGGGCAGCGATCCGTCGATCGAGACCTACGTGGACACGCTCAGCGCCGGTGGCACCTTGCCTTTCACCCATGTCGGATCGGCCACCGAAGGCGTGGCCGAGGTCTTTTTCTCGGTCGGGGCGGCGTTGAACACCGAGGCCGCACATGACTATGTGCTGCTCTACGCGCGGATCGCGACTTACCTCCGGCCCGATCACATCGATGCGATCCTGCTGAGCGCGGAACTGCTTGAGCAGTTGAGCCAGTACGACCTGGCCGCCGAAGCCTATCGAAAGGTTCCCACGGATAGCAGCGATTTCCACGCAGCCGAACTGGGGCGTGCCGAAATCCTGGCTCAGTCGGGGAAACCGGATGCGGCGATCGAAGTGCTGGAAAATCTGGCGGCCCGGCAGCCCAACCTGCCCAGTGTCCATGTCGCCTTGGCCGACCTGCAGCGGCGTCAGGAAAACTACGCCGCAGCTGTAACCTCGTATGACCGAGCCATCGAGCTGACCGAAACCGGTTCAGGTGGCAACTGGTTCCTGCACTACGCCCGCGGCATCTGCCACGAACGGCTCAAGGCGTGGGACAAGGCCGAGGCGGATTTCAGGCGTGCCTTGGAGTTGAACCCGGATCAGCCGCAGGTTTTGAACTATCTCGGGTACTCGCTGGTCGAGCGGCAGGAAAAACTGGACGAGGCGCTGGACATGATCGAGCGCGCCGTCGCGATCCAGCCTGACAGCGGCTATATCGTCGACAGCTTGGGCTGGGTCCTGTTTCGCTTGGGCCGGTACGACGAGGCGGTCGAGCATATGGAGCGCGCCGTCGAACTGATGGCCGTGGACCCGGTGGTCAACGACCACTTGGGCGACGTCTACTGGGCCGTCGGGCGCACCCGTGAGGCCGATTTCCAATGGCGGCGCGCGTTGTCCTTCATCGATCCCGAAGATACCGATGGCGAGGCCGACCCCGATCGGATCCGTCGCAAACTCGAGGTCGGGCTGGACGCGGTGCTGGCCGAGGAAGGCGCGGCCCCCCTGAAGGTCGCCAATGGCGACTGAGGCCTTTGCGCCCGCGAAGATCAACCTTTCCCTGCATGTGACCGGTCGGCGGGCCGACGGATACCATCTGCTGGACTCGCTGGTCGCCTTTGCCGATGTGGGAGACACGTTGATTCTGTCACCCGGGCCCGAGATTCGCCTGACCGTGACCGGGCCCCATTCTGCCGGGGTGCCGACCGACGACCGCAACCTCGTCTGGCGGGCCGCTCAGGCGATGGGATGGAGCGGGCAAATCCAGTTGGACAAGGTTCTGCCGCATGGCGGGGGAATCGGCGGCGGCTCATCGGATGCGGCTGCGACTTTGCGGGCCATCGCCGGGCAAGACGCGGAGGTCCCGCTGGAAACGGCTTTGGCACTGGGCGCGGATGTTCCTGTTTGTGTACTGGGCAGAGCCGCACGGATGCGGGGCATTGGTGACCGTGTCGCCCCGGTTGCATTGCCCGCTTTGCCCGCATTGCTGGTCAATCCGGGTGTTCCGGTTCCGACGGGGCCGGTGTTCAATGCGCTGGCTTCGCGCGACAATCCGGGGATGCCGGATGAGATCCCGGCATTCGAAACGCCAGAGGCCTGCGCTGACTGGCTGGCCGGGCAACGCAATGATTTGCAGGAAGCGGCAATTGGCTTGGCGCCCCAAATTTCAGACTTGTTGCAGGCGCTGGGTGAAACGCGGGACGTTCTGCTGGTGCGCATGTCGGGGTCGGGTTCGACCTGCTTTGCGCTGTACCCGTCCATGAAGGCCGCACATTTTGCAGCCTACGAGATTGGTGTTTCCCAGCCGGACTGGTGGTGTCGCGCCAGCGTACTCAGCTGAGGCGGGACACGACGTAATCGGCCAGATCGCCGAGCAGGTCGCGCAATTCGTGATCGGGCAGCGCGGTCAAAGCGGTTTTGGCCTTGGCTGCCCAGGCCAGAGCGTCTGTCCGGGTCTCCTCCAAGGTGCCGTATTTGCGCATGAGGTTCAGGGCTAGGCCCAGGTCTCCATCCTGTTGCCGACCCTTCTCGATCGTGCGCTCCCAGAACGCACGCTCGTCGGGTGTGGCCTGGGCCACGGCCTTGATCACTGGGAGGGTCAGTTTGCGCTCGCGGAAGTCGTCGCCCACGTTCTTTCCGGTTGTCTTGCTGTCGCCCTGGTAGTCCAGCAGGTCGTCGGCGATCTGGAAGGCGATGCCCAACGCGTCGCCATAGGCGAACAGCGCTCGGACCTGCTCCTCGGACGCACCGGCGATCACGCCGCCCACCTCGGTTGCCGCGGAGAACAGCGCGGCGGTCTTGCCGCGCACCACCTGCAGGTAGACGGCCTCATCCGTGCGCAGGTCGGTGGCTGCGGTCATCTGCAGCACCTCGCCCTCGGCAATGGTGGCCGAGGCATTGGCCAGAATGTCCAGAACCCGCAAAGACCCGGTTTCCACCATCAACTGGAAGCTGCGCGAAAACAGATAGTCACCGACCAGCACGCTGGACTTGTTGTCCCACAGCAGGTTGGCGGTGGGCCGGCCGCGCCGCTGGGCGCTTTCGTCCACGACGTCGTCGTGCAACAGCGTGGCGGTGTGGATGAACTCGACCGTGGCGGCCAGTCGGATGTGATGGTCACCGCCATAGCCGAACAGCCGCGCGGCGGCCAGTGTAAGCATCGGGCGCAGGCGTTTGCCGCCGGCTTCGACCAGATGCGCGGTGACTTCGGGGATGCGGGGCGCGTGTTCCGAGGCCATGCGGGTGCGGATCAGAGTGTTTACCGCCTCCATTTCCCCGGCCAAAATCTCGGCCAGTCGCTCATGCGGTTTCGAGATCGTGCTGATCGTCATCACACTCCTGATACAAGGCTCGACTTTCGTCCTGCCTTGCCCTTACATCCATCCCCATGAAAGAACTTCTGCGCAGCACCGATCCGACCATCATTGCCTTTGCATCCGCTCTTCTTGAGGGCGAGGATATAGACTGCTTTGAGATGGACGTAAATATGAGCGTCCTCGAGGGAGGCATCGGAATCTTTCCGCGCCGCCTCATGGTTCGGACCGATGACCTCGAGCGGGCAGAGCGGGTGATGCGTGACAATGACATTCCGCTGGGAAGATGACCGGGTTTCCTGACAGCGCGCTGACTTGCAACGACTTTCTGGGTGGCCGCCTAAAGCTGTGGCAGCCGCGAGACGGTTATCGCGCCGGTGTCGATCCGGTGCTGCTTGCTGCCGCAGTTCCGGCCAAAGCCGGGCAGTCGGTGCTGGAGCTGGGCTGCGGGGCGGGTGCTGCGGTTCTTTGTCTCGCGACCCGCGTACCTGGTCTGCGCTCGACCGGGATCGAGCTTCAGGCCGACTATGGCGATCTGGCCGCAAGAAACGCGCAATGCAACGAGATTGATCTGTCCGTTCACGTGGCCGACCTGTCCAATATGCCGACTGATCTGCGTCAGCAGCACTTCGACCACGTGATCGCAAACCCGCCCTATTATCGGCCCGGTGCACATAGCGCGGCCGTCGATGCTGGTCGGCGAACGGCGCTGAGCGAGCAGACGCCGCTGTCCGACTGGTTTGATGCGGCAGCGCGCAGGCTGGCACCGCGCGGGTACTTGCACATGATCCAGCGCGCGGAACGCTTGCCCGACATGCTGACGGCCTGCGTGGGTCGGTTGGGCTCGGTAGAGGTTCTGCCCATCGCGCCGCGCATGGGGCGCAGGGCCGAGTTGCTGATCCTGCGGGCGCGCAAGGGCGCGCGCGCGGATTTTCGATTGCATGCGCCGCTGATTCTCCACAGCGGTGACCGCCATGAAAGGGACGGCGAGAGCTATACCGACATGGTATCTGGCATCCTGCGCGAGGGCCGACCAGTGCCCTGGCCGGACGCCCGATAGGCAATGACCAGCCGAAATTGTCGGATTTGAACAAGAATCCGAGCGTCTGCAGCGTGACAGGCTGGAAATGATGTGATCAACTTCCCATGTGATATTCAGAAACTGAGAAGGAGGATCGCCATGAGCGTAAGCGCACATCTGACGGAACTGAAGAAGAAGCACGAAATCCTCAGTCTCGAAGTGGAACAAGCCCAGCGCTCGCCCGGTATCGACGATCTCCACATCGCTCAACTCAAAAAGAAGAAGCTGAAGCTGAAGGAAGAGATTGAACGCCTGTCGGCTTAATGTCGCAGGCTGGCGCGTGCCGCGATTGCAGCGCCGCCGGTAACAAGTAATGCCGCGATCGCCAGCGTCCAGGATGGCGTGGCGATCCCGGCGACCACAAGCACCAAAGTTGACAACAGGGGTGCCGCGTACGAGCTGGTGCCCAGCATCTGGATGTCACCGTGCTTGACCCCGATATCCCAGACATAGAACGCCAGCCCAACAGGCCCCAACCCCAGGGCAACAGTCGACATCCAGGCCAGTGCATCGGGCGGCCAGACCGTCTGCTCAAGGCTGAAATGCAGGATCCACGAGGCGATGGCGGTCAGCACGCAGAACACTGCTACCGAGCTGGTCGGCGTTTGACCCAGCCTGCGCGACAATACGGAATACCCCGACCACGTAAGGGCGCACAAAAGCGCCAGCGCATAGCCCGGCAGATGTTCGGCCTGAAACCCTGCGGTTCCGCCGCCAGTGATGATCAGCGCGGCCCCGGAGAAGCCCAGACAAGCCCCGAGCAGATGGCCGAGACGCAGGGTTTCACCAGGAAGCAACCCTGAAAAAAGAACGATCAGCAAGGGCCAGAGGTAGGCGATCAATCCGGCCTCGGCCGCAGGTGCCATGCGCAGGGCCGAAAAATACAGGGCGTGGTATCCGAACAAGCCAACCGTGCCGAAGGCGAATACCTTCCAACTGACCCGTTTCAGTTGCGCAAGCCCACCGCTGCGCCACGTCCAGATCAAGCCAAGGGTTCCGCCGATCGTAAAGCAGATGGCGTTCAGCAAAAGCGGCGGGGTCGGCGCCGAGCCAACCGTGAACAGCGCCAGCAGTGCCCACAAAAGGACGGCGACAAAACCGATGGCGGTGGCGCGGTTCTTTGTCATGCGGGGGGGATATCCTCGACGGGTATGATTTCCAGACCGTCGGATATGTGCGCGGTTTTTTCGATCTCTGCAAGGAACCAATCCCGGAAGGCGGCAATCTGAGGGCGCGTCTCTTCGCCCGAACGGCACAGGAACCGGAACCGGGCCTTGGTTTCGACGGCGGTTTTGAAGGGCATCACCAGTCGGCCTTCGATCACATCCTTGATGATCATCGGGCGCCGTCCCAACGCGACACCGACACCCGCCACCGCGGCATCAATGGCGTGATCCGCGTTCGAGAAATGTGCGCCATGAGTCGGCGTGAAGTCCACCCCGACCGCGCGAAACCAGGCGGGCCAGTCACAGGGTGGATTCAGGAAATTGATCGAGTCATCGTGGATCAGGGGCGCTTTGGTCAGATCCTGCGGCGTCGGAAACCGGGCCGCAAGCTCGGGCGTCATGACCGGTGTCAGCCATTCTTGCCGCACGGGAACTGAATACAGCCCGTCATCCTGCCCGTACCCGAACCGGATCGCGACATCCACGTCGTCGCGCTCGAAATCGAGATTGCGCAGCGTGGCTGAGAATCTCAGGTCGATCTCGGGATGGGCGCGGGCGAACTCGTACAGGCGGGGGGCCAGCCATTTGGCTGTCAGGGCCGGCCCAGCGGTCACGGTCAATGTCGTGTTGTCCTGCAGGCGGCGGGTGGCCGACCAAGCCGCCTGCAGCGCAGCAAACCCTTTTTCCGTGCCCGGGGCCAGGGTTCGTCCGGCCTCGGTCAACTCGACCGCACGGTTCAATCGGCGGAACAACGGCTGGCCCAAATGCTCTTCCAGAGACTTGATCTGAAACGACAGCGCGGCCGGTGTCACGTTCAACTCGTCCGCGGCCTTGGCGAAGGACATATGGCGGGCGGCGGCATCAAAGGCCCTGAGGGCGGTGAGTGGGGGAAGTCGGTCGCTCATCTTCACATAAGATTTTCTAAACTGAAGGCGGAAAAACTCTCGTTTGTACCTATTGAAAACAACAGGCATGTTGAGTGCAAGTCAAGTTCACCTTTAGTAGAAGGGAAAAGCCATGATCGAGATGACGACCAATCCTGCCGCACAAAAGGCAATTCTGCGCGCTCATCAAGAGCGCGGCAAAGCGATCCGGAGTTTCTGGAAGTGGGTTCTGGGTTCCCGCTGAACGCTGCGCGCGCGTTCTTACGGGATCAAAGAAGGGCCGACCCGTTGGGTCGGCCCGTTTTCATTTGAGCCGCGATCAGACGAAAAACTGCGCGCCGTTGGCCGAAATCGTCGACCCGTTGATGAACTGCGAATCTTCCGAGGCCAGGAATGCGACGCAGCGGGCAATTTCCTCGGGTTCGCCCAAGCGGCCTGCAGGGATCTGACCGATGATGGCTTCACGCACCTTTTCCGGAACGGCCATGACCATCTCGGTCGCGATGTATCCGGGGCAGATGGCGTTTGCGGTGATGCCGGCGCGCGCGCCTTCCTGAGCCAAGGATTTGACGATGCCCAGATCACCGGCTTTGGTGGCGGCATAGTTCACCTGAGCGAACTGGCCCTTTTGCCCGTTGATCGAGCTGATTACGATCACCCGACCGAACTTGCGCTCGCGCATGCCGGGCCAGACAGGGTGTACGGTGTTGAACACCCCGGTCAGGTTGGTGTCGACCACCTGGTGCCACTGTTCCGGTGTCATCTTGTGGAACGGCGCGTCGCGGGTGATGCCTGCATTGGCGACAACGATGTCGATCGGGCCGAGCTCGGCTTCGACCTTTTCGATGCCCGCCTTGGATTCGTCATAGTCGGCCACGTTCCATTTGTAGGTCGCAATGCCGGTTTCCTCGGTGAACTTGGCCGCGGCTTCGTCATTCCCCGCATACGAGGCGGCTACATTGTATCCTTCAGCCTTGAGCGCTTTGGAAATTGCTGCGCCGATGCCGCGGGTGCCGCCGGTTACGAGTGCTGTACGTGCCATTTAGGACTCCTCCAAATTTAATCGTGTTGGTAATTCTGTTACTCTGAGAGATTGTGTAGCGCAATATCGTTTCGCCGCGAGCTGTCTCTTTCCGTTTGGTGATATTGTCGCATCCTGGGGATATTCCTCGAGTGTAACAAAAAAGGGCGCCCATTGGACGCCCTTATTCGTGACTTGTCAAAGCACTTATACGCGCTCCACGCACAGGGCGACGCCCATGCCGCCTCCGATGCAGAGGGTTGCCAGACCCTTTTTCGCGTTCCGGCGCTTCATTTCGAACAGCAGCGTGTTTAGAACCCGGCAGCCGGATGCTCCGATCGGGTGGCCGATGGCGATGGCGCCGCCGTTCACGTTCACGATCGAGGGATCCCAACCCATGTCCTTGTTCACGGCGCAGGCCTGTGCTGCGAAGGCTTCGTTGGCTTCGACCAGATCCAGATCGTCAACCGACCAGCCGGCCTTTTCCAGCGCCTTGCGCGAGGCATAGATCGGTCCGACACCCATGATCGACGGGTCCAGCCCGGCGGTCGCATAAGACGCGATGCGGGCCAGCGGTTCGATCCCGCGCTTTTCGGCGTTGTCGGCAGACATCAGCAGGGTTGCCGCCGCGCCGTCATTCAGACCCGAGGCGTTGGCCGCAGTCACCGAGCCGTCCTTGGTGAAGGCCGGACGCAGCTTGGCCATCGCCTCCATGGTTGCGCCGTGACGGATGTACTCGTCACTATCCATCACGATGTCGCCCTTGCGGGTCTTGATGGTGAAGGGGACGATCTCGTCCTTGAACTTGCCGGCCTTCTGCGCGGCCTCAGCCTTGTTCTGGCTGGCCACCGCAAACTCATCCTGCATATCGCGGCTGATCTGCCACTTCTCGGCCACGTTCTCGGCGGTCTGGCCCATGTGGTAGCCGTTGAACGCATCCCAGAGGCCATCGCGGATCATGGTGTCGATGTATTTCATGTCGCCCATCTTGTGGCCCGCGCGAAGCGATGCGGCGTGGGGGGACAGGGTCATGTTCTCCTGCCCACCAGCGCACACGATCTCTGCATCTCCCAACTGGATGTGCTGAGCGCCCAGTGCGACGGCACGCAGGCCTGAACCACAGACCTGGTTGATGCCCCAGGCCGCGCTTTCCTGCGGCAGGCCGGCGTTGATGTGCGCCTGGCGTGCGGGGTTCTGGCCTTGGGCGGCCGTCAGAACCTGACCCATGATGGTTTCGCTCACCTCGGACTTGTCGATCCCGGCGCGTTCCACGACGGCTTCGAGGACGGCAGCGCCCAGATCATGTGCGGGGGTGTTCGCAAAGGAACCGCCAAAGCTGCCGACTCCTGTGCGTGCGGCGGATGCGATTACTACGTTGGTCATACAGTCAATCCTTTACCGTCAAGGTCCTGTGGGAAATCTGACGGCGCAGGTCGCACAGAGCCTCTCTGGCGATGCAAGAGCGCCTCGTGATCCCCCGCTCCAGCACTGTCTGCCATAGCGCAATGCTGCACGTGCAGCAACGGACAGCTTGTCTCATGGGAAAGCCTCGGCCGAATTGCGCCCAAGGGAATTAGGTTCAACTTCCTGTTTTGGCTTCTTTTTCCGGCTGCCACGGGGCTTTCACCGTCGGAGCGCCGAATAGATAGCCCTGCAGGCAGTCCACACCGCTGGCTACCAGAAACTCGGCATCTTCACGAGTTTCGACCGATTCGGCGATGACCAGAATCTCAAACTCACGGGCGACGGCGATCAGCGCGCGCACCAGCGCCTGATTGTCCGGGTTGGTGCTGACACCCCGTACGAACTGCCCGTCGATCTTCGCCGCGTCAAAGAAGAACTCGCGAAAATACCTGAAGCTGAAGTTGCTGGCGCCGAAGTCGTCCAGCGCAAAAGCGATCCCGCGATCCTGAAGCCGGTCCATGAAATCGACCACCAGTTCGGGAACCTGCATTGCCGAGCTTTCGGAGATTTCGAGGATAAGCCGCTCGCCCAGCGTTTTTTCCCGTTTGAGAAACCGGTCCAATATCCGTGACCAGCGCGCGTATCCGATCGAGCGTGCGGACATGTTGATAGAAAGCCGGATTTCCGGATTTCTCGACAGGGCGCGCAACCCTTTTTCCAATGCTATGCAATCCAGTTCCCGGCCGATTGGTGTGTTTTCCACCTGCGGCATGAACTCCCGCGCGGGGATCACGCGGCCGGTTTCGTCCAGCACGCGGATGAATGCCTCGTAGAATGCGACGCCGTGCGGGTCGCGTGCTTGCATGACGGGCTGGAACGCGAGGCGGCATTGCTGATGCTTGACGGCCTCGGTCGCCATTTGAACGGTCGAAGTGTCCCGCGCGGCGACGGCCGAATTCAACGGGCTGTCCCCACCTTCTGGCAGATCTGCAAAGTCCTTTTTCCGCATCGATGCCGAATCCCCGTACGTTTCCGAAACCGGTCAGCACGTAGTTTCGGGTCGTACCGGTGAATTTGCGGTTAATGCGCGTCGGGAATCAGTGGGTGGGATCAGCGGGTCGTCTGGGCTGCGTGGCGCAATTCGACCACGGCGCCAATCACGGCACCCAGGAAGCCTGTGCCCACCATAGCCACTCCAAGCATCATTACCGCCGGGGCAGGCTGCTGCCCAAGGGCGCTGAGCATCGCGATTACCAGGCCCAACAGACCGGTCGCGGTGAAGATGGCAGTAACGCGGGACATGGTGGAACTCCGACCGAACAAACTTGTCACTTGTCCGGATATGGAGCACGCGCGCCGGAATTCAAGCGCCCGCCCGGCAGACGCCGCCAGTCTCAGGCCTGTTTTGCCTGTTGGTTGGGCAGGTTTTCGTCGAATTGCTCGAAACCGGGCGTTCCGAGATCTTCGGGGTGGCTCGCCAGGTGCTTGGCCTTGATCTGCTCGGAGCTGTCGCGGCTGCCGTCATGGCTGTAGCCCGGCGGGGCAAAGCAATAGGCCAGCCGCTGTTTCAGGGTCAGGCCCGGCTGGGTCGCGTCCCGCCAAATGGCCACCCATTCGTGAAAGGCCACCCGCAGCGGGTTGAAGGTGCCGATATTGTGCACCAGGCCATAATCGACCTGGTCGTCCTCCTGCTCGGGGACGAAGGTGCCGAAGAGCTTGTCCCAGATGATGAACACCCCGGCATAGTTGCAATCCAGATAGCGCGCGTTGCGGCCGTGGTGGGCGCGGTGGTGGCTGGGCGTGTTCATGACCGCCTCGAACCAGCGCGGCATCTTGCTGATGGCCTCGGTGTGAATCCAGAACTGGTAGATCAGGTTCAGGCCGCCGCAGAACAGCACCATCGCCGGGTGGAACCCCAGCAGGATCAGCGGTGCGCGCACGACCATCATGAAGGTGAAAGTATAGGTCCAGGTCTGCCGCAGGGCGGTGGTCAGGTTGTAGTGCTGCGAGCTGTGGTGGTTCACATGGCTGGCCCAGACCCAGCGGATGCGATGCCCGAACCGGTGCACCCAGTAATAGCGCAGGTCATCCAGCACAAAGCACAGGATGATCACCGGGATCGACGTGCCCAGATCCAGCGGCGTGATCTTCCACAGCCACATGAAGAACCCGTAGGCGATAAAGCCCAGCAGGAACCCGGACGCGATGTTGCCCGCTCCCATGATCAGTGAGGTCACGGCGTCGCGGGTCTCATACCGACCGCCACGGCCCTTCACGGCAATCCACAGGAATTCGGCCAGGATGGCGGCGATGAAGAACGGCACGGCCCATTGGACGACATCGGGAAAGCTGATCTGGTCGGTCATGCGGGCTCCAGCAGGTGGCGCCAGTGGCGGCGCTCGGTTTCGTCAAGGCGGACGGTGACGCCGGGGGTGGCGAAGTCGTGGAATTGGACCTCGATGCCCTCGGGGTGGTCGATCCAGTCGAAATCGCGCAGGTGGCGGGCCACCGTGTCGGCGCCAAAGGACCACAACAGGCCCGGCCCGGTCTCGGTGCGCAGCAATGCGGCATGTCCGTCATGGGTCAGGGTGACGTCGATGATGGTGTCGTCGGGGAAGTGGCGCACCCATTCGGCGCGCGCGGTATCGGCGCTCAGCACGCGCTGACGCGATTTTCCCGTCAGATGCAGCAGTATGGTGATGCCGGCAATGCCACCGACCACCAGAACCAGCAGGATTTCCAGCGGCATGATGTCCTCCCGCGGACAGAGTGCAAGCGGGGTCAGGCCCTGTCAAAGGTGGCGTTGCGTCAGGGGGCGTCGTGTGGCTCCAGCAACTCGTGCCGGACAACGCGCTCGACGAAGGGCACCAACCCCTCGGGCCCCGAGGCGCGATCCTTTAGGTGAATGCAGATATCCGGCCGCCGCGCCGCGATGATGCCCACCAGTTCGCCGCGCACCTTGTCATCTAGGCCCGCGCCCATGATCGCGCAGGCGATGCGCGGTTCGGCGTCCAGTTGCCGCCGCACCTCGTCGGGATCATGCGCACCCAGCCACCGGATCGGAAGGTGGTCCAATTGCCGCGCCACGTCGCCGACCACGTTGGGCAGCCGGCCGATCAGCAAAACCACCGGTTTCATCTCAGCCTCCTGTCTGTTGCCAATGAAAAACCGGCCCTGTTCAGGCCGGTTCCAGTCTAGCACAAAAGGCCCGTCAGGAGGTCAGCTTTCGGGGTTCAGCAGGGCCGCGATGATCGCCTTGGCACTGTCCGAGTTCCATTCGGCATCGCCGATCAAACGTGCGATTTCTTGGCCTTCGGGGTCGATGATTATGGTGATCGGCAGACCGACGATACCCATCTCGCGGGCGACGGCCTGTTTCGGGTCTTGATGGCGGGGCAGGTTGGTGATGCCGTTTTCATCAAAGAACTTCTTGATCCCCGCGGGCGAGTTGCGCCCGGTGGCCAGCGTCAGAACCTCGAACTGGTCTCCGCCGAATTCCTCCTGCAACTCGGCGATCTGGGGCATCTCCTTGCGGCAGGGTGCGCACCAGGTGGCCCAGAAGTTCAGCAGAACGTATTTGCCGCGATAATCCGCCAGCGTGGCGGTGCCGCCGTCATCTTCCAGCTGGAATTCCGCGTCCGAGACCGGTTTCGGCTCGGAATGCAGGATCAGGCGTTTCAGGCTGCCGTCGCGCAAGTCGGCCAGGGCCTGTGTGTCGGCGGCCAAAGCGGCATTTGCACCCAGCGCAAGGGCCATATAAAGGGGGATCAGACGAAACAGGCGCATATCAACTCCGGGTTTTCCAGCATGACCGAACAATCCTCGAACCAGATGTGGGGCGGCCGCTTTGCCGCCGGACCAGACGCGATCATGGAGGCGATCAATGCCTCGATCGGGTTCGACCGACGGATGGCGGCCCAGGACATCGCGGGCTCGCGTGCCCATGCCGCCATGCTGGCCGCCACGGGCGTCATAAGTGATAGTGATGCCGAGGCCATTCGGGAAGGGCTGCTCACCGTTTTGTCAGAGATCGAACGCGGTGAGTTCCAGTTCTCGACCGCGCTGGAAGACATCCACATGAATGTCGAGGCGCGCCTGAAAGAGATCATCGGCGAGCCCGCAGGCCGTTTGCACACGGGCCGCAGCCGCAATGACCAGGTGGCGACCGATTTCAAACTGTGGGTCCGCGATCAGCTGGACGCCGCCGAATCCGGCCTGCTGGCCCTGATCCGCGCGCTTTTGGCGCAGGCCGAGGCCGGGGCCGATTGGGTCATGCCCGGTTTCACCCACCTGCAGACCGCGCAGCCGGTGACCTGGGGCCACCACATGATGGCCTATGTCGAGATGTTCGGCCGCGACCTGTCTCGCGTGCGCGATGCGCGGGCGCGGATGAACGAATGCCCGTTGGGCGCGGCGGCGCTGGCCGGCACGTCCTTCCCGATCGACCGGCACATGACGGCGCAGGCGCTGGGCTTTGACCGGCCTGCCGCCAACTCGCTGGATGCGGTCAGCGACCGCGACTTCGCGCTGGAATTCCTGTCGGTGGCCTCGATATGCGCGGTGCACCTGTCGCGCTTTGCCGAGGAACTGGTGATCTGGTCTTCGGCCCAGTTCCGCTTTGTCACCCTGTCAGACCGGTTCTCGACCGGCTCGTCGATCATGCCGCAGAAAAAGAACCCCGACGCCGCCGAGCTGATCCGCGCCAAGGTGGGCCGGATCTTTGGTGCCAACACGGCGCTGATGATGGTGATGAAAGGGCTGCCGCTGGCCTATTCCAAGGACATGCAGGAAGACAAGGAGCAGGTCTTTGATGCCGCCGACAACTGGATGCTGGCGCTGGCGGCGATGGAGGGCATGGTCAAGGACATGACCGCCAACCGCGACAGCCTGGCCGCCGCCGCCGGCTCGGGCTTTTCCACCGCGACCGATCTGGCCGACTGGCTAGTGCGGGTGCTGGGCCTGCCATTCCGTGATGCGCACCACGTCACAGGATCGCTGGTCGCCATGGCCGAGAAGAAGGGCTGCGACCTGCCCGATCTGACGCTCGAGGACATGCAGTCGATCCATGCGGGCATTACGCAGGATGTCTATTCTGTCCTTGGCGTGGATAATTCGGTAAACTCGCGCCAGTCCTATGGCGGTACGGCCCCGGACCAGGTCCGGGCGCAGATCGCCCGCTGGAAGGAGATGCTGGAATGACAACCTTGCGTGTGATTGCCCTGATCGGGTCCGCCTTTGCTTTGGCGGCCTGCGGCGCCGACGGAGAGCCCGTCCAGCCGACCCTGAACGCCAATGTGGGCGTTTCGACCAGTGGCACATATGTAAGCGGGGGCGTCGGCCTGCACCGAGGCCCCCTCAGCGTGTTTCTGGGGATCTGAACGCTCTGTGGTTGAAAGCGACGTGCCAGTCGCCATTTAGCAAGTGATCCAACTAATGAAGGCAGCGAAATGAAACCACTCGGCCTTATCCTGTCGCTTGCCGTGCTGGCGGCCTGCGAAACCACGAATCCGCCGCGCTCTCAGCCAGTAGAAGAGCCCACGCGCTCGGGGGCTGGAGTGTCCGTATCCGGATACGCGCGGGCTGGGGTGTCGACGAATTTCTGAATGAGCGCTTGATGCGCTCAGCCGGCCACAGGGTGCCCGCGCTGCCGCAGACACTCGATCAGAATGTCACGCCGGGTGTTGCGCATCTCGGCGGCTCCGGCGACGGCACCTGCCGCTGATCCCACCGCTGCGCCGGCTATGGCGCCTTCTGTGTTTCCAACCGTGTCGTCCGAAATACCTGCCAATGCGCCGACCCCGGCGCCTATCAAGGCCTGTGTCCGGGTTTCCGGGTTCCACAGGTCCTGAGACTTGGCCAATGCGCGGCACTGGTCCAGATCAGCGGCGTAAGCCGGGCCCGGCTCGGCAGACAGGACGGGTTGGTGTTGGGCACCGGTGCCGCTGCATGCGGCTGTGACCAGGGCCAGCGGCAAGACGGTCAATGTGAAACGTTCCTTGAACAGCATGAGTTGTCTTTCTTTGTAGGTATTACGGCGGGACCCGGCGCCACCTCCTGTTGCTGTGGCTTCGGGCCGTACACGAGTGCGCGCCGGGCAGGTTCAGAGGTGGCCCAGGCCACGATGAGCCAATGCCAGGATGTAGAAAGCCAGGATGAAATCCAGAATCTCGACCAGTCCCAGCATCAGCGGAATCGGGTCGGGTGATGTGGGGAAGACATGACCCAGGTCCAGCAGGACCACGAAGATGTACCCCCAGGCCGCCACGATGGCGCCCCAGCTTGCCGTTGCCGAGCCGCGCAGCATAGCCACCGCCGACCCCACGGCCAGCAGGGCAAGCGCGATCAGAAAGGCGTTGAAACCCCAGAACACCGTTCCACCCAGCCCGGAAAAGTCCCGGGTCTCGATCGGTCCGCCGGGGACGAGCGTGACAAAGCTGGCGACGAGGACAAGCATCAGTTTGGCGGCTGTTGCCGTGGGTTGGGAGGCCATAGGACGCGTTGGGCCGGCGTTGACTTGTGACGAATGCGCCATGACAGAATCCTTTTAATGACTGGCGGGTCATAAATGGAGGTGGTGTTACTGACCGTCAAGTCATTAAAAGATTGAATTTGCGTGACGCTGCGTCCAATCTGCGTCAAGAAAGGCGCGCCGGAAGAAAATCGAGGGGCAAGATGCCGAAGATCGTCGATCGCGAAGAGATGCAGGGGCGGATATTGGATGCCGCCATGGCCTGCTTTCTGGATCAGGGCTATCACGCTACCAAGATGCAGGACGTGGCCCATCAGGCCGGGATGGCCAAGGGCACGTTGTATCTGTATTTCCAAAGCAAGGAGGCTTTGCTTCTGGCGTTGCTGCAGCGGTATTTCGAGGATATCCGCGCCCGCATCAGCGACATCCCGGCCCCGCAGACGCTGGACCAGTTCATGACCGGGCTGCGTCTGTCCATGCCCGCCGACCGTCTAGCTGCAACGCAGCTGTTCTTTGACGTGCTGGGCCCCGGATTTCAGGACCCGCGCGCGGCCGAGATCATTGGCGGATTCTTCGCCTGGCTTGCCGATCATTATGCGGCTCAGTTCGCTCCCTTTATCCGCGCGGGTGAAATCCGCGGCGATCTCAGTGCGCAGGCCGCAGCGCAGGCGGTGACGGCGATGCTGGATGGGCTGGTGATCCATCTGGCGATCTTCGGGGGCGATGAAAGCGACTTTGAAGCGCGGCGCGACGCGACCCTTTCGTTGCTTGAGGCCGGCCTGCGCGGATAAGCCGTTGCGCCCGACTTCTGTGCGGTTCGCACCGGATTGCGTGCCCGCGATGCAAATCCCGTTGATCCACAGGCCTGTTTTGGTCTAAGCGCGCAGATATGGATCACTTTCTTTACCGCGATGGCGTGTTGTGCGCCGAGGACGTCCCGGTCGCCGAGATCGCTGCTGCGGTTGGCACGCCGTTCTATGTCTATTCCACGGCGACGCTGCTGCGGCATTACAACCTGTTCGACGAGGCGTTGGCAGGTACCGACCACGTGGTCTGTTATGCGATGAAGGCCGCCAGCAACCAGGCCATTCTGAAAACGCTGGCGCAGGCGGGCGCGGGGATGGACGTGGTTTCGGGCGGCGAGTACCTGCGGGCCAAGGCAGCGGGCGTGCCGGGCGAAAAGATCGTGTTCTCGGGCGTCGGCAAAACGGCTGAGGAAATCCGCATCGCGCTGACCGGCGGGATTCGCCAGTTCAACGTCGAATCCGAGCCCGAGATGGAGGTGATCAACGCCGTCGCGCAGGAACTGGGCATGATCGCGCCGATCACTGTTCGGGTGAACCCGGACGTCGACGCCAAGACTCACGCCAAAATCGCCACAGGAAAATCCGAAAACAAATTCGGCATCCCGATCGCCCGCGCACCCGAGGTCTATGCCCATGCGGCCAGCCTGCCCGGCCTGAAGGTGGTGGGCATTGACGTGCATATCGGCTCGCAACTGACCGATCTTGAGCCGTTCCGCCTGGCCTACTCCAAAGTCGCCGAGCTGACCGAACAGCTGCGCGCACAGGGTCACGACATTCACCGTCTGGACTTGGGTGGCGGGCTGGGCATTCCCTATGCCCGTTCGAACGAAGCACCGCCGCTGCCGTTGGAATACGGTGCGATGATCAAGGAAACACTGGGCCATCTGGGCTGCGAGATTGAGATTGAGCCGGGCCGTCTGATCGCGGGCAACGCGGGGCTGATGGTGTCGAAGGTGATCTATGTGAAGTCGGGCGAAGGGCGCGATTTCCTGATCCTCGACGGGGCAATGAACGATCTGATCCGTCCGGCCATGTACGACGCCTATCACGACATCGTTCCCGTCATTGAGCCCGCGCCGGGGGTCGAACAACGCCCCTATGACATCGTCGGGCCGGTCTGCGAGACCGGGGATACCTTTGCGAAACAAAGGGCGATGCCACCGCTGAACCCGGGGGATCTGGTCGCATTTCGCAGTGCCGGCGCCTATGGCGCGGTGATGTCCAGTGAATACAACACCCGGCCCCTGATCCCCGAAGTTCTGGTTCATGGCGATCAATTCGCGGTTATTCGTGAACGGCCAACCTTTGACGAAATCATAAACCGCGATACCATACCTGAGTGGCTGTGACGCGATAACCGCGCGGGCCCGACCCGGAGGCCTGACGTGACCGACACTCGCAACCTGCCGATCCCCAGACTGTCCCTGTTGCTGACGCGCACGGGGATGCTGGCCGAGCAGGTGATGCGCGCCTTTTGGCCGTTCCTGTCGATTGCGGCCCTGATCATGGCGGCCTTGCTGCTGGGTCTCCACGACCTCGTCGGCGTTGAAACCGTCTGGATCATCGGAGCCGCATCCATTCTGGCGTTGACGGTTGCATTGGTCTGGGGCGCGCGGAGGTTTCGGTTCCCCACCCGCACGCAGGCGCTTGTCCGACTGGACGAGACACTGCCGGGCCGTCCCATCCAGGCATTGCTGGACGATCAGGCCATCGGGGCGATGGACGAAGATTCGCGCGCTTTGTGGCAGGCCCATCAGGCGCGCATGGCCGCCCGCGCCGCGCAGGCAGGACCGGTCAAGCCTGACCTGAACCTTGCCGCTCGTGACCCCTACGCGCTGCGCTATGCGGCGCTTTTGGCGCTGGTGGTCGGATTGCTGTTCGGATCGTTCTGGAAAGTTGGATCGGTCGCCCAGATGACACCCGGCACGGCCGTAGCCGGCCAGGGCCCCAGCTGGGAAGGCTGGGTCGAGCCGCCTCGCTATACCGGCCTGCCGACGCTGTATCTGGCCGATCAATCCGGTCCGACGCTGACAGTGCCACAAGGCAGCCGCGTCACTTTGCGCTTTTATGGCGAGGTCGGCGCGCACAGCTTGACCGAAACCAGTTCCTTAGCTTCCACCACGACAGCAACCGATCCGGATCAGGAGTTTGTCGTCGAGCGTTCGGGCCGATTGTCGATCGAGGGCCCTGCAGGGCGTGACTGGGGTGTCGAGGTCATTGCGGACGCGCCGCCGGTAATCGCCGTAGCTGAACCCGCCACGGCCGAGGCTGGTGGCCAGATGAAACTGCCGTTCTCGGCGCGTGACGATTATGGCATCCTGTCAGGCACCGCGTTGATCGAACTGGACCTGGCCGCGGTCGATCGTCGCCATGGTCTGGCCGTTGCACCCGAACCACGCGATGCGGTCACCGTCGACCTGCCTATGCCGATCGCTGGTGACCGGAGCGATTTCACGGAAGACCTGATCGAGGACTTTTCGGAACACCCTTGGGCGCACCTGCCGGTCAAGATTACCCTTTCGGCCGTCGATGCCGCTGATCAGGTGTCGGAGTCGGATGTCTACCGAACCGACCTTCCCGCCCGCCGGTTCTTTGATCCGCTGGCTGCGGCGGTGATCGAGCAGCGTCGAGATCTGCTGTGGTCGCGCGACAATGCCAAAAGGGTGGCTCAGCTGTTGCGGGCGGTTTCGCACCGGCCCGAAGATGTCTTCCGTTCGGAAACCGCATATCTGCGACTGCGCTACATTCTGCGCCGGTTGGAAACCTTTACGGAATTCGGCCTGGACCCCGAACAGCAGACCGAGATCGCGCAAGCCCTGTGGGATTTGGCCATCCTGATCGAAGAAGGCACGCTCGCCGACGCGCTGGAGCGGATGCGCCGCGCTCAGGAGCGTCTGACCGAAGCGATGCAGAACGGTGCCAGTGACGAGGAAATCGCCGAGTTGATGCAGGAACTGCGTGAAGCGACCGACGAGTATCTTCGTCAGCTGCAGCGACTGGCGCAGGAAAACCCGGACGGCCAGCAGGGCCAGCAGAACCAATCCGGTGAATCCATGCAGATGACGCAGGATGACCTTCAGCGGATGATGGACCGGATCCAGGAACTGATGGAGCAAGGCCGCATGGCCGAGGCCCAGCAGGCGCTGGAGGAGTTCCAGCAGATGATGGAAAACATGCGCGTGACCCAGGGCCAGGGACAGGGGCAACAATCCGAAGGCCAGCAGGCCATGGAAGGTTTGGCCGAAACCCTGCGTGAGCAGCAGGGCCTGAGCGACGAGGCCTTCCGTGACTTGCAGGAGCAATTCAATCCCGGCGCGCAGGCCGGTGAAAGCCAGGGCAATGAAGGCCGCTCGGGCGGTCAGGGGCGCGGCCAGAGCCATGAGGGTCAGGGCGGACAGGGCCAAGGATCGGATCAGGCGGGCGAAGGCCAGCAGGGACAGGGGACTCTGGCCGAACGCCAACAGGCGCTGCGCGATGAACTGAACCGCCAGCAGCAGAACCTGCCGGGCGCAGGAACACCCGAAGGTGATGCCGCACGCGAGTCGCTGGGGCGTGCAGGTCGTGCCATGGATGAGGCTGAAGATGCCCTGCGGAGCGACGACCTTGCCGAAGCGATCGACCGCCAGTCCGAAGCAATGGAGGCGTTGCGCGAAGGGATGCGTGAGCTGGGTGAGGCAATGGCCCAGAACCAGCAGAACCAGCCCGGTCAGGGTACGCAGGACGGCGACATGCAGGCCAACAACCGCGATCCGCTGGGTCGGAATCCGGGCGCTGCAGGCTCGATCTCGACCGAGGAGAACCTGCTGCAGGGGGATGATGTGTATCGCCGTGCCCGCGAGTTGCTGGATGAAATCCGTCGCCGTACCGGCGAAACCGACAGGCCCAGAATCGAACTGGAATACCTCAAAAGGTTGCTCGAGCGGTTCTGACCGGCAGAGTTACTCGGTCGCGGAGCCAGCCTGCGATTCCAGCCAGACCCGGGCCTGATCGACCATCGAGACATACGACTGCAACACGGGCTCGGCCTGGGGAACCGCCTCGCTGATCTGGCGGGCGTTGCCGTAGACCAGGAACAGGATGACCCCGATGATCAGGATCAGCGCAAAGCCGCGCAGGAACCCGCCCGATTTCCGCGGCGGGGCCTCGGCGGGCTCTGCCTCGGCGGGTGCGTCGTCGCTGCGCAACGTCGAATTGATGCTGTCCACATCCGGCAGCGCCTCTTTCTGACCGGTTCCCGCGGCGGTTTCGGTCGCCGCAGGAGGTGTCGGCTTGGGGGCCGGTTCCGGCTGCTGATCCAGACCTAGATCCGGCTGGCTTTCCAGGCCGGACCCTTCCTTGGCGCGCAGTTCGGCCTCACGCGCGGCTTCCTCCCGCAGGATTGTCGCAACGGCCGGATCGACGTTGCCGGTCGGAGCGGCTGGCCGGGCTTCGTCCTCGGGATCGGGCTGTTCGGCTTTGACCTCTTCGTCTTCTTTCTGCTCCGGTTCGGGCGCAGCAGCTTCGGCGGCTGGCGGCTCAGACGCATCCGAGGGCGCGCTTTCGGCCGGCCCGTCATCGGTTTCGGCCGCGACAGGTTCGGCCTCCGGGTGTTTAGGTTGGAACCAGGTCTGCTCGCAGCTCGAGCATTGCACGTCTCGACCTTCCTCCGGAATGACCTCATCCGGAACCTCGTACTGGGCATTACAGTTCGGGCATGTTAGTCGCATACTGCCTCCCCGGCCGCTGGCGGCCTGTCGTCGTTTTTCCAAGAATGATAATCCGTTAAGGCGAAACAGCAAAGCGCGTTTTCGGCCCGGTGGATCAAGTGTCGCCAAATGGACTCGGTGCAGGCATTGAAACCGTGGTCGTGCTCGGGCAAGAAGGGCGCAAGCAATATTGAGGGCAGGCGTGATCGAGCTTGAAAATGTCAGCTACAGCTATGGCGGCGGCGAACTGCTGAGCAATGTCTCGGTCCAGTTGCAGCCGGGGTCGTTCCATTTTCTGACCGGCCCGTCCGGAGCGGGCAAAACGACCCTGTTGAAACTCTGCTATGGCGCGTTGCTGGCCAGTTCGGGGCGGATCAGCGCCTTTGATCAGGACATTGCCCGACTGGACCGGGACCAGATGGCCCTGCTGCGCCGTCGCATCGGTGTCGTGCATCAGGACTGCCGGTTTCTGGACCACATGACTCTGGCTGAAAATGTCGCCCTGCCTCTGATGGTGTCGGGACGCTCTGTTGAGTCCGAGCAGGAAGATCTGACCGAACTCCTGTCCTGGGTCGGTCTTGGTGGCCGCCTGGACGCACTTCCGCCGGAGCTTTCGGGCGGCGAGCGGCAACGGGCTGCACTGGCGCGGGCGGTCATCCTGTCACCGGACGTGGTGTTGGCCGACGAACCCACCGGCAACGTCGACTGGGAGATGTCCCAGCGTCTGCTGCGTCTGCTGATCGAGTTGAACCACATGGGAAAGACCGTGGTGATCGCCACCCACGATCTGAGCTTGATCCGGGCGGCCAAAAGCCAGGTGCAGGCTCGGGTTCTTCGGATCTCGCAGCGGCGGCTGCAACTGGCGGGGGCGGATCTATGATTGCCGATGACATTCGCGCCCTGCTGCGCCGGGACGCCCGGGCCGACCGCGTCGTGCCGCCAACGGGATTTACGGCGCACCTGACCCTTTTCGTGTCAGGTGCGATGGCCTTTCTGACAGTTTTCGCGCTTGCGCTGTCGCTGGCCTCGGGGCGTTTGGCCGATCGCTGGGCCTCGGAGCTGGCCGGAGCGGCCACTCTGCGGATCAATGCGCCCGCTGAACAGCGTGCAGCGCAGACCGAGGCCGCACTGGAGGTTCTGAAACAGACCTCGGGCGTGGCGTCGGCGCGCGCGCTCAGCGCCGAAGAACAGGCCGCGTTGCTGGCACCCTGGTTCGGGCCCGATCTGCCGCTGGACACGCTGCCGGTGCCACAGCTGATCGAGATCATCGAGGGTGAGCCGGGGCTGGACACGATGGGCCTGCGCCTACGGCTGGCGGCCGAGGTGCCAGGCGCGGTTCTGGATGACCATTCCCGCTGGCGCGAGCCGCTGGTCGATGCCGCCACCTCGTTGCGGCGGTTGGGCTGGATCTCGATCCTGCTGATTGGTGGGGCCACGGCGGCGATGATCACGCTTGCGGCCAATGCCTCGCTCGCGGCCAACGCCCAGATCATCGAGGTGCTGCGTCAGGTCGGTGCACGCGACCGCTTCATCGCCGGTGCCTTCGTGCGTCGGTTCACCTGGCGCGCGTTTTTCGGTGCCGTGGTGGGGACGGTTCTGGGCCTGACCGGGGTGCTGCTGCTGCCCGAGGCCTCGGATGCGGGCGGTTTCCTGACCGGCCTTGGATTCCAGGGCGCCGACTGGCTGCTGCCCGCCGTAATCCCCATTCTGGGCGCGGCCGTGGCCTTTGCCGCGACATGGTCGGCGGCTCGTCGCAAATTGAAGGAGCTTTCGTGATGGCAATGGCGGTCCAATGGGTGCGCTCGCTGATCTTCATGGTCACGATCTACGCATGGATGGCGGTTCTGGGCCTGGTCTTCGCGCCCTATGCGCTGTTCTCCAAGCGCGGGGCGCTGCGCGCCTGCAAGACCTATGCGCGCACGACCATATGGCTGGCGCGCTGGATGGTGGGAATTCGCGGCGAGGTGCGCGGCAACGTGCCCACGGGCGAGGTGGTGATCGCGGCCAAGCACCAGTCATTCTTCGACATCATCCTGATCTTTGACGCGATCCCCCACGGCAAGTTCATCATGAAGCGCGAACTGTTGTGGACTCCGATCATCGGTATGTACGCACGTCGACTGGGCTGTATCGCGGTCGATCGAGGCAAACGCGGTGCGGCGGTGGCCAAGATGGTCAAGGACGTCGCCAAGGAGTTCACCGAACCCGGGCAACTGGTTATCTATCCGCAGGGCACCCGCGTGGCGCCGGGGGTATACAAACCCTACAAGGTCGGCACTGCCGTTCTTTACGAGGGGCTGGGTTTCCCTTGCGTGCCGGCTGCTACCAATGTCGGTGTCTTCTGGCCCCGGTCGGGAATTCTGCGCAAACCCGGCCATGCGATCGTCGAGTTCCTCGACCCGATCGAGCCGGGCGTCGATCGCGACTCGTTCCTGGCCCGGCTGGAAGAGGTGATCGAGACGCGCTCGAACGCGCTGATGCGCGAAGTGGGGTTTGATCCGGATGCAGTTCATCGATGACATCACCGCGCTTGAGGCGCTGTACGGCACCCCCGGCGCCGCCTCGATACGGAAGGTTGCGCGGCAACTGACGCCGCTCTACCGCAAATGGATCATGGCGTCGCGGTTGTGCGTGCTGTCCACGGTGGGGCCCGAAGGGGTGGATGGCAGCCCCCGGGGCGATGACGGCCCGGTGGTGATGGAGCTGGACCCCGGCACCCTGGCCTTGCCCGACTGGCGCGGCAACAACCGCCTGGACAGCCTGCGCAACATCGTGCGCGATCCGCGTGTGGCGCTTATGTTCATGGTGCCGGGCTCGAACAACGTGGTGCGGGTGAACGGTACCGCGCGGTTGACGGCCGATGCCGACCTGTGCGCCCGGTTCGAGAAAAAGGGCAAGCAACCGGCCACTGTGATCGTCATAGAAATCGGGGAAATCTACACGCAATGCGCCCGCGCGCTGATGCGGGCCGAAACCTGGACCGGCGGCGATCTCAGCGCCGAGTTGCCGACGGTGGGCGAGATCCTGGCCGAGGTGTCGCAGGGCGAGGAAGGCGGCGCACGCTATGATCGGGAATGGGGTGCGCGCGCCGCAAAGACGATATGGTGATCACGCTGCCGCTGCGCCCAGCCGGGTGACCCGCGTGATCCATTTCTGGACGCTGTTCTGCTTGGGGTAGCTGGCGCCGGAAAACCAGGTGAACCGCGTCGGCTTGAACCCGACGAACCCCAGAACCTGACCGCGCATCTGGTGAATCAACGCCCGGCGGTAGACCAGCCGCATGAACCAGCCCGGCGTGTCCGAGGTGATGATGACCCGCGCAGTGCGGCCGTCGAGCATCGGTGCCGGGAATCCCAGTTTGTTGGGATTGCGGGTATCGAACGTACGGCCCGGGATGAACATCCGGTCGATTAGCCCCTTGAGCTTGGCAGGCAGCCCGCCCCACCACATGGGCGTCGTCAGAACCAGGTGATCGCTCCATTCGAAATCCTGCAGAACCTGTTCCAGAACCGGCTCCAGCGGTTTGAAATCATGATAGTTGCCCTGCCCGAAATCGAAATCGAACTCCAGATCGCTGAGGTGAACGGTCTTCACGTCATGGCCCTTAGCACGGGCGGCTTGGGCATAGGTGTCGGCAAAGGTGCGCGAGAGGCTGCTTTCGGCGGGGTGACCGTCGAGGATGAGAATTTTCTTCGGTTGCATCGGGTTTCTCCCAAAATTGACCACGGTCATTTTATAGAATCAAAAAATGACCACGGTCAATATTAAATTTGACCACGGTCAAAAAATATGCGAACAAGCCTCATGCAGAAGACGATTCAGAAACGAACCCTGAAGACCCGCGCCAAGCTGCTGCAGGCGGCGGCGGACGTGGTGCAAAAGAACGGATACCAGGCGTTGCGCGTGGAAGAGGTGGTGCAGGCCGCCGGTGTGGCCAAGGGCACCTTCTTTGCCCATTTCCTCGACAAGGACGCCCTGATGGAGATCCTGATCGGCGAAAAACTGGACGCTTGTCTGGATCAGGCGCAGGCGGCGGAACCGCCGAAAACCGTGCCGCAGATCATCGAGGCACTGGCCCCGGTGCATGATTTCATGATGTCCGAACGCTATGTGTTCGACCTGCTGATCCGCTATTCCGGCGCTGCCGCGATCTCTGAAATCGGGCCGATCGCCTATTGCTTCGAGAAATACTTCCGGATCGTGATGATGTGGATGGATCAGGCAGACGTCCGGCAGGACGTGCCGACCGACCTGCTGGCCGAGGGCGTGCAGGCCTTTGCCTTCCAGGCGATGTCACTGAAATTCTGCGCCCTGCATTCGGCGACGACATTCACCGACCGGCTGGAAACCTATCTGCGGGCGTGGCTGTCTCCGGCGGCCTGACCGCCGGAGACGAACTCATCAGGCGTGGATCGGACCATCGCCGCAGGCCAGCGCGGCCTCGCGCACGGCCTCGGAATATGTCGGGTGCGCGTGGCAGGTCAAAGCCAAATCCTCGGCCGAGGCGCCGAATTCCATCGCCACGCAGACCTCGTGGATCAGGTCGCCCGCGCCAGGACCGATGATGTGGCAGCCCAGGATGCGGTCGGTTTCCTTGTCGGCCAGGATCTTGACGAACCCGTCGGCGGCAAAGTTCGCCTTGGCGCGGCCATTGCCCATAAAGCTGAACTTGCCGACCTTGTAGGCGCGGCCCTGCTCTTTGAGCGTGGCCTCGGTCTCGCCGACATTGGCAACCTCGGGCCAGGTGTAGATCACGCCCGGAATGACGCCATAGTTCACGTGCCCATGCTTGCCCGCGACCACTTCGGCGGCGGCCATGCCTTCGTCCTCGGCCTTGTGCGCCAACATGGGGCCTTCGATCACGTCACCGATGGCGTAGATGCCCGGCACGTTGGTCTGCCAGTCCTTGCCGACCTTGATCTGGCCGCGCGGGGTCAGCTCGACCCCCAGCGCATCCAAGCCCAGCCCGTCGTAAAACGGCTTGCGCCCGGTGGCCACCAGAACGGTATCGGCCTCGATCACGTGCTCGCTGTCATCCTTGCGCAGCTTGTAGGTCACCTTGGCCTTGGTCTTGGTGGCCTCGGTCTTTTGCACTGCAGCCCCCATGACGAAGTTCATGCCCTGTTTTTTCAGGATGCGCTGGAAGGTCTTCTGCACCTCGGGGTCCATGCCCGGGGTGATGACGTCGAGATATTCGATAACCGTTACCTCGGCGCCCAGACGCTGATAGACCGAGCCCAGTTCCAGCCCGATCACGCCTGCGCCGATCACCACCAACTTTTTCGGGACCTTGTTCAGCTCCAGTGCGCCGGTCGAGGTCACGACGACCTTCTCGTCGATCTCGACGCCGGGCAGCGACGCCGCCTCGGAGCCGGAGGCGATGATTATGTTCTTGGCCTCGTGCACCTCGTCACCGACCTTGACCTTGCCCGCCGCCGGGATCGAGCCCCAGCCCTTGAGCCAGTCGATCTTGTTCTTCTTGAACAGGAACTCGACGCCTTTGGTGTTGGTGTCGATCACGTCCTGCTTGTAGGCCAGCATCTGCTTCCAGTCGACCGAGGGGCTTTTGCCCTTGAGGCCCATCTTGGCAAAGTTGTGCTCGGCCTCGTGCAGCTGATGGCTGGCATGCAGCAGCGCCTTCGAGGGGATGCAGCCCACGTTCAGACAGGTGCCGCCCAGCGTCTCGCGCCCTTCGACGACGGCGGTTTTCAGGCCCAGCTGCGCGCAGCGGATGGCGCAGACATAGCCGCCGGGACCGGCGCCGATTACGATGACGTCATAGTTAGCCATTTTGTTCTCCCAAATCCGCGGAGTGTTCTTTTTGAAAAGGCGACCCACGGGGGTGGATCGCCTCGGTGCGTGTTCAGACGGGTGTCAGAACCTTCACCTGAATATGCGCGACGCCGCCACGTTCATGGTGCATGGCCAGCTCTTCCGATTCGATGAAGCTCTGGGCCCGATCCAGATCGGTAATCTCGAACAGGGCAACCGCATGATCGCGCTGTTCGGGGTCTTTCCAGACGTGCAGATCGACAATCCCGGCCGCCTTGCGCATCGGCTTGTCCTCGCGGAATACCTTCAGCCAAGCGTCGAAATCGGCCACGTCGGCCTGCCAGAGTACATGCGTCGCCATGATTACAGATCCATCAGCAGACGGCGCGGATCTTCCAGCGCCTCTTTCACGCGCACAAGGAAGGTCACCGCGCCCTTGCCGTCGACGATGCGGTGGTCATAGGACAGCGCCAGATACATCATCGGACGGATCTTGATCTCGCCATTGATGACCATCGGACGTTCCTGAATCTTGTGCATGCCCAGAATGCCCGACTGCGGGGGGTTCAGGATCGGCGAGGACATCAGCGAGCCATAGACGCCTCCATTCGAGATGGTGAAGGTACCGCCCTGCATTTCGGCCATGCTCAGCTTGCCGTCACGGGCGCGTTTGCCCTTCTCGGCGATGGCTTTCTCGATCTCGGCGAACGACATGCGGTCCGCATCGCGGATCACCGGAACCACCAGGCCCTGCGGAGTGCCGGCGGCGACGCCCATGTGGACGTAGTTCTTGTACACGATGTCATTACCGTCGATCTCGGCATTGACCTCGGGCACCTCTTTCAGCGCGTGGCAGCAGGCCTTGGTGAAGAAGGACATAAAGCCCAGGCGCACGCCATGCTTCTTCTCGAACTGGTCCTTGTACTGGTTGCGGAGGGCCATCACCTCGGTCATGTCCACCTCGTTGTAGGTGGTCAGGATCGCGGCAGTGTTCTGCGCGTCCTTCAGACGCTTGGCGATGGTCTGGCGCAGGCGCGTCATGCGCACGCGTTCCTCGCGGGCGGCGTCCTCGGCGGCTACGGGAGCCCGCGGGGCTGCTGCCGGTGTCGGGGCGGCCGCGGCAGGGGCAGCGGCGGTTGCGACGGCGCGGGCCACGTCTTCCTTCATGATGCGACCATCGCGGCCGGTGCCGGTGACCTGATCGGCCGACAGGCCGGCCTCGGCCATGGCCTTTTCGGCCGATGGCGCATTGGCCACGTCCTTGCCGGTGGCGGCTGCTGCGGGGGCAGAGGCTGCCGCGGCCGGCGCAGCCGGTTCGGCGCCTGCTTCAGCGCCCGAAATCACGGCAAGCTTGGCGGTCGCGTCGACCGTCGCGCCCTCGGGGGCCACGATCTCCGCGAGTACACCCGCAGCCGGAGCCGGGACCTCAACCGAAACCTTGTCGGTCTCCAGTTCGCACAGCATTTCGTCCTGTGTGACGGTATCGCCGACCTTCTTGAACCAGGTCGATACGGTCGCCTCGGTGACGGACTCACCGAGTGTCGGAACCATCACGTCAACGCTGCCGCCCGAAGCGGCAGGGGCCGCTGTTGGCGCGGCTTCAGCTTTTGGCGCGGGGGCCGCACCTTCGCCGGCCTGGATCGTTGCCAACAGAGCATCAACGCCGACCGTCTCACCTTCGGCGGCTACGATCTCGCCCATCACGCCGGCTGCGGGCGACGGAACCTCGACGGTGACCTTGTCCGTCTCAAGCTCGCACAGCATCTCATCCACGGCGACGGCATCGCCGGGTTTCTTGAACCAGGTTGCGACCGTGGCTTCGGTGACGGACTCGCCCAGCGTGGGAACACGAACTTCAATCGTCATCGTTAATTATCCTTCAATAGTCAGCGCTTCGTTCACCAGCGCTTCTTGTTGGGCTTTGTGTTGGCTGGCCAGACCCGTTGCGGGCGAGGCCGAAGTGGCGCGGCCGGCATAGATCGGCCGGGTATGCTTGGCACCGATGCGGGACAGGACCCATTCGATGTTGGGTTCGATGAATCCCCAGGCGCCCTGGTTCTTGGGCTCTTCCTGACACCAGACCATCTCGGCCTGTTTGAACCGCTCAAGCTCGTTGATCAGCGAATGGGCCGGGAACGGATAGTATTGCTCGATCCGCAGCAGGTAGACGTCGTCGATCCCGCGCGCGTCGCGCTCCTCAAGCAGGTCGTAGTACACCTTGCCCGAACACATCACTACGCGCTTGATCTTGTCGTCGGGCACCAGCTGGGTGTCCGAGTTGCCTTTTTGCGCGTCGTCCCACAGCACCCGGTGGAAACTGGACCCGGTGGTGAAGTCCTCGGCGTTGCTGATCGCCAGCTTGTGGCGCAGCAACGATTTGGGCGTCATCAGGATCAGCGGCTTGCGGAAGGTGCGGTGCAACTGACGGCGCAAGATGTGAAAATAGTTCGCAGGCGTGGTGCAGTTGGCCACGATCCAGTTGTCCTGGCCGCACATCTGCAGGAACCGCTCCAGTCGCGCCGATGAGTGCTCGGGGCCTTGTCCCTCGAACCCGTGCGGCAGCAGGCAGACCAGACCGGACATGCGCAACCATTTGCTTTCGCCCGAGCTGATGAACTGGTCGAACATGATCTGCGCGCCGTTGGCGAAATCGCCGAACTGGGCCTCCCACAGAACCAGCGCGTTGGGCTCGGCCAGCGAGTAGCCGTATTCGAAGCCCAGCACCGCGTATTCCGACAGCATCGAGTCGATCACTTCGTACTGCGACTGTCCGGCGCGGATGTGGTTCAGCGGATAATAGCGCTCTTCGGTTTCTTGGTTGATGAAGCCCGAATGGCGCTGGCTGAAAGTACCGCGGGTGGCGTCCTGCCCCGACAGGCGTACCGGATAGCCCTCGGTCAGCAGCGACCCGAAGGCCAGCGCCTCGCCGGTGGCCCAGTCAAAGCCCTGACCGGTTTCGAACATCTGTTTCTTGTGTTCAAGAAGGCGACCTACAGTCTTGTGCAGGGCAAAGCCTTCGGGCACCGTCACCAGCGCCTTGCCGACCTCGGCCAGAGTGTCCGGCGTGATTGCGGTGTCGCCGCGGACATATTCTTCCTTGTTCTTGTCCAGATGCGACCACCGGCCATCCAGCCAGTCGGCCTTGTTGGGTTTGTAGTCCTTGCCGGCCTCGAACTCGTCGTTCAGATGCGCCTGAAAGGCGGCCTTCATGTCCTCGATCTCGCCCTCAGGGATCAGACCGTCCTTGACCAGCCGCTCGGTGTACAGCGACAGCGTGGTTTTGTGGGTTTTGATCTTCTTGTACATGATCGGGTTGGTGAACATGGGCTCGTCGCCCTCGTTGTGACCGAACCGGCGATAGCAGAAGATGTCGATGACCACGTCCTTGTGGAACTTCTGGCGGAATTCGGTCGCGACCTTGGCCGCGTGCACCACCGCCTCGGGGTCGTCGCCGTTCACGTGGAAGATTGGCGCCTCGACCATCAGCGCGATATCGGTCGGATACGGGCTGGAGCGCGAGAAATGCGGCGCGGTGGTAAAGCCGATCTGGTTGTTCACGACGATATGCATGGTGCCGCCGGTCTTGTGACCGCGCAGACCGGACAGGCCAAAGCCTTCGGCCACGACACCCTGGCCGGCAAAGGCGGCGTCGCCGTGGAGAAGAATGCCCATGACCTTGCTGCGGTCGGTGTCACCAAGCTGGTCCTGCTTGGCCCGAACCTTGCCAAGAACGACCGGGTTCACGGCTTCGAGGTGGGACGGGTTCGCCGTCAGCGACAGGTGCACGGTGTTGCCGTCAAACTCACGGTCGCTGGACGCACCGAGGTGATACTTCACGTCGCCCGACCCATCCACATCCTCGGGCTTGAAGCTGCCGCCCTGGAACTCGTTGAAAATGGCGCGGTAGGGTTTGCCCATCACGTTGGCCAGGATGTTCAGACGTCCGCGGTGCGGCATGCCGATCACGATATCACTCAGGCCCAGGGCGCCGCCACGCTTGATGATCTGTTCCATCGCCGGGATCAGCGCCTCGCCTCCGTCCAGACCGAAGCGCTTGGTGCCCATGTATTTCACATGCAGGAACTTCTCAAAGCCCTCGGCCTCGACCATCTTGTTCAGGATCGCCTTGCGGCCTTCCCGCGTGAACGAGATTTCCTTGCCATAACCTTCGATCCGTTCTTTCAGCCAAGCGGCCTCCTCGGGGTTCGAGATGTGCATGTACTGCAGCGCGAAAGTGCCGCAATAGGTGCGTTTCACGATCTCGACGATCTGGCGCATGCTGGCCATCTGCAGACCCAGCACGTTGTCGATGAAGATCGGCCGGTCCATGTCGGCATCGGTAAAGCCATAGGTCTTGGGGTCCAACTCGGGATGGTTGGTCGCGGCGCGCATGCCCAGCGGGTCCAGATCAGCGGCCAGGTGACCCCGGATTCGATAGGCCCGGATCAGCATCAGCGCGCGGATCGAATCCAGCACGGCGCGCTTGATCTGTTCGTCGCTGACATCAACCCCCGCCTTGGCAGCCTTTTCCTTGATCTTGTTGCCTGCAGCTTTGGCGTCGACCTCGATCCACTCGCCGGTCAGCGCGCCGGTCAGGTCATCATTCGGCATCGGTGGCCAGTCGGTGCGCGCCCACGAAGGCCCTTCGGCCTCTTTCTGGACGTCCGGTGCCGCGTCTCCCATCTGCCGGAAAAACTCGGCCCAAGCCGCATCGATTGCGCCGGGGTCCTTGGTGTACTGGGCGTATAGCTGCTCCAGGTACTCGGCATTGTGCCCCTGCATGAAGCTCGAGGCATGGAAGGCAGAATTGGGCGAGTGTTCGGTCATTGGGTTACCTCATATGGGTTGGGACCGTATTTGTTGGTGCCTGGCTGACTAGGGCGGGACAGCCACCACAGAACCAGGAGGGGCGACACGAGAAGAACAAGCAGTGTCGGAATGACGATCAGCAGCGTGGCGCGCGTGAACAGGATGTCGAGGCTACCGCCGTGCTGGAAGCTTGAGGCGAGGCCGATGCCGAAGACCAGAACGGCAAAAGCCCCAAGGATCAAAAGGATCGGCAGCAGCGCGTAGAGACCGTTGCGCCCGGTGTCATGCATGCGCCGCCACGCCACGGCCAGATGCGGAAAGAACACGATCAGCGACACGATGCTCTGCACCGGCTGGCTGGACGTGGCGGCCACCTCGACCGAGCCTTCGGATTGCACGGTCGTGACCTGTCCGAAGAAATGCCAGTCGATGACCGTGGCGATTGCGCTCCAGACCAGAATGAACAGGAAAAAATACCAATACTCGGGGCGAGAGGCCCGCCCCGAGAATGTGAAGTATTTGGAGAAACACGTTTTGACGGCTTCATTGAAGGTCATGTGTTTCGCTCCGCTGAGGCCAGCCCACGCAAGGGGCCGGCGGTTTACTTGCCGATTGCTTCCAGCACAGCCTCGCCCAGCTGCGCCGGGCTTTCGGCCACGACGATGCCGGCGCTGCGCATGGCTTCGATCTTGTCCTCGGCACCGCCCTTGCCGCCGGCGACGATCGCGCCCGCATGGCCCATGCGGCGGCCCGGAGGCGCCGTGCGGCCGGCGATGAAACCGGCAACGGGCTTCTTGCGGCCTTTCTTGGCCTCATCCGCCAGGAACTGCGCGGCTTCTTCCTCGGCCGAGCCGCCGATCTCGCCAATCATGATGATCGACTCGGTCTCGTCATCGGCCAGGAACCATTCCAGCACGTCGATATGCTCGGTGCCTTTGATCGGGTCGCCGCCGATGCCCACGCAGGTGGACTGGCCCAGACCCACATCGGTGGTCTGCTTGACGGCCTCATAGGTCAGGGTGCCGGAACGCGACACGACGCCGACCGAACCACGCTTGTGGATGTGGCCGGGCATGATGCCGATCTTGCAGGCATCCGGCGTGATGACACCGGGGCAGTTTGGGCCGATAAGACGCGACTTGCTGCCTTCCAGCGCGCGCTTCACCTTCATCATGTCCAGAACCGGGATGCCTTCGGTGATGCAGACGATCACTTCCATCTCGGCATCGATCGCTTCGAGGATCGAATCCGCGGCAAACGGCGGCGGCACGTAGATCACGGTGGCGTTGGCCTCGGTGACGTGCTTGGCTTCGTGGACCGAGTTGAACACGGGCAGACCCAGATGCTCCATCCCGCCTTTGCCGGGGGTCACGCCGCCGACCATCTTGGTGCCATAGGCGATGGCCTGTTCAGAGTGGAATGTGCCCTGCGAGCCGGTAAAGCCCTGACAGATCACTTTGGTATTTTCGTCGATGAGGACTGCCATTTGGCGTTCTCCTGTTTTCGGCGGGATCTGACCCGCCAGTATTCGTCGGAATGGCGGGCCGCGACCCGCCCTGAGTTATCGGGTTCAGCCTTTGACTGCCTTCACGATCTTCTCGGCACCGTCTTTCAGGTTGTCCGCCGCGATCACGTCCAGGCCGGAGGTGTTGATGATCTCCTTGCCCTTCTCGACATTGGTGCCTTCCAGGCGCACGACCAGTGGGACCTGCAGGCCGACCTCTTTCACCGCGGCGACAACGCCCTCGGCGATGACGTCACAGCGCATGATGCCCCCGAAGATGTTGACCAGGATGCCTTTGACGTTCGGGTCGCTGGTAATGATCTTGAACGCCTCGGTCACTTTCTCTTTGGTGGCGCCACCACCCACGTCGAGGAAGTTGGCAGGCTCGGCACCGTACAGCTTGATGATGTCCATCGTCGCCATCGCCAGGCCCGCGCCGTTGACCATGCAGCCGATCTCGCCGTCCAGCGCGATGTAGTTCAGGTCGTATTTGCTGGCTTCCAGCTCCTTGGGGTCTTCCTCGGTGGTGTCGCGCAGTTCGGCGATGTCGGGGTGGCGGTAGACCGCGTTGCCGTCAAAGCTCAGCTTGGCGTCCAGCACCTTGAGGTCGCCGCCTTCGGCCACGATCAGCGGGTTGATCTCCAGCATCTCCATGTCCTTCTCGACGAAGGCCTTGTACAGGATGCCCATCAGACGCACGCATTGCTTGACCTGCGCGCCTTCCAGACCCAGCGAGAAGGCGATGCGCCGGCCGTGATACGGCTGGTACCCAGTGGCCGGGTCAACCGAGAAGGACAGGATTTTCTCGGGTGTCGCTGCGGCTACTTCTTCGATGTCCATACCGCCTTCGGTCGAGCACACGAACGAGATGCGGCTGGTCTGGCGGTCCACCAGCAGGGCCAGGTACAGCTCGCGCTCGATGCCCGAACCGGCCTCGATGTAAACGCGGTTGACCTGCTTGCCTACGGGGCCGGTCTGGTGGGTGACCAGCGTGCGGCCCAGCATCTTCTTGGCTTCTTCGGCGGCTTCTTCCACCGATTTGGTCAGACGCACGCCGCCCTTTTCACCGGCATCGGCCTCTTTGAAGTGACCTTTGCCGCGGCCGCCCGCGTGAATCTGTGCCTTGACCACCCAAAGGGGGCCGTCCAGTTCACCGGCGGCTGTTTTGGCTTCCTCGGCGCGCAGAACTGCACGTCCGTCGGAGACCGGAGCGCCATAGCTGCGAAGAAGAGCCTTGGCCTGATATTCGTGAATGTTCATCGAAACTGTCCCGTCTGACTGCGATTAGATCGTTATAGGGGTGTCTAGCGGTAAAAATTAAAGGGTTTTCTGCTGCGATCGCGTTATTTGCCGAAGATTTTCGGCATTTGTGATCACACATTTTCGGGGTGTGATCACAAACAAACCGGTGCCAAAAAATGATTCGAGCGAGTCAGAATAGGCTTTGAAAACATATTCGAAGACCGTGTTCGCACCCCGTTTGCGCCAACATTTCCGGTAGCGTTCGAAGCAGCGGGACCGGACCTGCCAGGCCTTCGGGACTTGGCGCATTCTCGCAGGCTGGCTAATCTGACCGGGCCTGTGTGGGTCCGGTTGGGTCGGGCAGGTCAAACATGAACAAGCTCCGAGCGGATAATAGTGCCGAACCCAAATTTCCCCGATGTCATGACCTGGATCTTCGATGGATCCGGCAAAGCCGTGTCACTGGACCCCGATGAATTTGCCAGCTGGATACCGGCCGGACCGGAGGGGCAGTTCGCTTGGCAACACCTGAGGCTGGAAGCGCCAAGCACGGTTCCGCTTCTGCGCGCCGGCGGGCTTGATGAGTTCGTGATCGACGCTCTGACGGCGGACGAGACCCGGCCCCGCTGTACCGTCCATGGCGATGGCGTAATCCTGAACCTGCGCGGAGTGAACCTGCAAGAAGGGCAACCGCCCGAAGACATGATCTCGGTCAGGCTGTGGTTGACGGAGAACAAGATCATCGGTGTCTGGCGCCGCCCCTTGGATGCGGTTGCGGACATGCTGGCGGCCATCGACCGCGGGCAGGTACCGAAATCGCCGGGTGACTTCGTCGCGCGGTTGGCCTTGCGGCTGGCAGATAGGGCCGAACCTGCGATCACCGATCTGAACGAACGTGTGGATGACCTCGAGGAGGCGCTTCTTGAGGCGAATGCAGAGATTTCTCGGTCCGAGCTGGCGGCGATCCGCAGGTCCTCCATCGTTCTGCGCCGGTATCTGGTACCCCAGCGCGACGCGTTGACGACGCTCGAGATCGAAGACGTGCCGTGGCTACAGGCTCACGACCGGTCGCGGTTGCGCGAAGCCTCGGAGCGCATCTACCGGATCGGCGAAGATCTGGCGGCCGTGCGGGAACGGGTTCAGATCATACACGATCAGCTGATGGATGAACGGGCCGAACGTATGAACAGCCGTATGCTCGTGCTGTCAGTGGTCAGCGCTGTCTTTCTGCCGCTGGGCCTGGTGGCGGGAGTGCTGGGGATCAATGTCGGCGGCATTCCCGGCGCCGAAAGTCCGCATGCGTTCTGGGTCGTTTGCGCCTTGCTGGTCGCACTTGGCGGGATGCTTCTGGGAGTTGCCAGGTGGCTTGGGATGTTCCGATAGAACTCGAGGGACCAAAAGAAATGCCCCGCCGGTTGGAGACAGCGGGGCAGGGTGTCATGCGTTTGGCCGGATCTTTGGTGGGGACCAAAAATCCGATCAATGTATCAGGCCAATGAGCTGTCGATGCCCTTGCAGGCCTCGATCAGACCTTTCACCGCGTTCACCGAATTGTCGAAACCGACCTGCTCTTCTTCGTTGAGCTGGATGTTGACGACCTTTTCGATGCCGCCGGCGCCGATCACGGTCGGGACGCCCACATACATGCCCTTCACGCCCAACTCGCCATCGCAATAGGCGGCGCAGGGCAGAACGCGCTTCTGGTCTTTCAGATAGGCTTCGGCCATCTCGATCGCCGAGGTTGCAGGCGCGTAGTAGGCCGAGCCGGTCTTCAGCAGGCCGACGATCTCGGCGCCGCCGTCACGGGTGCGCTGCACGATGGCGTCCAGCTTCTCCTGCGTGGTCCAGCCCATCTTGACCAGATCGGGCAGCGGGATGCCGGCAACGGTCGAATAGCGCACCGAAGGCACCATCGTGTCGCCATGGCCGCCCAGAACAAAGGCGGTGACGTCCTTCATCGACACGTCGAATTCTTCGGCCAGGAAGTGGCGGAAACGGGCCGAGTCCAGCACGCCGGCCATGCCGCAGACCTTGTTGTGGGGCAGGCCCGAGAATTCGCGCAGCGCCCAGACCATCGCGTCCAGCGGGTTGGTGATGCAGATGACGAAAGCGTCGGGTGCATTGGCGGCGATGCCTTCGCCGACCGACTTCATAACCTTCAGGTTGATGCCCAGCAGGTCATCGCGGCTCATGCCTGGCTTGCGCGGCACACCGGCGGTCACGATGCAGACATCGGCACCGGCGATGTCCTCGTAGGACTGGGTGCCCTTCAGCTTGGCGTCAAAGCCCTCGGACGGGCCGGATTCGGCGATGTCCAGCGCCTTGCCTTCCGGGATGCCCTCGGCGATGTCGAACAGAACGACATCCCCCAGTTCCTTCATTGCTGCGAGGTGGGCAAGCGTGCCCCCGATCTGACCTGCGCCGATCAGCGCGATCTTGGGTCTGGCCATTTGGAATATCTCCGGTCGGTTTTGAAATCGACGGTTTGCTAGTCGTTAAAACGCCGTTGCGCAAGGGTTCTGCAGCGCGGCATGCGACCGCATACCGTTTGCCTGCCCCCCGCCGGTTGCGCTAAACCACCCGCAGGACAAGCCGTTTCGGGGCCGCCGCATGGTCGAATTGAACCTGATGTTTTTTGCCGTGGCGATCCCGGCCGTGATCTTTGCGGGCATCTCCAAGGGTGGCTTCGGCTCGGGCGTGGCCTTTGCGTCCTCGTCGATTCTGGCGCTGATCCTTGACCCGGGGCAGGCGCTGGCGCTGATGTTGCCGATCCTGATGGTGATCGATCTGGCAACGCTGCGCCCCTACTGGAAACGCTGGAGCTGGCCCGACGCCCGCTTGCTGATGCTGGGCGCGGTGCCGGGCGTGGTGCTGGGCGCGCTGCTGTACCGGGCGACCGACGAAGACCTGCTGCGCCTGCTGATCGGGGGCATTTCGGTGGGCTTCGTGATCTGGCACGTCGCCCAAACCCGCGGCTGGGTGCGTGGCTTCGCCAACCGCCTGCCGCCCCCGGCCGGGCTGTTCGCGGGGCTGGTCGCCGGCTTCACCAGCTTCGTCAGCCATGCCGGCGGCCCGCCCGCCGCCGTCTACCTGCTGTCGCAACGCCTGACGAAAACCGAGTTCCAGGCCACCACCGTGCTGGTCTTTTGGGTCATCAACATCGCCAAGTTTGTCCCCTATGCCTATCTGGGCATGTTCACCCTACAGACCGCCTGGGCCGATCTGCTGCTGACCCCCTTCGCCATCCTCGGTGCCTGGCTGGGCGTGCGCGCCCACTGGATGATGTCCGAGCGCTTGTTCTTCGGCATCGCCTACGTTCTGCTGACCCTGACCGGCACGAAACTGATCTGGGACGCGTTGACCTGACCCTCAGGCATCGGGCGGCAGCGCCTCGGCCATCACCTCATAGGCCTCGCCTGCCGCGATCAGGCAGGTCATGCCATCCGGCAAGGTCACGGTGATGGTCCATGTGCCGGTTTCGTCCGAGGCAAAGACTTCCATCACCGCCCCCTGCCGCGCCATGCCGATGCCGCGCCGGGTCTCGCCATAGGTCTCGGCCAACCGCTGCAGCACGTCCGGCCGGGGCGCACAGTTCGGCGACTGCGCCTGCACCTGCTGCGCCGCCAGCACCATGATGCCCAGCCCCATCGTCATCTGAAACAACCACTGATTCATCTCCGGCCCCCTTTGCCTGTTGACTGGACCAAAGCTGCCGGAACCCTCTGCAATTGCGGTAAAACCACCGCGCGTTGCGTCGCATGCTGCAATGCGGCGATTTTGGCCTTGAAGTTTCCGGCAAAAAATGCCCCATTCTGCGCAACTTTATTTCAACGAGAGGCTCCAATGGACCCCCGCCAGCGCCCCTACCGCTCTGTTCTGTATATCCCCGGCTCCAAGGAGCGGGCGCTCGACAAGGCGCGCTCGCTGCCGGTCGATGCCATTATCTTCGATCTGGAAGACGCGGTTGCCGCTGATGAAAAGGACAATGCGCGCGAAACGCTCAAGGCCGCGCTGACGACGGGCGGATACGGCCCGCGCGTCAAGATCGTTCGAATCAACGGCCTCGACACCCCGTGGGGCCGCGCCGATGCCGAGGCCGTACGCGAGATGGATGCCGACGTGGTGCTGCTGCCCAAGGTGAATTCGGCCGCCGACGTGGATGCGCTGGCCGCGATCACCGGTGACCTGCCGATCTGGGCGATGATGGAAACCCCGCGCGGCATGCTGAACGCGGCCGCGATCGCGGCCCATCCGCTGATGGCGGGCTTTGTCATGGGCACCAACGATCTGGCGAAAGAACTGCAGACCCGCTTCCGCCCCGACCGCCTGCCGCTGATGACCTCGCTGGGCCTGTGCCTGCTGGCCGCCAAGGCCGAGGGGCTGGTGATCGTCGATGGCGTCTACAACGCCTTCAAGGATACCGAGGGGCTGGCCGCCGAATGCGCGCAGGGCCGCGACATGGGCTTTGACGGCAAGACGCTGATCCACCCCGCGCAGGTCGAGACCGCCAATACCGCCTTCGCCCCCTCCGAGGCCGAGATCGACCTGGCCCGCCGCCAGATCGTCGCTTTCGAAGAGGTCGAGGCCAAAGGACAGGGCGTTGCCGTGGTCGACGGCAAGATCGTGGAAAACCTGCACGTTGTAACTGCCCGTGAAATTCTGGCAAAAGCAGAGGCGATATCAGCTTTGCAAGCGGGGTAAGCCAGCATGGGCTTCGTTCTTCTCATTCTCGGCGTGGCGCTTTGGTGGGCCGCACATCTGTTCAAACGTCTGATGCCCGCCCGCCGCGCGGCCATGGGCGATACTGGCAAGGGCGCCGTCGCGGGTGCGCTGGTCGTGTCGATCCTGCTGATGATCTTCGGCTATCGCATGACCGATTTCATCCATGTCTGGGCGCCGCCTAGCTTCATGATCCATATCAACAACCTGCTGGTGCTGATCGCGATCTGGATGATGAGCCCGGCCGGAACCAAGGGCCGACTGCTGAACCGGGTGCGTCATCCGATGCTGGGCGGGTTCAAGCTCTGGGCCTTTGCGCATCTGCTGGTCAATGGTGATCTGGCGTCGATCATCCTGTTCGGCGGCCTGTTGGCCTGGGCCGTGGTCGAAGTGATCGTCATCAACAAGTCCGAGCCCAACTGGACCCCGGGCGAGCCGGGAACGCTGGGCAAGGATGCGATGTTCTTCGTGGCCTCGATCGTGCTGCTGGGCATCATCGGTTACATCCACGGGCTGGTCGGCCCGTCTCCGTTCCCGGGTTAGGCAGGTGACGTGATGGCGAAACTTTATCGACTGCTGACTGAAGAGGACACCTCGGACTTCTGCCACAAGGTGTCCGAGGCGCTGGCCAAAGGGTGGGAGCTGCACGGCTCTCCGGCCTATGCGTTCGATCCGTCCACCAGCAAGATGCGCTGTGCGCAGGCCGTGACCAAGGATGTCGCGGCCGACTATTCCCCCGACATGAAACTGGGACAGCAATAATGGCAAAGACCAATCCGGGCCGCTTTTTCGAGGACTACTTCATCGGGCAGGTGCTGCACCACGCGGTGCCCCGCACCGTGACGGTGGGCGAGCGCGCGCTCTATCATGCGCTATATCCCGCGCGCCACGCGCTCTATTCCTCGGACGAGTTCGCCCGGAGCTGCGGCCTGCCGCAAAGCCCGCTCGACGATCTGGCGGCGTTCCATGTGGTGTTCGGCAAGACGGTGCCGGATGTGTCGCTGAACGCGGTCGCGAACCTGGGCTATGCCGAGGGGCGCTGGCTGCAGCCGGTCTATCCCGGTGACACCTTGCGGTCGGAATCCGAGGTGATCGGCCTCAAGCAGAACTCGAACGGCAAGACCGGCGTAGTCTGGGTGCGCACGCGCGGACTGAACCAGCGCGACGAAGTGGTGATCGAATACGTGCGCTGGGTGATGGTGCGGAAATCGAACCTCGACGCGCCTGCCCCGGAAACCGTGGTGCCGGACCTGAAAAAGGCGCTGGAGCCCGGCGACCTCGTGGTGCCGAACGGGCTGGATTTCAGCAAATACGACTTTGCTCTGGCCGGAGAACCGCACCGCTGGGGAGACTACCAGATCGGGGAAACCATCGACCATGTCGACGGCGTGACCGTCGAAGAGGCCGAGCACATGCTGGCCACCCGCCTGTGGCAGAACACCGCCAAGGTGCATTTCGACCTGACTTTCCGCCCCGACGGTCGGCTGATCTATGGCGGCCATGTGATTTCGATGGCGCGGGCCCTGTCCTTCAACGGACTGGCCAATGCGCAGATGATCGTAGGTCTGAACGCCGGCGCCCACGCCAACCCCTGTTTCGCGGGCGACACCATCAAGGCGTGGTCCGAAGTGCTGGACAAGGCCGAAACCGAGGTTCCCGGCGTGGGTGCGATCCGGTTGCGACTAGTGGCGACCAAGGGTGGCGAGCCCCTTGCCCTGCGCGGCCCGGATGGAAAATACAGCCCCGACGTCCTGCTGGATCTGGACTATTGGGCGCTGATGCCGATCTGAACGGGCTGACCCCCACAGTCTTGTGATCCCGACCCGGCCGAACCGTGCTAGGTTCGGCTCATGTCTTATCTGCGTATCCTTGCTGCTGCGCTCTGCCTTGCCCGCCCGGCGTCGGCCTGCGATCTGGCGCTGGCTTTAGCCGTGGATGTGTCCGGATCGGTCGACAGTTCGGAATACCGCATCCAGATGGATGGCCTGGCGGCCGGACTGCGCGACCCGGTCGTGTCCGAGGCGCTGGTGCGCGGCCAGGCCCGTTTGATGCTGGTGCAATGGACCGGGACCTCGCGGCAGCGGATCACAATCCCCTGGACCAAAATTGACGGGTTCGACGCACTGGATACGTTTGCCGCAAAAGTGTCTGCCGATCCGCGTGTCTGGCGGAACTTTTCGACCGCGATCGGTGAGGCGCTGGAAATGACCGTGAACAGCTTTCTCGAGGTGCCCGAGTGCAAGCGTCATCTAATCGACATCTCGGGGGACGGCGTCTCGAACGAAGGGGTCGAGCCGACCGAGATCCGAGACCTTTTGCGCCGTCAGGGGATCACGGTGAACGCAATTGCGATCGAGGAGAGCGAACCAGACCTGACGGCCTATTTCTTTGAAAACGTCATAGTCGGTGAAGGAGCCTTCGTCGTATCGGCTGCCGGTTTCAAGGACTATCCCGAACGGATCCGGAAAAAACTTCTGCGTGAAGTCACGCGGCAGACTGCAGATCGGCGCTGAGCGCGGAAAGATTCGTGATCACATTGCTTGACCCTTGAAAACGCTAACATTGGGGCGTTGGAATGCGTTTTGTGATCACGAGAATATTTTGTGTGATCACGTTTCCGAATTATCGGCGAAATTGCGGGTGATTTGATCTTTTTTGCGCGCGCAGCGCGTGACAGGGTCGCAAAATGGAGTAAAAACTTCGGTAGCCAACCTCAAAAGGAGCCGCCATGGCCGATGTCAATCGGGGGAACCGCCCGCTATCGCCGCATCTGTCGATCTATCGTCCGCAGTTGACCTCTGTCACTTCCATCCTGACCCGGATCACCGGCAACGCAATGTTGTTGGCCGCGCTGTTGATCGTCTGGTGGTTCTTGGCCGCAGCCACGTCGCCCGAAGCCTTTGATCGCGCCAACGGTGTGATCACGTCGCTCCTCGGGGATTTGGTCATGGCTCTGTCGCTTTGGGGACTTTGGTACCACACGCTGGCCGGCATCCGGCACCTGATCTGGGACAACGCGATCGGACTGGATATCCCGACAGCCTACAAGCTGGGCTGGGCGGTTGTGATCGGCTCTTTCGTGCTGACTTTGCTGACACTGTTGATCGTTGCCTGAGGGAGGCTGACATGCGTTATCTTACCGACCGCAAACGCGCCGTAGGCTTGGGATCGGCCAAGTCGGGCACCGAACATTTTTGGGCGATGAAGGTCAGCTCGGTTGCGCTGCTGATCCTTGTCCCGCTTTTTGTCTTCACATTCGGCCCCACGCTGGGACAGCCTTTTGACGTGGTGCTGGACTATTACTCGCGGCCATTCCCGGCGATCGTCGCGGCCCTGACGCTGGCCGTCGGGTTCAAGCATTTCGCTGATGGTGCCCAGGTGATGATCGAGGACTATGTGCACGGCACAATGGAAAAGGTTCTGATCATTCTCGTGAAGTGTCTCTCATATGGCGCCGCGGCCGCAGGTATCTTCGCCGTCGCCCGCATTGCCCTCTAACACCCCGGAGCTGAATGAAATGGCTGCTTACGAATACGAAACGCACGAATATGATGTGGTCGTGGTCGGCGCCGGTGGGGCCGGTCTGCGTGCCACGCTGGGCATGGCCGAACAAGGTCTGCGCACCGCTTGCGTAACCAAGGTTTTTCCGACCCGCTCGCACACTGTTGCGGCGCAGGGTGGCATTGCGGCGTCGCTGTCGAACATGGGCCCCGACCATTGGCAGTGGCACATGTATGACACCGTCAAGGGCTCGGACTGGCTGGGTGACACCGACGCGATGGAGTACCTTGCGCGCGAAGCACCCAAGGCCGTCTATGAGCTGGAGCATTACGGTGTGCCGTTTTCGCGTACCGAAGAAGGCAAGATCTACCAACGTCCCTTTGGTGGCCACACGACCGAATTCGGTGAGGGCCCCGCAGTTCAGCGCACCTGTGCCGCTGCCGACCGGACCGGTCACGCGATCCTGCACACGTTGTACGGGCAGTCACTGAAGAACAACGCGGAATTTTACATCGAATATTTCGCCATCGACCTGATCATGTCCGAAGACGGGCAGTGCCAAGGCGTTGTCTGCTGGAAGCTGGACGACGGCACCATGCACGTCTTCAACGCCAAGATGGTGGTGTTGGCCACTGGTGGTTACGGCCGCGCCTATTTCAGCGCGACCTCGGCCCACACCTGCACCGGCGACGGCGGCGGCATGGTGGCCCGTGCCGGCCTGGCCTTGCAGGACATGGAGTTCGTGCAGTTTCACCCGACCGGCATCTACGGCTCGGGCTGCCTGATCACCGAAGGTGCCCGCGGCGAAGGCGGATATCTGACCAACTCGGAAGGTGAACGGTTCATGGAGCGCTACGCGCCCCAATACAAGGACCTCGCACCGCGCGACTATGTCTCGCGTTCGATGACCATGGAAATCCGCGAAGGGCGCGGCGTCGGTCCCGAAGGCGACCATATTCACCTGAACCTGAGCCATCTTCCGGCCGAAGCCCTGCACGAGCGTTTGCCGGGCATCTCGGAAAGCGCAAAGATCTTCGCCGGCGTGGATGTCACCAAGGAACCGATCCCGGTTCTTCCGACGGTGCACTACAACATGGGCGGTATTCCGACCAACTATTGGGGCGAGGTGTTGAACCCGACCGCCGACGATCCGAACGCTGTCGTGCCCGGCCTGATGGCCGTGGGCGAAGCTGGTTGCGCGTCGGTTCACGGAGCGAACCGGTTGGGGTCGAACTCGTTGATCGACCTCGTGGTCTTTGGCCGCGCCGCGGCGATCCGGGCGGGCAAGGTCGTCGACCCCGAAACGCCCAACCCGGTCCTGAACCAGGCCTCGGTCGACAAGGCGTTCGATCGGTTCGATGCGGTGCGCAATGCCAGCGGTGCAATCCCGACGGCCGATCTGCGGCTTGAGATGCAGAAAACCATGCAGGCGGATGCCGCGGTGTTCCGGACAGCCAAGACCCTGGCCGAAGGGGTCGAGAAGATGACCGCAATCGCGGCCAAGATGGAGGATATCAAGGTCACGGATCGCAGCCTGATCTGGAACAGCGACCTGATGGAGACGCTGGAACTGACCAACCTGATGCCCAACGCGCTTGCCACAATCGTCGGCGCCGAAGCGCGGAAGGAATCCCGCGGCGCTCATGCACACGAAGACTTCACCGAGCGCGATGACGAAAACTGGCGTGTTCACACCGTGTCCCGGGTTGACGGGAACAAGGTCGAACTCAGCTATCGCCCGGTCATCGTCGATCCGCTGAGCACCGAGGCTGAAGGCGGTATCAGCCTTGAAAAGATCGCGCCCAAGGCGCGGACATTCTGAGGAGAGGAACACATGGTCCAACTGACCCTCCCTACGAATTCCCGGATTACGACGGGCAAGACCTGGCCCAAGCCCGAAGGGGCGAGCAACGTGCGCAAGTTCCAGATCTATCGCTGGAACCCGGACGATGGCCAGAACCCGCGGGTCGACACCTATTTCGTCGACATGGACGATTGCGGCCCGATGGTCCTGGATGCGCTGATCTACATCAAGAACAAGATCGACCCGACGCTGACCTTCCGCCGGTCCTGCCGCGAGGGGATCTGCGGCTCCTGCGCGATGAACATCGACGGGATCAACACGCTGGCCTGCATCTACGGCATGGACGAGATCAAGGGCGACGTGAAGATCTATCCGCTGCCGCACATGCCGGTGGTCAAGGACCTGATCCCCGATCTGACGCATTTCTATGCGCAGCACGCTTCGATCATGCCGTGGCTGGAAACCAAGACCAACCGCCCTGCAAAGGAATGGAAGCAGTCGATCGAAGACCGGAAAAAACTGGATGGTCTGTACGAATGCGTTATGTGCGCCAGCTGCTCGACCTCGTGCCCGAGCTATTGGTGGAATGGCGACCGGTACCTTGGCCCCGCCGCGTTGCTGCATGCCTATCGCTGGATCATCGACAGCCGCGACGAGGCCACCGGCGAGCGTCTGGATCAGCTTGAGGATCCGTTCAAGCTGTATCGGTGCCATACGATCATGAACTGTGCAAAGACCTGCCCCAAGGGGCTAAACCCGGCCAAGGCGATTGCCGAGATCAAGAAGATGATGGTCGAACGCGCAGTTTGACCGATGACGACCAACGCGCTTGCCGCGTTGCGGCAAGTGCATGGCCCACATGCGAAATCATTGGATGTGGGCCGCCCCGGCCAAGACTATGTTCGGTATCGGGGAGGAGTGACGGATTGGAAACAGGATCACTCCGATGAAGAACGAATCCAAAAAAACAATCGCAGCCAAAGCCTTGGAATATCTTGAGCAAGCCTGGGCCTACTACGAGCCTGAGCCGGTCAAGCCTGCAAAGGATGCAGAGCCGGAGCTGTTTGAATACGCCAACGCGGCCTGAGTTTACCAAGCCAAGTCTTGAGTCCCGGCGCATATTGCGCGAAGCAGGGGAATGCCTGTTCTTCTGCTTCTGCTCGGCGCCGGCGTGTTCGCCTATTTCGTCTGGCGGTCACGCACGTCTTCTTTGACCCGCGACTGCCGGTGGCGGCAGCACAGGCATGCCGGCACGTGGAGTTGCGCGTATTGCGGGGCGGTTTCCGTCTCCGAGACGCAGCCCACGCGATGTGAACGGAAATAAGCCTTCTTGCCTGAGGGAAACGGGGTTTTCCCAAAGGTCATTCTGGGTCAATCTGCGCAAAACAGCGGAAAGATGCAGAATGCCAAATCCTCCTTCGGATGCCGCCGCCCGCCGCGGGATCGCTCCGGTCATTTGCTACCCAAATGACACCCTGCCCAGCGTTGACCTTGACCTGCTGCTGGACGCCCGAAAGAGCGCGCGAAAGACAGCCGAAGTTCTGGTGCCGCCACGTGATGCCCGCTGCTTTGAGGTGCCGGCCGGGCACTTCTTTCGGATCACCTCGGTCGAAGGCCCGCAGGTCGGCGACCTGAACCTGTGGAACCTGCACGACCTGAACGAACGTTTCTATTCGGGCAAGACGCGTGCATTGCATGGCACCCATGTCACGACCGGCGAGCGGCTATGGTCCAGCTTTCCCTTTCTGCGCCCGATGGCCACGATCGTTGCGGACACCTTGGATTGGTACGGAATCGATCAATACGGCGGGTCGGTGCATGACGTGATCGGAACGCGTTGCGATCCCTATACTGGAAACCTGCTGTCGGGCACTCAATACCACCATTGCTGCCACTCCAACCTGACCCGGGCGCTGGCTGATCATACTGGTCTGGAAATACCAGTAGCCGAGCGTTTGGTGCACGACGTGTTGAACGTATTCATGTGTACCGGCTTTACCCGCGATACGGGGCAGTATTTTATGAAGGCTTCACCGGTTCGACCGGGTGACTATTTGGAGTTTTTCGCGGAAATCGACCTTCTGGGTGACCTCAGCGCCTGTCCGGGTGGGGATTGCTCGTCCGAACACTCGTCGGATACGGCCGCCTGTCACCCGCTGTTGGTCGAGGTTTTTGCACCTGCCGAAGGCACGCTGAGCGGTTGGCAAAGTCCGGCGCCCAATGGCTATGACCGTACGCATGGGCGCTGAGGCCCGGGGGTGACCCGGACCGGTTTGTGTCAGGCGTTCGGGAACGCCGCCTGCAGCGCGATTTCCACCATGTCGCCAAAGCTGCTCTGGCGCTCGGATGAGGGCAAGGCCTCGCCGGTCAGGAGGTGATCGGACACGGTCAGAACCGCCAGAGCCCGGCATTTGTGCCTCGCGGCCAGGATATACAGCTCGGCTGCCTCCATTTCGACACCCAGGATTCCGTGGCGCACCATCTGTTCGTTCAGGTCGGGGCGTTCGTCATAGAACACGTCAGACGAATAGATGCCGCCGATATGGGTTGCAGTGTCCTTGGCCTCGGCTGCCTTGGCGGCCGCCTGCAGCAGGCCCCAATCTGCACAAGGCGCAAAGTTGAGCTCTTTCATGATGCCCCGGGACGGGGTGCTGAGCGTCGTTGACGTCATGGCCAGGATTACATCCCGGACCTTCACGTTTTCCTGCATACTGCCGCAAGACCCGATGCGGATCAGGGTTTCCGCACCGTAGTCCCGGATCAATTCATTTACGTAAATGGACAGCGACGGCATTCCCATTCCGCTGCCCTGAATGGTGACCGGATTTCCTTTCCACTCGCCGGTGAAACCCAGCATCCCGCGGACATCGTTGACTTGCCGCACATTGCTCAGAAAAGTTTCGGCAGCCCATTTCGCACGATACGGATCACCCGGCAAAAGCACGGTTTCGGCGATTTCACCTTTTTCGGCGCCTATGTGAATTGTCATTTTGATACTTTTCCCGTTCAGATTTCCAGATCGGAAATATCTGCACCGGCTTTCAGCGCTTCGTGGACCCATTTTGGTTTACGCCCACGCCCCGTCCAGGTTTGCGTCGGATCGGCCGGATTGCGATATTTTGCTTTGGCTTTCGATCCCTTGCCGGACCGCGTGGGCTGAGATGCCAAGTCGGACAAGGAAAACCCATAAGCGGCAGCTGCTTTTTCAGCGGCCATCAATGCTTCCTGACGCTCTCTGGCCTCAGCGTTTTCCAGCGCCTTATCGACCTGATCGCGCAATTCAAGCAATTCCTTACGCGACAGCTTGTCCAGATTTATGCCCATTGTCGTTCTCCGTACCCACCTGATTCATTTATTACTCATCAGGCAACGTTACGGAGAATCCCAATCAATGGCCATTCTTTAAACGAAATGGGCAATGGAATTAATTCTGGGCGATTATTCCGCGGCCAGCGTTTTTGGATCGGCCAGCAAAACAATATCCCCCATGATGGCATTCAGCTCGAAATTCTTGGGCGTATAGACTTTGGCAACACCCATCGATCTGAGGCGATCCGCATCCTCGTCCGGGATGATGCCTCCGACGACAACTGGAATATCACCCAGACCTGCTTCTCGAAGGCGTGTCATCACTTCTTGAACCAGCGGCAGGTGGCTGCCCGACAGGATCGACAGGCCGATCACATGGGCTTGCTGCTCGATGGCCGAAGCGACGATTTCGTCGGGGGTCAGGCGGATGCCGTCATAGGTGATGTCCATGCCGCAATCGCGGGCGCGGAAGGCGATCTGTTCGGCGCCGTTGGAATGACCGTCCAGACCCGGCTTGCCGACCAGGAATTTCAGGCGACGCCCCAGGCGGTCGCTGACCGCATCCACCGCCGCCCGCAGGTCGTCCAAGCCTTCGGTCTTGTTCGAGACCGACCCCGAAACGCCCGTCGGGCCGCGATAGGTGCCAAAGACGCGGCGCATCTCTTCTGCCCATTCGCCGGTGGTGACACCGGCCTTGGCCGCGGCGATCGAGGGCTCCATGATGTTGGCGCCCGATTGCGCGGCGGCGCGCAGATCGGCCAGCGCCGCGACCACGGCGGCGTCATCGCGGGCGGCACGCCAGACGTTCAGGCGATCGATCTGTTCCTGTTCGACCGCCGGATCGACGACCATGATCCCGCCATCCTCGGTCTGCAGCGGCGAGGGCTCACCCTCGGTCCAGCGGTTCACGCCGACGACGATGGTCTCATTGCGCTCGATCCGGTTGAGCCGCTCGGCGTTGGAATCCACCAGCCGCGATTTCATGTAGTCGATCGCCGCAACCGCACCGCCCATCGACTCCAGATTGGCCAGCTCGGCCCGGGCGCCCTGCTTCAGTTCCTCGACTTTGGCATCGACCACCGGGTTGCCGTCGAACAGGTCGTCATATTCCAGCAGGTCTGTCTCATAGGCCAGGATTTGTTGCATTCGCATCGACCATTGCTGGTCCCACGGGCGCGGCAGGCCCAAGGCCTCGTTCCAGGCGGGCAGCTGCACCGCCCGGGCACGCGCCTTTTTCGACAGGGTCACGGCTAGCATCTCGATCAGGATGCGATAGACGTTGTTCTCGGGCTGCTGCTCGGTCAGGCCCAGCGAGTTGACCTGAACGCCATAGCGGAATCGGCGGAACTTGGGGTTTTCCACCCCATAACGTTGTTGCAGGATTTCATCCCAGAGGTCGACAAAGGCCCGCATTTTGCACATTTCGGTGACAAACCGGATGCCCGCATTCACGAAGAACGAGATACGGCCGCACAGCGCCGCAAAGTCCTCGGCCGGAACGCGGGGGCGCAGCTCGTCCAGAACCGCGATGGCGGTGGCCAGCGCATAGGCGAGCTCCTGCTCGGGCGTCGCGCCGGCCTCTTGCAGGTGATAGGAACACACGTTCATCGGGTTCCATTTCGGTACGTTCGAATAACAGTACTCGGCAACATCCGCGATCATCTTGAGCGAGGGTTTGGGCGGGCAGACATAAGTGCCGCGGCTCAGGTATTCCTTGATCAGGTCATTCTGCACCGTGCCCTGCAGCTTGGACACATTCGCGCCCTGTTCCTCCGCCACCGCGATATACAACGCCAGCAGCCAAGGGGCTGTGGCGTTGATAGTCATCGACGTGTTCATCTGCTCCAGCGGGATCTGGTCGAACAGCACCCGCATGTCGCCCAGGTGGCAGACCGGCACACCGACCTTGCCGACCTCGCCCCGGGCCAGGGTGTGATCACTGTCGTATCCGGTCTGCGTCGGCAGATCGAAGGCCACCGACAGGCCGGTCTGCCCTTTGGCCAAGTTGGACCGGTACAGTGCGTTCGAGGCCTTGGCCGTGGAATGACCGGCATAGGTTCGGATGAGCCAGGGGCGGTCTTTCTGCGTCTGCGTCATGGTCAGAGCCTCATGCGTCAATGGGTAACAATATTTCTCTCATGGGTTCTAAAGCGCAATTTTCAGCACATGTCAATTCGCTGCGTTGCGGCATGTACGGCGTGCTGCCGATTGTGACAGCGGCGGTTTGATGGCACTGTGCGGGCATGACGCAGACCGTTGAGTTACCGATTTGGCTGTTTGTTCTGATCGTGGTGTTTGCCGCGGTCACCTTCGCCTCGCATTTCCTGTTCCCGTCGGTGCGCTGGTTCTTTCGCCGCCGGCTTGAACGGGCTGTTGAACGGTTGAACCAGCGCCTGCAACGGCCGATCCAGCCGTTCAAACTGGCCGAGCGTCATGACATGATCCAACGCCTGATCTATGACCCGCAGGTTGGTCAGGCTGTTCAGCACCACGCCGAAGAACATGGAATCCCCGAAGCGGTCGCGTTCGAGCAGGCCCGGCGATACGCCCGGGAAATCGTCCCGTCGTTTTCAGCCTTCATGTATTTCAGCTTTGCCATTCGGTTGGCACGGTGGTTGAGCAACGCGTTCTACGATGTCCGCCTCAGCCACGAGGACGAGGCCGCATTGAAGGAGATCGACCCCAAAGCAACCGTGGTCTTTGTGATGAATCACCGGAGCAACATGGATTATGTTCTGGTGACCTATTTGGCCGCGCAACAGTCGGCGCTGTCCTATGCGGTGGGCGAGTGGGCACGGGTCTGGCCGCTCAGCCGGTTGATCCGCGCGATGGGAGCCTATTTCATCCGGCGCAAGTCCGGCAGCGAACTCTACCGGCAGGTTCTGGCCAGCTATGTGCGCCTGGCCACCAATGCCGGTGTGACGCAGGCGATGTTCCCCGAGGGCGGTCTGAGCCTCACCGGGTCTTTGGGGCGACCCAAACTGGGACTGCTGAAATACATCATCGACGGCACCAGCCCCGATGGGCGGGATGTGGTGTTCGTGCCGGTTGCGCTGAACTATGACCGGGTGCTGGAGGATACGATTCTGACCGCCGCCGCCCTGGGCAGCGAACGGCGGTTCCGCGCGCGGATCGGCGTGATCACAAGGTGGAGCCTGAAACAGATATGGCGCCGTGTCATCGGGCGTTACAAACGGTTCGGTCTTGCCTCGGTTCGATACGGCCTGCCCATTTCGCTGCAGGAGTTCCGCGAACAAGCTGGCCCGGACTTGATGACGGATCTGGCCCGAGAACTGATGCGCCGGATTGGCCGGGCGATTCCTTTGGTTCCAGCGCCCGCCGCGTGTTGGCTCGTTCGAGAAAACGGCACCATCTCCGAGTCTGACGTTCAGTCACGGATCGCCGAGCTGATGCGCCGGGAGGGCGCCACGGACGAAGATCTGAAAGCCATCCCGCCAGCGATCGAACAACTGGTCGAACGTCGAATACTGAGCAGAAACAACGGTATGCTGTCGCCATCGGTCGAGCGGCTGGATTTGATGAAGTATTATGCGGCCTCAGCGCCCATCGGCGAAGACCCGGATGGTTCTGCGAGTGCAAAAGAAATTTCTGCGGCCGCTGGGTCATAAAATTTCAATAATGGTCCGAAATGGGTTGCAAAATTACTCGTAGGCCAATATTCCAGCCTATGAAGCGCGCGATTCTGCGTCGCGGCGAACATGTTTGACAGAGGAGGCCACAATGGCTTTGGACACCGACGGCGGCATCGCGTCCTACGAGGCACCGGAAAAAGACCTCTACGAGATGGGTGAAATCCCTCCGATGGGATATGTGCCCAAACAGATGTATGCATGGGCCATCCGCAAGGAGCGCCACGGTGAGCCCGACACTGCAATGCAGTTGGAAGTGGTCGATGTGCCCAAGCTGGACAGCCACGAAGTGCTGGTTCTGGTGATGGCGGCAGGCGTCAATTACAACGGCGTCTGGGCCTCGCTCGGCAAGCCGATCAGCCCCTTCGATGGTCACCAGGCCCCGTATCACATTGCCGGATCGGATGCTTCGGGCATCGTCTGGGCGGTGGGCGACAAGGTGAAACGCTGGAAGGTCGGCGACGAGGTCGTGATCCACTGCAACCAGGACGATGGCGACGATGAAGAGTGCAACGGCGGCGACCCGATGTATTCGCCCAGCCAGCGGATCTGGGGCTATGAAACGCCCGATGGGTCGTTTGCGCAATTTACCAACGTGCAGGCACAGCAGCTGATGCCGCGCCCCAAGCACCTGACCTGGGAGGAAAGCGCCTGCTACACGCTGACGCTGGCCACCGCCTATCGGATGCTGTTCGGGCATGAACCGCATGACCTGAAACCGGGCCAGAATGTTCTGGTTTGGGGCGCGTCGGGGGGGCTGGGCTCTTATGCGATCCAGCTGATCAATACGGCTGGCGCCAACGCGATCGGCGTGATCTCGGACGAAAGCAAGCGCGACTTCGTCATGGGGCTGGGCGCCAAGGGCGTCATCAACCGCAAGGACTTCAACTGCTGGGGCCAGTTGCCCACGGTAAACACGCCTGAATATGCCGAGTGGTTCAAAGAGGCCCGCAAGTTCGGCAAGGCGATCTGGGACATCACGGGCAAGGGCGTGAACGTCGACATGGTGTTCGAACACCCCGGCGAGAGCACCTTCCCGGTCTCGACCTTTGTCGTCAAAAAAGGCGGCATGGTCGTGATCTGCGCCGGGACCACCGGCTACAACCTGACCTTTGACGTTCGGTACATGTGGATGCACCAGAAGCGTCTGCAGGGTTCGCATTTCGCGCACCTAAAGCAGGCGTCCGCTGCAAACCGGCTGATGCTGGAGCGGCGTCTCGATCCCTGCATGTCCGAAGTGTTCACTTGGAAAGAACTGCCCGAGGCGCACATGAAAATGATGCGGAACGAGCACAAGCCGGGCAACATGTCTGTCTTGGTTCAGGCCCCGCGTACGGGCATGCGGACCTTGGAAGAGGTTCTGGACGCCCGCGGTTGATCACCGCGCTTTGAAAGCAAGCGCCCGCGAATCGCTTGGACGGTTCGCGGGCGTTTTGCGTTCGGAAGATGGGATATTGTTTTTCAATACCATGCACATTTGGGACCCGCTGTTTTTGGGGAGTAGAAAGCAGTGAATAGGCAAGAAAACAGCGTACATGTTATGGTTGTGTTAACCCTTCGTTAACTGTTTCGGAGAGACCATGATGGCGCGAAATGAGTGGATACTGGACGTATTGTCGGACCTCAACGCCTTCGCCGTTGCGAATGGGTTGACCGCGCTGGCCGAGCAGCTTGACGACACCAGGCTGATCGCCGCGGCCGAAATTGCGTCCCTGAACGATGAGGCAAAAGCGCCGTCGAATGGGAACACAGTTCGATTTGAGCCAGATCCTGGAGGATTTGGAAAACACCAGCACGCTTGACGAGCTGGGTGCGGTTGCTGTCCGCATCAGGGACAAACTGAAGGTCGATCACATCGTCTATCACTGGGTCGATGGCGCTGGCGATCAATATGGCTACACCACCTATCCGGATGCCTGGGCCGATCGATACCGTGAGCGCAACTATCACCGAATAGATCCCGTAATCCTGGGCTGCTTCCAGCGGTTTCATCCGGTCAACTGGAAATCTCTGAACTGGTCCGGCAAGGTCGCCAAAGCCTTTCTGCAAGATGCTTTGGATCATGGTGTCGGCAATCAGGGCTATTCGATCCCAATTCGTGGGCCGAATGGCCAGTTCGCGCTTTTTACTGTCAACCACAGTTGCAGCGACGAGGCTTGGGAAGCCTTCATCGTGACCTACAGCCGTGAGTTGATACTGTTCGCCCACTACTTCAACCGCAAAGCATTGGATTTCGAGCAGGACCGAAGACCTGAATCCGCGCGCGGCCTCTCTCCGCGCGAGATCGACGCGATGACGCTGCTGGCCTTGGGCTACAGCCGGGCGCAGGTCGCGCACTCCTTGTCTATTTCCGAGCACACATTGCGTGTCTATATTGAAAGCGCCCGGTCCAAGCTGGGTGCTCTGAATACAACCCATGCTATCGCCACTGCCCTCAGCAGAGGATTAATAGTGGTTTAAGGCCCGTGCGAGGGCCACACGGGAAATTAACCACGACTTTGTACCCCCTTCGTTCCAGCACTGGACGACAAGGGGAAAAGTCATGCTGCGTTATGTTTACGCTGACGAGCTTCATAAATATCCAAAATTGGCCGAGGGGATGTTTCGCGACCGCGCCGATCAATTCAAAACCCGCCTGGGATGGGATGTTCATGTCAATTTCAAAGGAGAGGAACGGGATCAGTATGATGATCTGAACCCGCTGTATGTCATCTGGGAAGAGCCGGACGGCAGTCACGGCGGATCGATGCGGGTATTGCCCACGACTGGCCCTGTCATGATAAACGAGGTGTTCGGGCATCTGACGGGCGGCAGCCCAATCCGCAGCCCGCTGATCTGGGAAGTGACACGGTTCTGCCTGTCCCGCACCGCTCATCCACACACGGCCGGGGCAATCATGCTGAGTGGGGGAGAGATCATGGAAGGCTTCGGTCTGACCCACATCGCCGGGGTCTTTGATGCAAGGATGATCCGTATCTATCGGCTGATCGGTTCCTCACCGGTGGTCTTGGGCTCGGAGGGGGCGGGCCGTGACCAGATCTCGGTCGGTCTTTGGCCCTATTCCGCTGACGATTGCAACCGCGTGGCCGAGCGGGCGGGCATCCCGCGTGAGCTGTCGCGATTGTGGTTCAAGACGGCGTTCGGGTCCGCCGCGCGGCATCGGTTCGCACTGTCTGCCTGACGTTGAATTCCGCATCTGGCGCAGGTTGGCGCGGCCCTGTAGGGTCGCGCCATGTCTCTGCCCAAGGTAACTTTTTCCGAAGATCAGGCTGCCGCGTTCGACAGCATTGCCCAGATGCTGAAAACCGCAGGCGTGGACCTGGAAGACGATGCGCTGCTCAAGCTGCCCGGCCAGGGCGAATCGGGCGTGATGGCGGTGATCGGCAAGGCCGGGTCGGGCAAAACCCTGCTGTTGGCCGAACTCTACAAGGCGCTGGCCGAGACCGGAGTTCAGATCGTCTCGGGCGATTATGAAAGCCGCAAATCGAAGGACAAGCGCAGCCTTGCCATTCTGGCCCCGACCAACAAGGCCGCCAGTGTGCTGCGGTTGCGCGGTGTTCCGGCCACCACCATTCACCGGATTCTCTACACACCCGTCTATGATCCGGAATACGAGCGGATCGCCGAATGGCTGGCCGGCAATGACGACCGCCCCGAGATCGAAGGCCTGACCGACGAGGCGCTGGACCGCGCGGCCGCGTTTTACGCCAACAACAAGTCCATCCCCGGTGCCCTTGCCGCCGCCGGCCTACGCGGATCGGATTTTATCACCGGCTGGAAACGGCGCGACGAGCCGTTGGATATCGGGTTCGTCGATGAGGCTTCGATGCTGGATGACCGGCAGTTCGAGGATCTCAAAGAGATCTTTCCCACCCTGCTGCTGTTCGGCGACCCGGCGCAGTTGGCACCGGTGAACCAGTCCGGGTCGATGGTGTTCGATGCTTTGCCGGAACCGCGCAAGCTGATCCTGCACCGGGTGCACCGGCAAGAGGCCGACAACCCCATTCTGGATCTTGCCCATGCGCTGGCCGATCCGGTCATGGGGTTCGAGGATTTCGAACGCCTTGTCGAGCAGACCGCCCGCACGGATGACCGCGTGGTCTGGGGCCAGCGGGTCGAGGTCGATCTTATGGCCCGCAGCCCGGTTCTGGTCTGGCGGAACGCGACGCGTATCCGGCTGATCCAGGCCTTCCGCCAGGTGCATGGGGCCCCCGAAACCGAGCTGTTGGAAGGCGAACCGTTGATCTGCGACGGGATCGAGCTGCCGCTGAAGCACCGCAAGAAGCGGCTCGACCTCGAGGCGCGCGGGCTGATCAAGGGGGCGCAGGTGATCTATCTGGGGCCGGGGCGCAAGCCGGGGTTCTCGCGGCTGCACGTCATGGGGGCCGAAGACCCACAGGTCAGCGCCGCCTCGATCGTGCAGATCGAAAAACCGGACGAGGAAGAGCCGTTCATCCCCTTTGCCGCGCGCATGGGGGCCACGTTTTTGCATGGGGCCGCCGTGACGATCCACAAGGCGCAAGGCTCGCAATGGGACACGGTGCAGGTCTTTGCCCCTGACCTTTATGCCGCCGCCCGCATGGGCCGGACCGAGGCCGGGCAACCCCTGTGGAAACGGCTGGCCTATGTGGCCATCACCCGCGCGCAAGAGCGGCTGATCTGGGTGGTGCGCAACCGGCTGTCCAAACCAAGCCACCCGTTGCGGGTTCACGACCTGCGCGCGGTCTCGGCCGCAAAACTTACGCTGGAGGCGGAGGAGACGTGAGGACGATCATTGTAACCGGGGCAAGTTCGGGCATTGGGCGGGCGACGGCCGAGCTGTTTCTGGACCAGGGTTGGAAGGTCGGCCTGCTGGCGCGCAGTGCGGACAAGCTGAGCCAGATGGCCGCAACGCGCAAAAACGCCATTCCCCTGGTGGCCGACGTAACCGACCCCCAAGCGGTGTCGGCGGCATTCGATGAATTTCAGGCGCAGGCTGGACGGTTGGATGTTCTGTTCAACAACGCGGGTATTTTCGCGCCCGCAGGCACGATCGACGAGATCGCGCTGGACGACTGGTATCAGAGCGTCAACGTGAACCTGAACGGGATGTTTCTGTGCGCCCGCGCGGCCTTTGGCCTGATGCGCAGACAGGTGCCCAAGGGGGGCCGCATCATCAACAACGGCTCGATCGCGGCACATGTATCGCGCCCGAATTCGGTGCACTACACCGCCACCAAACACGCGATAACCGGGCTGACACGAAGCCTGTCGCTTGACGGCCGAGCCCATGGGATCGCCTGTGGGCAGATCGACATCGGGAATGACAGAACCCAGATGGTGCAGACCCTGGTCGATAGGGCGGTTGCTGAAGGGCGAGAGCCTGATCCGACGATGGCGGTCGAAGATGCCGCGCGCTCGGTCCTGCACATGGCCAGCCTGCCGCCCGAAGCCAACGTCCAGTTCATGACCGTGATGGCAACGACGATGCCGTATATAGGGCGCGGGTAGCGGTCAGTTTTCGCGCAGCAGTCGGAAAGCCGTCGAAGCGCCCCAGCCTGCGGCGATGGCAATGACAAGGGACATCAACCCGTACCAGACCGGCTGTTGGCGCGACATGTTGTAGAGAAACCGCTCGAGCCCGACTTTCCGAACGTCGATAACCGTCTCGAACTGCGAAATGACTTCGCCATTCCGCATCAGGAAGATGCGGGTCAGGTAGTCGCCTTCGGTCAGGTCGGCCGGCATCTCGATGGAGGTGCGGAATAGCGTTTGCTCATCCACGGCAACCGTGTTCTCACGGATCGAATACAGGCCCTCATCCTCGCGGATCCTGACGACAGCCCGGGCGAAATTCTGCGCCTCCCGGATATGCATGGCCGCCCCGACGGACCGGATCGCGCGCCGGATCGAGATGCGATAGCGCAGGTCTTCGGTGTCGGTGATGATGTCCGTGAACGGCGCGCTTGTGGCGACTGCGTAGAAGCTGGGTGCGGAATCGACCAGAACGCTGTCGGTATTCACCCAGATGCCGAATTTCTTTTCCTTGCGCCGCACCATGACCGGCTCGGACGGGCCCGCGACTGCCACGATCACCTCAAGCGGAGGGCCGGGCGGGATCGGCGCTTCGCGCTTGACGGCGCCAAAGATCAGAATCTCGGATCCATCGAAATCGGCGGTGATGGCTACGCGATCCTGGCTGAGGCCAAGAACGACCTGCTCATCCGCAGCGTGGACGGGGATGGTCAGGAACACAAAGGCGATGAACCAGCGCAACACGTCAATGCCCCCCATCGGTGCCAAGCGAATAGAGCTCGGCTGGTTGCAACAAAAGATCCAGGGCCAGCTTGCCGCAAACCGCCAAAACAAGAGCGGCCAGCAGAACGCGCAGCTGCTCGGCCGGGATGCGTGCCCCCAGCACGGTCCCGATCTGAGCCCCGATCACCCCGCCAACCAACAGTAGGACAGCCAGCACGATATCGACCGTAAAGTTGGTCGTGGCGTGCAGCATGGTGGTGAAGCCAGTGACGAAAATAATCTGGAAAAGGGATGTCCCCACAACCACTTTGGTTGGCATTCCCAGCAGGTAGATCATGGCGGGCACCATGATGAACCCGCCGCCCACGCCCATGATCGCCGACAACACGCCGACGAACAGGCCGACAAGCACCGGCGGGATGACTGAGATATACAGCCCCGAGGTCCGGAACCGCATCTTGAACGGCAGGGCGTGGATCCACCCCCTCTGGCGCCGTTTGACAGGGACTGCACCGGCTTTTCGGGACCTGCGCAGTGCATTGAGGCTTTCAAAGAACATCAGCCCGCCAATGACGCCCAGAAAGACGACATAGCAAAGCTTGACCAGCAGATCGACCTGACCCAGGCTTTTGAGATAGTTGAAGAAGACAACGCCCACGGCGGCGCCAATCAGACCACCCACAAGAAGGACCGTGCCCATCTTCAGATCGACCGTCTTTCTTCGGAAATGCGCCAGCACGCCCGAGAATGACGAGGCAACGATCTGGTTCGCCTCGGTTGCCACGGCAACGGCGGGTGGAATGCCGATAAAGAACAGCAGCGGGGTCATCAAAAAGCCGCCACCGACACCGAACATGCCGGACAGGATTCCCACCATGCCGCCGAGGCCAAGCAGCAGAAAGGCGTTTACGGAAACTTCGGCGATAGGCAGGTAGATATGCATGTGGTCTAGCCGATCCGTGCTGCGGTGGACTGGTTACAACGATCAAAGGTGGGTGCGCTGCGTTGGGCGAGGGAATGCACTGGCGAGTACACGGCGGTTTCGAGGGAAAAACTGGTCACGGTCAAACCCCCGCCAATTCAGATAGCGAATAGTATTCTGTCGGAGCCACGATCAGTTCCAGCCCGACTTTTCCGGCCACGATCATGACCAGTACCGCCAGCAAAACCCGCAGCTGCTCAGCCTTCAACCGGGCGCCGACCATGCTGCCGAACTGGGCTCCAACGACACCCCCGATCAACAGGAACAAGGCCAGCACGATATCCACGCTGTAGTTGGTCGAAGCGTGTATCATCGTCGTGAACCCGGCCACGAAAATGATCTGAAACAGCGAGGTTCCGATCACCACCTTTGTTGGCATTCCCAGGATATAGATCATTGCCGGAACCATGATGAACCCGCCGCCAACGCCCATGATGGCCGACAGGATTCCGACGCCAAAGCCGACCAGGATGGGTGGAATGACCGAGATGTACAGGCTTGACTCGCGGAACCGCATTTTGAACGGCAGTGCATGAACCCAGGTGCGTTGGCGACGTGCGGTCGGTGGGGTGCCGCCCGCTGCTCGTGACCGGCGGATTGCACGCAGGCTCTCAACGAACATCAAGGTGCCGATGAGGCCAAGAAACACGACGTAACACAGCTGGACCGCCAGATCGACCTGCCCCAAATGCTTGAGATAGTTGAAGACGAGCATCCCCAGCGTCGCGCCCAGCAGGCCGCCACCCAGCAGAACCGATCCCATCTTCAGGTCTACGGTCCTGCGCTTGAGATGTGCCATCAGCCCCGAAAATGAGGATGCCACGACCTGGTTGGCCGATGTTGCCACGGCGACCGCCGGCGGAATACCGATCAGAAACAGCAGTGGCGTGATCAGAAAACCGCCTCCCACTCCGAACATGCCGGACAGAACGCCCACAGAAACACCAATCGCCAGCAGGACAAACGGGCTAACGGATACTTCGGCTATGGGAAGGTAGACGTGCATACCCTCTTAGAGCGCTTGCGGCATGCAAAATCAACTCTGCATGCCGCTTTGCAGCAAACAGGACTGAAAAGCAGTCCTGAACTGGCCTTATCAGCGCTCTTTCACATAGGGCTCGCCACCGGCCCTTGGCGGGACCGCTTTGCCGACGAAACCCGCCAGGATCACCACGGTCAGAATATAGGGCAGCGCGTCCATGACCTGAACGGGGATTATGATGCCGCCCAGGTCGATATTCTGGAACCGCAAAGCAACCGCCTGCAGCAGCCCGAACAGCAAACACGCCCACATGGCGTGCCACGGCCGCCACTTGGCGAAGATCAGTGCGGCCAGTGCGATAAAGCCCCGGCCGGCCGTCATGTCTTTGACGAACCCTGCCTGCAACGCGGTAGCCAAATAGGCCCCGGCGATGCCACATAGCACGCCACAGATGGCGACGGCCGCGTAGCGAAGCCCCACCACCGAGACGCCCGCGGTGTCCACTGCCGCCGGGTTTTCACCCACGGCGCGCAGGCGCAGGCCAAAGCGGGTGCGGAACAGCACCCACCAGGTGGCGGGCACCATCAGGAACGCCACGTAAACAAGAATCGAGTGGCCTGAGAGCAGCTCGGCATAGATGGGGCCGATGATCGGCACACCGCTCAGTGCCTCGGCGAAGGGGAAGTTGATTGGCTCGAACCGGCCGCCTCCGAACAGCGACGGCGTGCGGCCGCCTTGCTGGAACCAGTCCTGCGCCACCAGCACGGTCATGCCGGCAGCCAGAAAGTTGATGGCGACACCGGAAATCAGCTGGTTGCCCCGGAACGTGATCGAGGCAAGCCCGTGCAGGCCAGACAGCGCCAAGGACGATGCGATGCCGGCCAGCAGGCCCAGCCATACCGACCCGGTGACCGCGGCAACGGCGGCCGAAAAGAATGCCGCCATCAGCATCTTGCCTTCCAGCCCGATGTCGAAGATGCCAGCGCGTTCCGAATACAAGCCGGCCAGACAGGCCAGCAGCAGCGGCGTGGCCAGGCGAATGGTCGAGTCCAAAACCTGGACGATCGTCAGGAACAACTCCATCAGTTCGTCTCCTTCCGCAGGGCCAGGAACAGCTTTTCAAGCGGCATGCGGACCATGTTGTCCAGCGCCCCGGTGAAAAGGATCACCAGTGCCTGGATCACCACGATCAGTTCGCGCGGGATCGAGGTCCACAGGGCCAGTTCAGCGCCCCCCTGATAGAGGAAGCCAAACAGGATGGCCGCGAGGAATACGCCGAACGGGTGCGAGCGGCCCATCAGGGCCACCGCGATGCCGATGAAGCCCGCGCCCTCGGTCGAGTTCAGAACCAGCCGCTCGGCCTCACCCATGACGTTGTTGATTGCCATCAGGCCCGCCAGAGCGCCCGAAATCAGCATCGCCACGATGGTGATGCGCACCGGTGAGATACCGGCATAGACCGCACCGGTTTCCGAATGCCCATAAGCCCGAATTTCATAGCCCAGGCGAGTGCGCCAGATCAGCGCCCAGACTACGATGCAGGCGATGACCGCGATGATCAGCGAGATGTTGGCCGGAGCCGCCTTGGAGAAGTTGATCCCGATCGGGGCCAGCATCTCGTGCAGGGTGGGCAGATGTACCGCCTCGGCAAAGCGGGCGGTCGCCGGGTCCTGCGAGCCGGCCGGTCGCATCACGTTGACCAGCATGTAGTTCAGCAGCGCCGCAGCGATGAAGTTGAACATGATCGTGGTGATCACGATATGGCTGCCGCGCTTGGCCTGCAGATAGGCCGGTATCGCAGCCCAAGCCGCGCCGAACAGCATGCCGGCGGCCATCGCAGCCAGCAGAGCGATGCTCCAATGCGGCCACGGCACATAGAGGCACACCATGGCTACGCCCAGTCCGCCCAACATGGCCTGACCCTCGCCACCGATGTTGAACAGACGCGCGTGAAAGGCCACTGCAACCGCAAGGCCGGTGAACATGAAGTTGGTGGCATAATACAGGGTATAACCCCAGCCATAGGTCGACCCCAGCGCGCCGGTGACCATCAGGTTCACCGCCTCGACCGGGTTTTCGCCAATGGCCAGAATGACCAGTGTCGACAGGATTGCGGCCAGGATCAGACTGATGAGCGGGATCAGAATGACGTCGGCCCATTTGGGCATCTTATCCATGTTACGCGGCCTCCCCCGCAACACCGGCCATCAAAAGGCCCAGTTCTTTTTCATCCGTTTCATGGGGCAGGCGCTCGCCCATGATATGTCCGTCGAACATCACTGCAATCCGGTCGGACAGAGAGAAGATCTCTTCCAACTCGACCGAGACCAGCAGGATCGCCTTGCCCTGATCGCGCAGGGCGACGATCTGCTTGTGAATGAACTCGATCGCGCCGATGTCCACGCCGCGGGTCGGCTGGCCCACCAACAGCAAATCGGGGTTCCGCTCGATTTCGCGTGCAACCACGATCTTCTGCTGATTTCCACCCGAAAAGTTCTTGGCCGACAGCCAGCCATTAGGCGGACGCACGTCGAATTTCTCGATCTTGCGTTCTGTGTCGGCGCGCAGTGCGGCGTTGTTCATGAAAATCCCGCGCTGATAGGCGGGGTCGCGGTGATAGCCGAAGGCCACGTTTTCCCAGGCGTGGAAGTCCATGATCAGACCTTCGCGTTGCCGGTCTTCGGGCACATGGGCGATGCCTTGGGCGCGCCGGGCCTGACCGTCGGCCTCGGGTCCGCTGAGCGCCAGAGGCGTACCATTCAGTTTGATCACGCCTGATCCCGGGCGCATCCCGCCCAACACTTCGAGCAGCTCGGACTGCCCGTTGCCGGCGACGCCTGCGATGCCCACGATCTCGCCCGCGCGGACGGTCAGGTCGATACCTTTGACGCGCTCGACGCCCGCCGAATCCGTCACCCGCAGGTTCTCGATTTCCAATATGGGCTTGCCGGGTTTGGCCGGCACCTTGTCGACGCGCAACAGAACCTTGCGCCCGACCATCAGCTCGGCCAGTTCCTCGGGGTTGGTCTCGGCGGTCTTGACCGTTGCGGTCATCTGTCCGCGGCGCATCACCGACACTGTGTCGGTGGCTTCCATGATCTCGCGCAGCTTGTGGGTGATCAGGATGATGGTCTTCCCTTCGGCGCGCAGCCGGTCGAGGATGCGGAACAGCTGGTCGGCCTCGGCCGGGGTCAGCACCCCGGTGGGTTCGTCCAAAATCAGGATCTCCGCCTTGCGATACAGCGCCTTGAGGATTTCGACCCGCTGCTGCATTCCCACGCCGATCTCGTCGATGCGCTTGTCGGGGTCCACGAACAGCTCGTATTCTTCCTCGAGCTCTTTCAGCTCTTTTCGGGCCTTGGCCAGCGAGGGGGCCAGCAGCCCGCCATCTTCCGCGCCCAGAACGATGTTTTCCAGAACGGTGAAATTCTCGACCAACTTGAAATGCTGAAAGACCATGCCGATGCCCGCGGCGATCGCGGCCTGGCTGTCGGGGATGTCGGTCTTTTTACCGTTGATCCAGATTTCACCTTTGTCGGCCTTGTAGAAGCCGTACAGAATGCTCATCAGCGTGGATTTGCCCGCACCGTTTTCACCGATGATCCCGTGGATCGTGCCGGGGGCGACGCTGATCGAGATGTCCTTGTTCGCTTGAACTGGCCCAAAGGCTTTGGAAATCCCTTTGAGCTCGATGGCGGGGACTGTCATGTCTTGTCCTCGATTGCCGTAGAAGCTGCGCTGATTTCGCAATAATTCGGTCGTGGCGAAACAGCGGCATGAGTGGATGCGGGACGGGAGGTTTCCCCCGCCCTGCGCGATATCAGAACTGCAGTGCCGGGCAGCTGTCGTTCTCGTAGTAGCTGACGACGGTGACATTGCCGTCGATGATGTCGCGGCGCGCCTTTTCGACGGCGGCCTTCATCTCGTCGCTTACCAGCGAGGCGTTGTTTTCATCCATGGCAACGCCGACACCGTCCTGTGCCAGCCCCATGGTGAACTTGCCGGTCTCGACATCTTCGCCTGCTTTCATGGCGTCATAAACGGCCACATCCACGCGCTTGAGCATCGAGGTCAGGACCTTGCCCGGGTGCAGGTGGTTCTGGTTGCTGTCCACGCCGATCGACAGGATGCCTTCGTCGACCGCGGTCTGCAGAACACCGACGCCGGTACCGCCTGCGGCGGCGTAGATCACGTCAGCGCCTTGGCTGATCTGAGCTTTGGTCAGCTCAGAGCCCTTCACCGGGTCGTTCCATGCGGCCGGGGTGGTGCCGGTCATGTTGGCGACGACGTTGATGTCAGGGTTTACGGCCTTTGCGCCCTGGGCGTAGCCGCAACCAAAGTGCCGGATCAGCGGAATGTCCATGCCGCCGATGAAGCCGACGGTACCCGACTTGGATGCCATCGCGGCCATCATGCCGACCAGGTACGAGCCTTCATGCTCGGCGAACGAGACCTGGCGGATGTTCGGCGCGTCCAGCCAGCTGACGTCGACGGCGACGAACTTGGTGTCGGGATAGTCAGGTGCGACGGCGGCCAGCGGATCAGCCATGGCAAAGCCCATGGTGATGATCGGGTTTGCACCGGCTTCAGCGAAACGACGCAGGGCTTGTTCGCGCTGCGCTTCCGACTGCAGCTCGATTTCGCGATAAGACTTGCCGGTCTGGTCGGCCCAGCGCTTGGCGCCGTTATGGGCTGCTTCGTTGAACGATTTGTCGAACTTGCCGCCCAGATCGAAGATGATCGCTGGTTCGGCCAGCGCCGCTCCTGCGGTCAGTGCAAACGCGGCGGCCGCGCCCATCAAGGATTTCATCAGGGTCATCATATACTCCCGTTGTTTTTTATGGCTTCGGGGCAGGGGCTTTTGCCCAGCCCCGCTCAGAGCGAGCAGAACTGCTGTGATAGCGGCAATTAAGGCCGTCTGAAACAGCCATGGTCAACCGCTTTTTGACCATTTGGTCTCAGAAATGCCCGGCTTTCGTCAGGGTAGCGCGCGCTCCATCAAGATTGCATCTACTTTGTCAGCCTTGCCGCGTCGGTAATATCCCGGCCGAAGACCGCAGCGCGCATAGCCGCAACTTTGGTAGAGTGCAATGGCGGCCGCGTTGTCCGATGCCACCTCAAGAAACGCCCGGCGCGCACCCAGATCGCGAGCCCTGTCGTGCCATGCCTGCATGCAGACGCGGCCCAGACCCTGCCGCTGGTGATCGGGGTGCGTCGCGATGGTCAGCAGCTCGGCCTCGTCGCCGATGACCTGGATCAAGGCAAATGCTGTTTTGTTTCCAACGACATGGATGAAGCGGTTGGTAAGAAGCTCAGCAAATTCATCAGCGGTCCATGGGCGGGACTGGGTGAAAGCCGCGCCGTGGGTCTCGGCCATTTCCTGTGGGGTCATGGGTCCAGCAAAGGCGGCGGCGTATCGCGCGACGGGGCGGCGTCTGCTGCACGAACGTACAGGGGGGCAGGGGGATCTGACACAAGGTCAACACGTCCAGAAGCAATCCGGGCGATGGCCCGGACGACTGCATTCGCATCGTCGCACAAAAACAGGGCGCCAAGTGATTCTGCCTCTTCCTGCGTCATCAGTTGCGGCGTCCTGTCGGGCGCTTGCACATAAACTTGGTCGCGGGGGGCTGGAATGGCTGGGATCTGCCCTTCGGGTGCCAAGGCCGCCAAGGCTTCAAGGCCCGAAACGCCGATTGCCGGCTTGTTCAATCCAAGCGCCAGCCCTCGGGCGGCAGAGACCGAGATGCGAATTCCTGTGAAATTGCCCGGACCCGTCCCGACACCGATCGCGTCGATATCCGCCCAAGAAACCCCGCCTTCTGCCAGGATGTCCTGAAGCAGAGGCATCAGGCATTCCGCCTGGCCGCGGGTCATGGTTTCGGCGCGGCTCACGACGATGTCTGGCCCGCGCAGCAAAGCGGCCGCGCAATGCGCGGCCGATGTGTCAAATGCCAGAATTGTTTGATCAGACGGCAACAGGGCGAACCTCGGTCACCTCGGGGATGTAATGGCGGAGCAGGTTCTCGATTCCCATCTTCAGGGTCAGCGTTGAGGACGGGCACCCAGCGCAGGCGCCTTGCATATGCAGGTAGACGACGCCGCGGTCAAAGCCGTGGAAGGTGATATCACCGCCGTCCTGCGCCACGGCGGGGCGCACGCGGCTGTCCAGCAATTCCTTGATCTGGTTGACGATTTCCGAGTCCTCACCCGAATGTTCAGCATGACCGGACGCGGTTTCCACCCCGGCCCCCATCACCGGCTGGCCGGACTGGTAGTGCTCCATCACGGCGCCCAGGATGGCGGGTTTGATGTGGTCCCACTGCACGCCGTCGTCTTTGGTGACGGTCACGAAGTCATTGCCGAAGAAAACTCCGGTCACACCGCTGACCGCAAAGATGCGCTGCGCCAGAGGCGAGTTCTGCGCGGCTTCGGCAGTCGGGAAATCCGCTGTACCGGCCTCGAGCACGGTCTGACCGGGCAGGAATTTCAGCGTGGCCGGGTTGGGCGTGGATTCGGTCTGGATGAACATGGCGCGCTCCGTATCAGTTGGCTCTGATATGCGCGTCAGTGGCCGGGAAGTCAAGATTTGGAACGGTTCTAAATAGCTGCGGCCTGTCGGATTGCCATGTCCAGCCGGTCATCGCCCCAATAAAGCTCCTCATCCACGACAAAACTGGGGGCGCCGAAGATCCCCAGCGATTTGGCGCGGGCAACCTGTTCAAACAGAGAACTCTTGATGTCAGCGTCTGCGGTTCGGTCGATCATGTCCTCGGGGACGCCGGCGGCGGACAGGGCGCTGCGCAGGACAGGCTCTTCCGAAACATTAAGGCCTTGGCCAAATTGTGCGGCGAAAACGGCGCCGGAGAATGCCGCGCGCGCTTCACCTTGTGGGATGGCAAGGGCAAGGCGTGCAGCCTTCAGGCCGTTTTGCGGAAACTCGGCAGGTTGGGTCAGGGGCAGGTCACGCTGCCGGCATAGCCGTTCCATGTCGCGCCACATGTACCGCCCCTTGGCCGGATAGATGTTGAACGGCGAGGTTTTCCACCCCTGCTCGGCAAAAATGGGACCCAGAAGGAATGGCTGCCAGTCCACCTGCACGCCGCAGGCTGCCGCGTCCCGTTCGACCCGCATGGCGCTGAGGTAGGAATAGGTCGAGGCGAAATCGAACCAGAAGTGCAGGGTGGCGGGCATCAGGTGATCTCTTCGAGCTTCTCCTTGCTCAGGTCGCCCGGAACGATGGTGATCGGAATCGGCAAGCTGCCGGAATTCCGCGTCAACTGAGTGACCAGTGGACCCGGGCCCTTCTTGTCGGTACCCGCACCCAGAACAAGGACGCCGATCTCGGGATCCGAGCGGACATGCTCGATGATCTGCGGAACGGGCTCACCCTCGCGGATCGCCAGTTCCGGCTCGATCCCCTGCTTGTCGCGCATCCACTTTGCAAATACCTCGAAATGCGCATGGATACGCTCGCGGGCTTCCTCCCGCATCACTTCGGCCACGCCGATCCAGTGATTGAACTCGTCCGGAGGAATGACCGAGAGGATGGTCACCCCCCCGCCCGTATGCGCAGCACGCATCGCGGCGAAACGCATGGCGTTCAGGCACTCGCGGCTATCGTCAAGAACTACAAGGAACTTGCGCATGAATGTCCTCTTCGGTTTTCGGGATCATGCCCGAGCATTCGGTGTCTGGCAACTCGGGCCGCGACGGGCCTTCGCTTATTGGTTGCTGGCCGCCCAGTCCCAGTAGAGCGCGCGCGTGCGGCGCGTGATAGGGCCAATCTGATATTGCGTGTCGTCCAGTGCGGTCACGGGCGTGACCTTGTTCATGTTGCCGGACATGAACACTTCGTCCGCGTCGTGAAAATCGTCGAAGGTCAGAACAGTTTCGTGAACCGTCACACCGTCGCGCCGCAGATTGTCGATGTGCCGCGCACGGGTGATGCCTGCAAGGAAGGTGCCGTTCGGTGCCGGAGTAAACACCTCGCCATCCTTGGCCATGAAGATGTTGGCCGTTGCGGTTTCTGCCACGTTGCCCATGGCATCGGTCACCAATGCGTTTGAGAACCCCTTGGATCGTGCTTCCGCCAGCATTCGGGCGTTGTTTGGATAAAGGCACCCGGCCTTGGCGTTGACTACCGCGCTTTCCAGAACCGGGCGGCGGAAGCGGGTGGTCGTCAGCGTGACCGAGGCCGCCTCGGGCGCCATCGGGATTTCTTCGAGGCAGATGGCAAAGCCTGTGCTGTCAGCCTGCGGCACGATCGCCGTCGCGTCTCCGTCGATCCCCCAGTACATAGGGCGAATGTAGACGGCGGCCTCGGTCGGGTAAGCTTCAAGACCTTCGCGGATCAGTTCGACCATCTGTTCGGTGGTCACGGTCGGAGTGAGCATCAGCGCCTCGGCCGAGCGGTTCACCCGGTCGCAATGAGCGGCCAGATCCGGGGTCATGCCATCAAATCGGCGGGCTCCGTCAAACACTGACGAACCCAACCAGGCCCCGTGGTCCGCAGCCCGCATGATCGGGGCATCGCCATCGTGCCATTTGCCATCGAAATAAGTGCGGATATTCTTGCCGACTGCCATTTTGCCCTCCGTCAATTCCGCCGAACCGTAGGAGCGCGCGCGCCTGAGGTCCAGCAGATTATCCCGTCGCCATAGGCAACACGTCGCGCTTGACCATTGCGCGCAGGGCGAAGTTGGAGCGCAGGTTGCGGATGCCGGGAATCTGCATTAACCGGTTTTCCAGAAACGCGTCAAAGGCGGTCAGGTCACGCGCCACGACGCGCAGCAGGATGTCGCGCGAGCCGGTCATGAGGTAACACTCCATCACTTCATCACAGCGCAAAATGGCGCGTTCGAAAGCGTCGATGGCGTTGCGGTCCTGTTTCTCAAGTTCGACAGACACGAAAATCGTGACGCCAAAGCCCAGCTTCTCGGGGTCGACCTGCGCCGAATATCCGGTGATCACCTCGTCGCGGCGCAGGCGGTCCAGGCGTCGCGCGCAGGGTGTGGGCGAAAGGCCCACCTTTTCGGCCAGGTCCAGAACGGTTATGCGCCCGTCCTGCTGCAGCGCGCGCACGATCTTGCGGTCGATCTGATCCATGGGGAAAATCCCTAAAATTGTCGGCTCAGATTATTATTATCGCCAAGAGCAATGTGTTGGCCAGCACGTATTGGCGAAAATCGCTCGGTCGGATGTGGCAGACTCGATCTGTCATTCCGGAGGAGCAAAATGGAAATAACCACGATTGACGCGCCAGATCACGAGCGTGTGGTCGAATTCAAAGACGCCGCCAGCGGGCTTTCGGGCTTTGTGGCGATCCACTCCACGCAATTGGGGCCTGCAGCGGGTGGCGTGCGGATGCGCACCTATGGCCACCCGTCCGAGGCGCTGGACGATGCGCTGCGCCTGTCGCGGGGCATGACCTACAAGAACGCCGCGGCCGATCTGCCGCTGGGCGGGGGCAAGGCCGTGATCATCGGCGACCCGAGTGCGGACAAGACGCCCCGGTTGCTGCAGGCCTTCGGGCGCGTGGTCCAAAGCCTTGGCGGCCAATACTGGACTGCCGAGGACATGGGGATGACCCCGGCCGACATGGCCCAGATCGGCACCGAAACCGAATATGTCGCCGGTCTGCCCGATGGCCCGTTCGCCAGCGGCGACCCGTCGCCCATCACCGCCCGCGGGATCTTCAACGCCATCCGCGTGACTGCGCGGCATCGGTTCGGGTCCGCGGACCTGAGCGGCAAGACCGTCTCGGTGCAGGGGCTGGGCCATGTGGGCGAACATCTGTGCGCGCTGCTGAATGATGCCGGGGCGAAACTGGTGATCACCGACATCGATACGGGCCAGACCGCCCGGCTGGCGGACCGGTTCGCGGCGCAGGCCGTCGCGCCCAATGCGATCTATGCGGCCGAGGCGGATATTTTCGCGCCCTGCGCGATCGGTGGCATTCTGAACGAAACCAGCATTCCGTTGCTGAAGGTCGGCGCGGTGGCCGGTGGAGCCAACAACCAGCTGGCGACCGATGCCGACGCGCAGCGCCTGCATGACCGCGGCATCATCTACGCCCCGGATTTCGTGGCCAATGGCGGCGGGATCGTGAACGTCGCGACCGAGATCCTGAAGATCAAGGACCGCGAAGCCTGGGTCGGTCAGCGGCTCGAGGCGCTGGAGCGGACGATGGACCGCATCCTGACCCGCGCCAAGGTCGATGGCGTCAGCCCCCATGCGGTGGCCGAATCCATCGTCGAGGAAAAACTGCACCCGCAGGCCGCCTGACCTGCAACGAAAAACGCCGCCCCGGATAAGGGGCGGCGCTGCAGTTTCTGTCTGGTGCTCAGGCGCGGCCGGCGCCCACCATCCCCACGATCTCGTAGGTGCGGCTGAGGATCGGAGCCGCGATCTCCCGCGCCCGTTCGGCGCCACGGTCCAGGATCCTGTCGATCTCGGCCTGATCGCCCATCAGCCGCGCCATCTCGGTCGAGATCGGCGACAGCTTAGCGACCGCCAGATCGGCCAGCATCGGCTTGAATTCACCGAACTGCTTGCCACCGACCTCGGCCAGAATCTGCTCGACCGTCTGATCGCTGAGCGCGGCATAGATGTTGACCAGGTTGCGCGCCTCGGGGCGGCCTTCCAGCCCGTCCACCTCCGAGGGCAGGGCATCAGGGTCGGTCTTTGCCTTGCGGATCTTCTTGGCGATGGTGTCGGCATCGTCGGTCATGTTGATCCGGCTCATGTCGGACGGATCCGACTTGGACATTTTCTTGGCCCCGTCGCGCAGGCTCATCACGCGCGTCGCCGCGCCCTCGATCACCGGCTCGGTAGTCGGGAAGAAATCGACGCCATAGTCGTGGTTGAACTTGATGGCGATGTCGCGGGTCAGCTCAAGATGCTGTTTCTGGTCGTCGCCCACCGGGACATGGGTCGCGTGATAGACCAGAATGTCGGCGGCCATCAGCGAGGGATAGGCGAACAGGCCCAGCGAGGCGTTCTGCTGGTTCTTGCCCGCCTTGTCCTTCCACTGGGTCATGCGCTGCATCCAGCCCATGCGCGCGACACAGTTGAAGATCCAGGCCAGTTGCGCGTGCTCGGGCACCTGGGACTGGTTGAACAGGATCGACTGTTCCGGGTCGATGCCGGCGGCGATGAAGCCCGCGCACAGCTCGCGCGTGGAATGCGCCAGTTCCTTGGGATCCTGCCAGACGGTGATCGCGTGAAGATCGACCATGCAGTACACGGTCTCCATCTCCGGCCCCTGCATGTCCACAAAACGCTTGAGCGCACCAAGGTAGTTGCCAAGATGCAGGTTTCCCGAGGGTTGGATGCCGGAAAACACGCGCGGCGTGAACTTGGTCTCGGTCATGGAAGGGAACTCCCGTCTGGAAAAATAAGCCTCCGTCGCTTACCCATGAGGCAAAGGGACGTCAACAGCCGCGAAAGGCCCGCCCAATGAGCAGCGAGCATTACACACCCCCCGTGAACCCCCTGCCACCCGTGGTGGTGGCGCTGGTTTTGTTCATCATGGGGATCGAACTTGCCTTCACCCTCGGCACGCGGGGCCTGGTCGGCGGACCGGGCGCGGTAGGCTGGCGGCTGGAGGCGATCCAGCGCTATTCCTTCTCGGCGGACATCTTCGACTGGATGGTGATGAACGGGCGTTGGCCGGTCGAGCATGTGATCCGGTTTTTCACCTACCCCTTCGTGTCAGGCAGCTTTACCCAGGCGCTTTTTGTCTGCGTCTTTGTTTTGGCGATGGGCAAGATGGTGGGTGAGGTCTTTGGCGGTTTTGCGATGCTGGTGATCTTTGTGCTGTCCGGCGTGGGCGGGGCGCTGGCCTATGCGGTGCTGCTGGACCCGCGCTATCCGCTGGTCGGGGGCTTCCCGCCGGTCTACGGCCTGATCGGTGCGTTCACCTGGCTGCTATGGCGCAGGCTGTCGCTGGTCGGAGAGAACCAGGCGCGGGCGTTCCAGTTGATCGCGGTGCTGATGGGCATCCAACTGCTGTTCGGGCTGATCTTCGGCGGCACCTCGGATTGGGTGGCCGATCTGGGTGGGTTCGCGACCGGGTTCGGGCTGTCGTTTTTCGTGGCGCCGGGCGGATGGGCGCGGCTGGTGGGGCGTATCCGGCGGGACTGAGGTGGTCAGGACCTTCGCAGGGCGGACCGGAACTCGGGCAGACGGAACGCGCCCAGCAGGTGGCCCAGAAGGAAGTAAGATGCCGCGGCGACAACGATCAGGCCCAGCAAGGCCAGATAGCGCCAGCCCGGAACCTCGAACGTCCAACCGAACAGCTGCATCGATGCGATCAGCACCACGCCCATTCCGATTGAGGCGGCCAATATCCTGGGCGCGCGGCGTTTGAACCGGTCGTCGAAACGGGCTTCGTCGCCCATGCGCCGGGCGCCCAGTGCCAACAGCGCCACCATGCCCCACCCGGCGGCTGAGGCCGCGATGGCCGGGGCGATCCAGCCGACGATTGGGTACAGCCCAAAGGCCAGAACGGCGTTGATGACCATCGCCACCATGGCATACCGGAAGGGCGCGCGGGTATCCTCGCGGGCGAAGAACAGCGGTTGCAGCAGCTTTTGCAGCATGAAAGCCGGCAGTCCGATGCCATAGACCGCCACGGCCAGAGCGGTGGCAGCCGTGTCTTCGGGGGTGAACTGTCCACGTTCGAACAGGACCGAGACCAGCGGAACCGGGATGAGCACGAAAGCCACGGTGGCCGGAATGGTCAGCAACAGGGTGAACTCTCCGGCGCGGGAAAAGGCGTTGCGCGCGCCATCGCCGTCCCCCGCGCGCAGGCGGCGTGACAGGTCGGGCAACAGCACGATGCCCACGGCGATGCCGACCACGCCCAACGGCAGCTGATACAACCGGTCGGCGGCAAAGAGCCAGCTGATGGCCTTTTCGGTCTTTGATGCGACCAACTGCCCAACAACGAGATTCACCTGCGTCACACCCATGGCAAGTGCCGCCGGTACCGCGATCCGAACCATGTTGCGCATTTCAGGGCTGAGCTTCGGCCGGCCGAACCGGATGCGAATTCCGGCGCGTTCGGTGGCGACCCAAACCAGCGCCAGTTGAGCGACCCCGGCAATGGGTATGACGGCGATGAGCCAACGGATGACCTCGCCACCGGTTGCCGCGCCCACGATCAGTGCCGTGCAGGCGAAGATGTTCAGCAGGACCGGCGCCGCCGCCGCGGCCGCAAAGCGCCCCGTGGCATTGAGAACCCCGGAAAACAGCGCGGCCAAGGACATGAACAGGATGTAGGGAAAGACGACATATCCGTAGTCGACCGCCAGATCGAAACGTTCGTCGCCATAGAACCCCTCGGCCGTCAGCCAGACCAGCCCCGGCATGAACACCATGGCCAGCCCGACCAGCGCCAGAACGGCCGCCGCCAGCAGGTTGAACGCATCCTGCGCAAACCCTTGCGCGTCTTCGCCGCCCTCCAGCCGTTTCGAGAACATCGGAACAAAGGCCGCATTGAAAGCGCCCTCGGCGAAGAACCGGCGGAACATGTTGGGCAGGCGGAAGGCTGCGACAAAAGCATCCATGACCGGCCCCGGCCCGATATAGGCTGTCAGCAGAATTTCCCGCAGAAAGCCCAGAATACGGCTGGCAAGGGTCCAGAACCCGACCGTGAACAGGCCCGAGAACAGGCGGATCTGCTTCATGAGGCCGCTCGCTCGGCGCCTTCGGTGATCGCGGTGCGCAGCTTGGCTTCCAGCGTCCTCTGCTTGGCCTCCGAGTGGTATTTGAGCCCGAACATGTCCTTGACGTAGAACGTATCCACCACCTGCTCGCCATAGGTCGCGATCACGGCATTGGCGATATAGACATTGGCGGCGGCAAGGGTCCGGGCCAGATCATAGAGCAGGCCGGGCCGGTCGCGGGTATCGACTTCGATGATCGTGTAGATCTCGGACCCTTCATTGTCGAAGATGATGTGCGTCGGGACGTTGAACGCCTTTTCCCGCTTCTTGATCTTGTCGCGGGACCTGAGCGCCTCGCGGGCCACCACTTCGCCCTTGAGGGTGCGGTGGATCATCTGGGTCAGGCGCGGCAGACGCGACAACTCGAACGGGTGTCCGTCAGCGTCCTGAATCCAGAACGCGTCGGTCACGTAGCCGTCCTTGGTGGTATAGCTGCGGGCATCAACCACGTTTGCGCCCACGAGCGCCAGTGCGCCGGCGATGCGGGCAAAGATACCTGGGTGGTCGGCCATCGCGAAACAGGCGCGGGTGGCGTCGCGATCCTCGTCTGGTTGCAGGCGGATCTCCATCGCGCCAGGGTCACCATCGGCTTCCAGTGCGCGCAACATCTCAGCGAATTCGACATGGGTCGAGAGGTTGAGCCCCTGCCAATACGGATCATAGTGCCGCCCGGTTTCCGTCTTGAGATCGGCCTTGGACCAGGCAGACAACGCGTCACGCAGCGCTTTCTTGGCCTCGGCGCCACGATTGGCACGGTTGAGGTCCTCCATGCCGGTTTCCAGCGCGCGCTTGGTTTCCGCATGCAAGGCCCGTAGCAGGGTGGCCTTCCAGTTGTTCCAGGTGTTCGGCCCAACGCCGCGGATGTCGCAGACTGTCAGGACAGTCAGCAGATCCAGCCGTTTGACGGTCTGAACCGCCTTGGCAAAGTCGCGCACCGTGCGTGGGTCCGAGATGTCGCGCTTCTGTGCCATGTCCGACATCAGCAGGTGATAGCGCACCAGCCATTCGACGGTTTCGCATTCTTTCTTGTTCAGCCCCAGCCGAGGCGCGACCGTCCGTGCGATTTTGGCCCCCAGGATCGAGTGATCCTCGGGGCGGCCCTTGGCGATGTCGTGCAACAGCAAAGCGACGTAAAGCACACGCCGGTTCACTCCGCCCTCGAGGATCGACGAAGCCAGCGGCAGCGCTTCGACAAGTTCGCCCCGTTCGATCTGCGCCAGGTTGATGATGCACTGGATCGTATGCTCGTCCACCGTGTAGCTGTGGTACATGTTGAACTGCATCATCGCCACGATGGGCTCGAACTCGGGGATGAAGGCCGACAGAACGCCCAACTCGTTCATGCGGCGCAGCGCGCGTTCGGGATTGCCGTGTTTCAGCATCAGATCCAGAAAGATGCGCCTCGCCTCTTTGTCGTTGCGCATTTCGTCATCGATCAGGTGCAGGTTGGCCGTGACCAGCCGCATCGCATCGGGATGGATCAGCATTCCCGTGCGCAGACCTTCCTCGAACAGACGCAGTAGATTCAGCTTGTCGGACAGAAAGCTTTTGGGGTCGGCCACATCCAGCCGGCCATGTACAACCCTATAGCCCGCCTTGACCCGTGGCTTGCGGCTGAAGATGCGTTCCAGCAACGGCGCGTTTTTCATATGTGCTGCTTCAAGCTTGGTCAGGAAGATCCGTGTCAGCTCGCCCACTTGAGTGGCTTCTCGGAAATAGCGCTGCATGAAGATTTCGACGGCCCGGCGGCCCGCTCGGTCTTCGTAACCCATCCGGTCGGCCACCTCGACCTGCAGATCAAAGGTCAGCTGTTCGGTTGCGCGCCGTGTCACCAGATGAAGATGCGAACGTACGGCCCAAAGGAAGTCTTCGGCCTGCACGAACGTGTTGAATTCGTCTTGGGTGAACAGCCCCAGCGGGACAAGTTCAGCCACGTCGTGAACGCCGTAGATGTATTTGGCGATCCAATACAGCGACTGCAGGTCACGAAGGCCGCCTTTGCCTTCTTTCACGTTCGGTTCGACCATGTAACGCTCGCCCTGCTTGTGGTGGCGTTCGTCGCGTTCATGCAGTTTGGCTTCGATGAATTCGCGTTCGGTTCCTTTGAACAGCTCGGATTTCAGCCGGCTTTCCAGCTCATCGGCCAGGTCCCGATCACCGGCCAGATAGCGCTGTTCCAGCATCGCTGTCCGGATCGTGAAATCCTCGTCTCCCAGACGCAGGCAATCACGGATCGTGCGCGAGGAATGGCCGACTTTCAGCCGCAGATCCCAGAGAATGTACAGCATCGACTCGATCACGCTCTCGGCCCAGGCCGTGATCTTGTAGGGAGTCAGAAACAGCAGATCGACATCCGAAAACGGCGCCATCTCGCCGCGCCCATAGCCGCCCACCGCCAAAACCGCCATCTTCTCGCCCTGGGTCGGGTTGGCCAATGGATGCAGATGCTGTCCGGCCACAGTCATCGCGGCGCAGACCAGCCCATCGGTCAGATAGGTGTAGGATCGCGTCAAAGGCCGGGCGTCGAAGGGCCGGGCGGTGAACGCCTCCTCGATGGCCTGACGCCCGGATTTCTGAGCATCCCGCAGAATCCGGACGGCCTCGTTTCGGGCTGCGGCCGTCTCCGGAATGTCTTTCAGGGCCTTCGACAGCAGCGCGTTGACCTTTTCGCCATCGAAGATTTCGCTGGCGTCGCAGATCAATGCGCCAGCCGGCGCGGGGATCGTCACAAGCTGATCAGAAACCGGCGCCAGAGAAGCTTTGCGGGGCAGGGTCAATCACAACTACCTGTTTGTTCTGGATCGTGGCCACGGCCAGACCTCGTTCATTCGTACCGTTCGGGCGCAGACGGAAAATTCCGCCAACACCCTGGAACCCGGCATTCTGGGTCAGGGCCGCGGCGGAAAGGGCATTGGACTTCCCTTGGCTGGCCAGAGCGCCGATGGCGGCGATGCCGTCATAGGCCAGGCCGCTGATCGGATGCGGTGCCTCGCCATAGGTCGCGTTGTAGCGCACGCGATAGGCCTGGGCCTTGGCAGGGTCGGGCAAGGCAAACCACCCGCCTTGCACGCCCGGTAGTTCCAGCGTCTGGGCCGGAATATCCCAGCGGGTCAGGCCAATATATTGCACGGTTGCCGGTGAGACACCGGCCTCGGGCAGCAACTGGCTGAAGAGCGGCAGCGCGCCGGCGGTCGTGGCGGTCAAAAAGAGCGAATCCGCCCCCGTCGAGTCCACAGTTGCCTTGATTGCAGGGATGGCGTCGATCACACCCTGCTGAGATCGATCAAAACCGACCACACCCGCATTCGCCACACGGCTGTTGCCAAGTGCGTTCGAGATTGCCGCCTGGCCCAATTGGCCTGCCGCATCATTGCTGTGCACGATGACTGTGCTTTTCTTTCCCTGTTTGCCGGCGTAGCTGACAAGCCGGTTGGCCGTGTTGTCGAAGGTCGGGCCAAGGACAAACACGTTTCCGCCGGCAATGCTTGTATTGTTCGAGAAGGATAGAACGTTCACGTTCTTGCTCAGAACCGCAAGGCCCGCAGCATTTGCAGCCTGCGCGTAGACCGGCCCCAGAATGACCTTTGCGCCGTCGGCAACGGCCTGTTGTGCAACTGCGGCTGCCGTGTTCGGATTGCCGGCAGTGTCATAGACGCGAAGATCGATCTTGACGTTGTTCAGATCGGCCATGGCCAGCCGGGCAGCGTTCTCAAGGCTTTGCGCCAACGCGGCGTCGCCCGATTTGGGCACCAGCAGGGCTACGGGGATCGGCTCTGACGTATCTATCGACGGTCCGCGCCCGGTGGCGCCGGGTTCGCAGGCGGCCAAAAATGCCGCCGCGGTCAGGCCGATGGCGATTTTCGCCAGTTTGCGAACGGGCTTGCAAACGGTAAACATCTAAATGAAAACTCCCTGATCCGGCGGCAAAGAACGCTGCTGTTCTATCACGCCGCGATAATAAACGTCACGCTGCGAGGGTCCAGCTTTGAATTTCCAAAAGGTAAGATTGGCTGGGGGGCTGTATTTTGTTGCCACTCCGATCGGAACGGCGCGCGACATTACGCTCAGGGCGCTGGACGTTCTGGCCTCGGCGGATGTGATTGCGGCGGAAGATACACGCAGCCTGCGCAGACTGATGGAGATTCACGGTGTACCCCTCGAAGGGCGGCGCATCCTGGCCTATCACGACCACAGCGGCACGGCTGCGCGTGAAAAACTGATTGCCGAACTGTCAAAGGGCAAGTCCGTGGCCTACGCGTCCGAGGCCGGCATGCCCCTGATCGCCGATCCGGGATACGACCTGGGCAAACAGGCGGCCGAGGCCGGATTCACCGTGACCTGCGCGCCGGGACCCTCGGCGGCGCTGACCGCCCTGACGCTTGCCGGGTTGCCGACCGATGCCTTCTTCTTTGCAGGGTTCCTACCGAATGCGGCCGGCGCGCGCCGGTCGCGGATCGAGGCGCTGCGGGACATTCCGGGGACACTTGTGTTTTACGAATCCCCCAAACGCCTGGCGGCGTGCCTGGCGGACCTGGCGCAGGTTCTGGGCGGTGATCGGCAGGCGGCCATGTGCCGGGAACTGACCAAGAAGTTCGAGGAAGTCCGGCGGGGTAGCCTGGCAGAGCTGTCCGAACAGTATCGAGATGCCACTGTGAAGGGCGAGATCGTCTTGCTGGTGGACCGTGCCCATTCACAAGCCGTTAACGATTCAGATGTAGAAGAAGCGTTGCGACAGGCTCTGGAAACGCACTCGGTCCGGGATGCGGCAGATCTGGTGTCCAGGATGTATGATTTGCCAAGGCGGCCGATTTACCAGAAGGCCTTGCAACTGGGAAAGGGATGACATGGCGCGACGGTCGGTCCAAGGCTCGGTTTCCTATCACGCCGGGCAGGCGGCCGAGCACAGCGTCGCTGCCGACTACGAAAGCCGAGGGTTCAAGGTCTGTCACAGGCGCTGGCGCGGCGCCGGGGGCGAGATCGACCTGATCGTTCGGGATGCGCAGGGCCTTGTTTTCGTCGAGGTCAAGAAAAGCCAAAGCTTTGACACTGCCGCCGCGCGGATCAGCAAGCGTCAGATCGACAGAATATATGCCTCGGCGGCGCAGTATTTGGCGCAGGAACCGGGCGGGCAGCTGACCAATGTCCGGTTCGATGCGGCGCTGGTGGATGCAACAGGCGCAGTGCAAATCGTCGAAAACGCCTTTGGTCAGGGCTGATCGCCATTGAACACCCGTCCCCGCTGGGCCATGTATCTGGCGTGACTACGAGGGACACGCCATGAAAATCGCCTTTCAGATGGACCCGATCGGGGCCGTGGACATCAATGCCGACAGCTCGTTCCGGCTGGCCGAAGAAGCCCAGGCCCGTGGGCACCAGCTGTTTTACTACGGACCTGATCAACTGGCCTATCAAGAAGGGCGCATCACCGCCCGCGGTCACGACATGACGGTGCAGCGGGTTGCGGACCAGCCGGCGGTTCTGGGACCTGAGCGCGAGGTTGACCTGGCGGATTTCGATGTCGTCTGGCTTCGGCAGGACCCGCCGTTTGACATGCACTATATTACCTCAACGCACCTGCTGGATCAGTTGCGCGGTCAGGCGCTGGTGGTGAATGATCCGTTCTGGGTGCGAAACTACCCGGAGAAGCTGCTGGTTCTGGATTTTCCCGACCTGACACCGCCCACCACGATCGCCCGCGATCTGCGGACCATCAAGGCGTTCAAGGAAAAGCACGGCGACATCATCCTCAAGCCGCTCTATGGCAATGGAGGGGCTGGCGTGTTCCGACTGGATGCCGATGACCGCAACCTGACCTCGTTGCACGAGCTGTTCACGGGCTTCTCGCGAGAGCCGCTGATCGTTCAGAAATTCCTGCCGGATGTGCGCAACGGCGACAAGCGGGTGATCCTGGTCGATGGTGAGCCGGTCGGCGCGATCAACCGCGTTCCGGCCGAGGGTGAGACCCGGTCGAACATGCATGTGGGCGGCCGTCCCGAAAAGATCGGCCTGACCGACCGCGATCTTGAAATCTGCGCGGCCATCGGACCGCTCTTGAAGGAAAAGGGCCAGATCTTCGTGGGTATCGACGTGATCGGAGACTATCTGACCGAAATCAACGTGACGTCGCCCACCGGAATCCAGGAATTGGAGCGGTTCAACGGCACAAATATCGCCGAAAAGATCTGGCAAGCGATCGAGGCCAAGGTCTAAGCCGCAACCCGGGCGCTGATCCTGTAGCTCAGCGCCTCGGCCACATGGGGGCGGCGCACATCGGGCGCGCCCTCGAGATCGGCAATGGTGCGGGCCACGCGCAGAATGCGGTGGTAGGCCCGCGCCGACAGGCCGAACCGCTCGGCCGCCTTGACCAGCAGGTCCTTGCCCTCGGCGTCTGGTGTGGCGACCTCTTCCAGCAGATTGCCTTCGATATCGGCATTCTGGCGAATGCCGGGCGTGTCCTGAAAGCGCCGGGCCTGAACAACGCGCGCCTGCTGCACCCGCGCGGCGACGGTGGCCGAGCTGTCTCCGGATGGCGGCAGGTCAAGGTCGGTAAAGCCCACGGGAGGCACTTCGATCCGCAGGTCGAACCGGTCCATCAGCGGCCCCGAGATGCGGCCCAGATAGTCCTCGCCGCAGACGGGTACGCGCGAGCAGGCGCGTGACGGATCGCTGAGATATCCGCATTTGCACGGGTTCGCCGCCGCCACCAGCATGAACCGGCAGGGGTATTTCACATGGGCGTTGGCGCGGGCGACCATGACTTCGCCGGTCTCGATGGGCTGGCGCAGGGTTTCCAGAACCGTGCGTGGAAATTCGGGGAATTCGTCCATGAACAGGACGCCATTGTGGGCCAGGGAAATCTCGCCGGGTTTCGCGCCTTTTCCGCCGCCCACGATCGCCGCCATCGACGCCGTATGATGCGGTTCGCGGAACGGGCGGGTCCGGCTGATGCCGCCTTCGTCCAGCATGCCGCACAGCGATTGGATCATCGAGGTCTCGAGCGCTTCGGTGGGCGTCAGCGGCGGCAGAATGCCGGGCAAGCGGGCGGCGAGCATGGATTTGCCCGATCCCGGCGTGCCGATCATGATCATGTGGTGACGGCCGGCCGCTGCGATTTCCAGTGCGCGTTTTGCCCGTTCCTGCCCTTTGACGTCGCGCAGGTCGCGGGTCGAGGGTTCCAACCTGACCTCGCCGGGCTGGGCGACCGGCAGGGCCGACTGGCCGGTAAAATGGCGCACGACGTCGGCCAGGGACGCGGCCCCGATCACCTGGGTCGCGTCGACCCAGGCCGCCTCGGCACCTGACGCGCGCGGGCACAGCAGCGTGCGGCCCTCGGCCGCGGCGGTCATCGCGGCGGGCAGGGCGCCGGCCACGGGTACCAATGAGCCGTCCAGCGAAAGCTCGCCCAGAGCCATGGTGCCTTCTGCGGCGTCGGCGGGCAGGATGTCGATGGCACAGAGCAGGGCCAGCGCGATCGGCAGGTCGAAATGGCTGCCTTCCTTGGGCAGGTCAGCGGGCGACAGGTTGATCGTGATGCGTTTGGAGGGCAGCGCGATGGCCATTGCGCTAAGCGCGCTGCGCACGCGTTCGCGGGCCTCGGACACGGCCTTGTCCGGCAGACCGACGATTGAAAAGGCGGGCAGCCCGGGGGAGACGGCGCATTGCACCTCGACCGGGCGGGCCTCGACCCCCTGAAAGGCAACGGTATGAGCGCGGGCGACCATGGCGATCCTGTTCGTGGTTAACAGGACCTTGCTGCCATGGGGCCGGTTTAGGAATGGTTAACGGTCACACCGCTTGCCGGATCATTTGCGTGAATTTCGGCCACGCTCCGGGGTCGGCCACAGTTTCGTCGCGGCATAAGGTGTTGCAGAAGCCCCATCGATTTCCATCCAGCTCCAGAAATGCGGTCACCGGTTTGCCGGAATAGGGGCAGAGGTCATTGATCGACGGCCCCGCCTCAACTGCGCGGGCTGTCGAGGCTCCGCCGATCGGCCAGGGCTCGGCGTCGAGCGGCTGGTCATAGGGAAACGGGTCGTAGTCGACAGTCAGACCCATCGCGCGCCATTGTCGAACCGCCGGGTCCGACAACAATTCCATGCAGTAGTCGTGGTTCTGCACGGACACGGGCAGACCGTAGCCGATGATCCGGGCCGCGACCGGCGTATAGAACACATCGGCCAGGGAATAGCTGCCGAGCAATGGGCCGGACGTCGTGCCCGAGATCTTGCGCGCATGCGCCCATAGGGTCTCGATCCGGGTCAGATCGGCGCGGGTTTCGCCGGACGGCTCGAACCCTTTCCAGCGGTGCTTGAGTTGCATGGGGCAGGCAGACCGCAGCGCCTGGAACCCGGCGACCATCTCGGCACACAGCCAACGGGCGGTTGCGCGGGCGGCAGCGTCTTGCGGCCACAGCCCGGCATCGGGGTGGCGTTCGGCGAGCGTCTCGGCCATGGCGAGGCTTTCGCCGACCACCGTGCCGTCGGGCAGGCGCAGCGCAGGGACCAGACGGGCCGGGGCCAGCGGCTGCATATCCCGGGCCATCGTGCCCGAATACAGGCCGATCATGTGGGTCGTGTGGGGCAGGCCGGATTTTTCCAGCATCAGCCAGCCGCGCATGGACCAGCTTGAAAACAGGCGGTCCCCGATGAAAAGGTCATATGTCATGGCCCGAGGATGGTCGACCGCCCGATATCAGTAAAACGCTGAATTGTGCGCGCCGTGTTCACGGAAGATGATTGATCCGGCCGGCCGACCAGGTTTTGCCGTCAAAGGCCAACTCGGTCACCGAGAGGTTGTCGATGCGATGGGCGAAGGTCTGTTGCGCGTCCAGGTCAAGGGCGCGCTGTACTTGGGTCAGGATCACGCCGAAATGGGCCACGATGACCAGATCGGCGCCTGTATGCATACCGATCAACCCGTCGATCGCCGTGTCGACCCGGGCGCGGACCGCGTTCCAGCTTTCGCCGTTGGGCGGGCGCACGTCGCCGGGGCTGTCCCAATAGGCAAAGGCCAGTCCGGGGTCTTCGGCCTCGATCTCGGCGAAGGCGCGCATCTCCCATGTCCCGAAATGGATCTCGCGCAGATCGGGATGGTGCGGCAGCCGGCGGCGCCTGCCCTGAATGGCCGTGGCCGTATCCGCGGCGCGCGTCAGGTCCGATGAAATGACCAGCGCATCCCGCGGCAGGTGATCGTGCAGGCGCGCGAGGGCCGCGTGGTCGCTCAGGTCGGCGGGAATATCGGACCAGCCCACCATCGTCTTGGCATGGGTCGGGCCGTGGCGGACAAGATGCAACCGGGTCACGGCAACTGACCTTTCAAAACCTGCGGCAGTCCCGCGATGACCTGAACCACAAGGTCGGCTTGGGCGGCGAGGGCGATGTTCAACCGCCCCTGCGCCTCGCGGAATTTGCGGGCCAGTGCATTGTCGGGAACGATACCGAGCCCCACCTCGTTCGAGACGATCACGATCTGCGCGGGGCAGGCCCGTAGCGCGGCCAAAAGGGCGGCCTGTTCCTGTTCAAGATCGCTGTCGGCCAGCAGGTGATTGCTGAGCCACATCGTTGCGCAATCGATCAGACAGACCTGATCCGGGCTCAGCCCCGCCAGCGCCGGGCGCAAGTCCATCGGGGCTTCGATCGTGGCCCAGCCGTCGCCTCTTTGGTCCACATGGCGCCTGATTTTTAGGCGCATCTCATCATCAAACACTTGTGATGTTGCCAAGTATATCCGGGTTTTTCCTGTTGAAACAATGATTTGCTCGGCAAATGCAGATTTTCCCGATGCCGCGCCACCCAGGACAAAGGTTAAATCGGGATGCATTTTTTACTACCTTTACAGTGATCCACCCGGTGCGCCCTTGCGTATCGACCATACGTCGGCAAGGCAAGACCGGCGGCGCCTACGACAGATGGGAGAGCTGCATGGCACTGGATAACCCGAACGACTTCTCGATGTCCCGGCAGGCTATGAAAGCCGAATTGCTGGATGCGGAAACCGAATTGCGCCTGGCGTATGCTTGGCGCGACGAACGCGACGAACAGGCCCTTCACCGGTTGATAACGGCTTATATGCGGCTGGCAATTTCAATGGCGGCCAAGTTCAAACGCTATGGCGCGCCGATGAATGACCTGATCCAAGAGGCCGGGCTGGGCCTGATGAAGGCCGCTGACAAGTTCGACCCGGATCGCGGGGTCCGCTTTTCGACCTATGCGGTGTGGTGGATCAAGGCCAGCATTCAGGACTACGTGATGCGCAACTGGTCGATGGTACGGACCGGTTCCACATCGTCCCAGAAATCCCTTTTCTTCAACATGCGTCGCGTTCAGGCCCGGCTGGAGCGCGAAGCCGCGACCGATGGCGTAGAATTGGACCGTCATCAGCTGCACCAGATGATTGCGGCCGAGATCGGTGTACCGCTGCGCGATGTTGAGATGATGCACGGCCGGTTGGCCGGCTCAGACTTTTCCCTGAACGCCGTTCAATCGGCTGACGAGGATGGTCGCGAGTGGATCGACGCGTTGGAGGATGATCGCGAGCAGGCTGCGGAAACTGTCGAGAACAGCCATGATACCCGCCAATTGCGGGAATGGTTGATCACGGCGATGCAGGCGCTCAACGATCGGGAGCGGTTCATTGTGCGCGAGCGCAAGCTGCGCGAGCCGGCGCGCACATTGGAAAGCCTGGGTCAGGAACTGGGTTTGTCTAAGGAACGCGTGCGACAGCTTGAGGCAGCGGCGTTCGTGAAGATGCGCAAGAACCTTGAAGCTCAATCGCGCGAGGTGCAACACTTCTTCGCATGAGACATCTTGCGATTCTGACGGCGGCCGTGCTGTCGCTGACACTTTTGACCCGGCCAGTTCTGGCCGGGGACCTTATCCCCGACGATATTTTGGCACAGATGAAGGATGCCGATGTCGTGATCCTTGGCGAAGTTCACGACAACCCGCTGCATCACTTGGTCCAGACCGAAGCGATTGCGGACATCGACCCGTCTGCGATGGTCTGGGAAATGGTGACCGAGGAAGGGGCTCAGAGACTGGCGCAGACTGCCGCCTCGAATCCCGAGGAGCTGTCACGCATCCTGAGATGGGCCGAAACGGGATGGCCTCCGCTCAGCATGTATTACCCTGTTTTCCAAGCATCAGAGGCCCCGGTATACGGAGCGATGGTGCCGCGCGCGGCTGCGCGGGCGGCGATGGAACGCGGTGCCGCAACGACTCTGGGCGCGGATGCGGCGCGGTACGGGTTGAACATTCCGCTGGCGCCCGAGGATCAAGCGGCGCGCGAGGCCGAGCAATTGGCGGCGCATTGCAACGCACTTCCGGCGGAGGCCTTGCCGCAACTGGTGGCGATCCAGCGTTTGCGCGATGCTGTTCTGACCCGGGCCATTCTGCGTGCAATTGATGAAACCGGCGGTCCAGTGGCGGTGATTACCGGAAACGGGCACGCGCGCAAGGATCAGGGTATTCCGACCTTTCTGTCGCGGCTGCGTCCGGGCCTGAAGGTCTTTGTTCTCGGTCAGTCCGAAGACGGTGTCGTGACGGGTGAATTTGACGCGGTGATTGACAGCCCTGCGGCCGAACGCGAAGACCCCTGCAAGGCCTTCGAGACTCAGAATTAAGCGCTGGAACTCGGGACATGGGTTGCATAGTGTCGAGGCCGAGCACGACCGGGAAGGGCTGAACATGCTGGCATCCAAACGGATCCTCCTGATCCTTGGCGGTGGGATCGCGGCCTACAAATCGCTGGATCTGATCCGAAGGTTGAAGGAGCGCGGGGCGGCGGTGACCCCGGTCCTGACCCGCGCTGCCGAGGAATTCGTAACCCCCTTGTCCGTGTCTGCACTTGCCGGTGAAAAAGCTTATCGTGATCTGTTCGACCTGACGGACGAGGCCGAGATGGGGCATATCCAACTGTCGCGTTCAGCTGATCTGATCGTCGTGGCTCCGGCGACCGCAGACTTGATGGGCAAGATGGCCGGGGGTCTGGCCAATGATCTGGCATCCACCCTGTTGATGGCCACGGATACCCCTGTTTTATGTGCCCCGGCGATGAACGTGCGGATGTGGAACCATCCGGCAACTCGCCGGAACCACAAGCAGCTGATCGCGGACGGCGTCCGGTTTGTCGGACCCAATGACGGTGACATGGCTTGTGGCGAGTTCGGTCCCGGCCGCATGTCGGAACCTCTCGAGATCGTGGCGGCGGTCGAGTCTGCCTTGTCGGATGGCCCACTGAAGGGAAAGCGGATTCTCGTGACGTCGGGGCCGACGCATGAGCCGATTGATCCGGTTCGGTACATTGCAAACCGATCCTCGGGGGCGCAGGGGACGGCGATTGCCAACGCTTTGGCGGCCCTGGGGGCCGAAGTTGTTTTCGTAACCGGCCCCGCGGATGTGCCACCACCCCAAGGCGTCCAGGTTGTGCGGGTTGAGACTGCGCAACAAATGTCGGATGCGGTGGACGCGGCTCTGCCGGTGGATGCGGGCGTTTTTGCCGCAGCCGTGGCCGATTGGCGGATAGACGGGGCATCAGACCGCAAGTTGAAGAAAAGCCGCGACGGAATGCCTGCCCTACAATTTGCCGAAAACCCGGACATCCTCAAACGGATTTCGCATCTGGAGACCGGCCGACCCTCCTTGGTCGTGGGTTTCGCCGCTGAAACGGATGATGTGATCGCCCACGCAACCGCCAAGCGGGCGCGTAAAGGGTGCGATTGGATCCTGGCCAATGATGTCAGTCCGGTGACCGGCATCATGGGTGGGGCCGAAAATGCGGTCGTGCTGATATCGGATGCGGGTGCCGAGGAGTGGCCGCGCATGGGCAAGGACGCAGTGGCCGCGCGGCTGGCGGAAAAGATCGCAGCCGCGCTGGCGCGGTGATGCGGCAGTTGGACAGAGGATGAAGGTTGGGATGCGCTGATGGTGGCAATCCGGGTGATCCGAGAAGACGGGGCCGATCCGGCCATTGCATTGCCGTCCTATGAAACGGCCGGTGCGGCCGGCGCCGACATACGCGCCAACCTGCCTGATCGAGGGTCGATTACCCTTCAACCCGGTGAGCGCGCCTTGGTCCCGACCGGCCTGCGGGTAGAAATTCCGGATGGATATGAGATCCAGGTGCGTCCGCGCTCGGGACTTGCGTTGAAACACGGGATCACGCTGCCGAACGCACCGGGCACGATCGACAGCGACTATCGCGGCCCGCTGGGGGTGATCGTGCTGAATGCGGGGCAGGAAGCCTTTGAAATCGGACATGGCGACAGGATTGCGCAGTTGGTCGTGGCCCCGGTGATCCAGGCGCGGTTCGAGATGGCGGACAGCTTGCAGGAATCCCGGCGCGGTTCCGGTGGGTTCGGATCCACGGGGCGTGCCTGATGGTTCTGGTACTGGCACTGGCAGCGGGGCTGTGGGGGCTTGGCTACCTCGCTGGTGCCTCGCGTACTGCCCGTTGGGTGTCGGTTTTGGTTTTGCTGGCAGGGGTGGTTCTGTCGCATCTGGTTTTGCCCGACGGGAACCCGCTGCGCGAAGCCACAGGCGGCTCGGCCGCGATGTGGCTGATCCTGGGTGGTTTCGTTCTGCTGGCCATGGGTTATGGCGCTGTGGTGAAAGCCCTGAGGCGTCGGGCCAATCCATCGTCGGATATTCGGCAGAACAGCCCATCTGACCAGTTCAGCGAAGCCGAACTGGAGCGCTATGCCCGACACATCGTCCTGCGCGAGCTTGGTGGACCCGGGCAAAAACGGATGAAGGCCGCTCGTGTATTGGTGATCGGGGCAGGTGGATTGGGCGCACCGGCGCTGCAGTACCTTGCAGCCGCCGGCGTGGGCACGATTGGCGTCATTGACGATGATGTCGTCGAGAATGCCAATCTGCAGCGGCAGGTCATCCATCGCGATGCAGACATCGGTATGCCCAAAGTCTTTTCTGCGCAGCAAGCAATGGAGGCGCAGAACCCCAATGTCATCGTTCGCCCCTATCACCGCCGCCTGACGGACGACATCGCGGCCGACCTGTTCGCGGATTATGACCTGATCCTCGACGGTACAGACAATTTCGAAACCCGGTATCTGGCCAACCGCACCGCGGTGGCTTTGGGCAAGCCCCTTATCTCAGGCGCGCTGTCGCAATGGGAAGGCCAACTGAGCGTGTTTGACCCCGCCAAGAACGCCCCCTGCTACCAATGCATTTTTCCCGAAGCGCCTGCTCCGGGTCTGGCGCCCTCCTGTGCCGAGGCTGGGGTGGTCGGGCCTTTGCCGGGCGTGGTGGGGGCGATGATGGCGGTTGAGGCGGTCAAGGTAGTCACGGGTGCAGGTCAGGCCTTGCGTGGCGAGATGCTGATCTATGACGCGCTTTATGGCGAAAGCCGCAAGATCACCCTGACCCGGCGGGACGATTGCCCTGTTTGCGGGCAACCCGTTTGATCGCGGCCACTGGACGATCTTGCCTGGCATTCCTAGCTTGACGCTTGAAGGAGACCCCAATGACCAATCCGATCCTGTCCGACTGGACGACCCCGTTCGAAATCGCGCCCTTTGCCGAAATCTCGGATGACGATTTTGCCCCGGCACTGGAAGCTGCTCTGCAGGCCCATGCCGACGAGATCGACACCATCGCGACGAATACCCAGCCCGCGAGTTTTGCCAACACGATCGAAGCGCTGGAAGCGGCGGGCGAGGCCGTGAACAAGGTTCTGTCGGTGTTCTTCACGGTCGCTGGCGCAGACAGCAACCCGAAGCGCGAAGCGTTGCAGCGGGAATTTTCGCCCAAGCTTGCAGCCCATTTCGCCGCGATTTCCTCGAACAAGGCGCTGTTCCAGCGTGTGGACGACCTTTGGGCGAAACGAGATACGCTGGATTTGACCGAGGAACAGGATCGGGTTTTGATGCTCACCCATCGCGGGTTCGTCCGCTCGGGCGCGGCGCTGCACGGGGCGGAAGATGCCCGGATGCAGGAGATCAAGGCGCGTCTGGCGTCATTGGGCACCGCGTTCACGCAAAACCTGCTGGCGGACGAGCGTGGCTGGTTCATGGAGCTGACCGAAGATGATCTGGCGGGACTGCCGGGTTTCGTTGTCGATGCGGCACACGCGGCCGGTCGGGAAAAAGGGGCCAAGGGGCCGGTTGTCACGCTGTCGCGGTCTCTGATCGTGCCGTTTCTGCAGTTCTCGCCACGTCGTGACCTGCGCGAAAAGGCTTACCGCGCCTGGGCGTCACGCGGGGCAAACGGAGGCGAGACCGACAACCGCGCGATTGCCGCCGAAATCCTTCAGCTACGCGAGGAACGGGCCAAGCTGCTGGGCTATGACAGCTTTGCGGCCTTCAAGCTGGAGACCGAGATGGCCCGAACCCCCGAACGGGTGCGCGACTTGCTGATGCAGGTCTGGGCACCCGCCAAAGCCCGGGCCGAGGCCGACGCGGAGATCCTGACGCGGATGATGCAGGAGGATGGTGTCACCGGTCCGCTCGAACCTTGGGACTGGCGGTACTATGCCGCAAAACGGCGCAAGGCCGAGCATGATCTGGATGAGGCAGAACTCAAACCCTACCTGCAGCTAGAGCGCATGATCGAAGCCGCCTTTACCTGCGCCAACCGCTTGTTCGGGCTGGAGTTCGCGCCGTTGGACGTGCCGCTGTACCATCCGGATTGCCGAGCCTGGGAGGTGACCCGGCGCGGCAAACATGTTGCCGTATTCATCGGAGATTATTTTGCGCGCGGATCGAAACGGTCGGGTGCGTGGTGCAGCGCGATGCGGGCGCAGGCCAAGTTTCCCAAGGTCCAGACGCCAATCGTCATCAATGTTTGCAACTTTGCCAAGGGCGATCCGGCGCTGCTGTCATATGACGACGCACGGACCCTGTTTCATGAATTCGGGCACGCACTGCACCAGATGCTGTCGGATGTGACCTATGACAGCATCTCGGGGACCAGCGTTGCGCGGGATTTCGTGGAACTGCCCAGCCAACTGTATGAGCATTGGCTGGAAGTGCCGGAGGTTCTGGCCGAGTTCGCAACTCATGCCGAAACCGGAGCTCCGATGCCACCGCAACTGCTGGACAAAGTTCTGGGTGCCGCCAATTTCGATCAGGGTTTTCAGACGGTCGAATACGTCGCCTCAGCGCTGGTCGATCTGGCTTTTCACGACGGTCCGGCCCCGGCTGACCCCATGGCGAAGCAGGCTGAGGTTCTGGCCGAGATCGGGATGCCGCATGCCATCGGCATGCGCCACGCGACGCCGCATTTCGCCCATGTATTTGCGGGTGATGGCTACAGCTCGGGTTACTACAGTTACATGTGGTCCGAAGTGATGGATGCCGACGCATTTGCTGCCTTCGAAGAGGCAGGAGGCGCGTTTGATCCCGAGCGGGCGCGGGCTCTGGAGGACAACATTTTGTCCAAAGGAGGCTCGAAGGAGGCCGAGGATCTGTACCTGGCGTTCCGGGGCCGGTTGCCGGGTGTCGAAGCCCTGCTGAAAGGTCGGGGACTGGTGGACGCGTAGCGGTCGAATTGCGCTCGGCAAGACGGGGGTGGCGGCCCCCGATGGCCCTAGTACCCGAGTGCGCGGTCGACGAGATGCAGCAGCGGCCGTCCGGCTTCGCTGCGCTGGATGTTCTCGCAAATCACCTGCGCAGCCGTTTCGGGCCGGGTTTCCGACGCGATATGCGGCGTGACGGTCACATTTGGATGCGCCCAGTACGGATGATCAGGGGGCAGCGGTTCGGTGCGGAACACATCCAGCGTGGCATGCCCCACGTGGCCGGTACTCAGCGCCTGCAACAGCGCTTCGTCGTCAATCAGTGGGCCGCGGCCGGGGTTCAGAATGCGCGCACCTTTTGGCAGAAGTGCCAGAGTGTCCGCGTTCAGGGTGTTCTCCGTGGCTGCCGTTTCAGGCAGCAGCAGGACGAGTAACTCAGCCTGGCTCAAGGCCACGCGCAGCCCGTCCGGTCCGTGCAGGCACGTGACACCAGACACGTCCTTGGCCGAACGGCTCCACCCTGTCACGTTGAAGTTTAACGCCGCCAGCGCCTGTGCCGCAGCCTGACCCAGGGCGCCAAGCCCCAAAACGCAGACCGATCGCTGTGTGGCGAGCGGAGGCGGATCCGGGGCCCATACCCCATCCTGGACCGTGATGTGTCGATCCATGCCCAGATGGTAGCGCAGAACGTGCCCCACGACCCATTCGGTCATACCCTGGGTCAGACCGTGATCGACCATCCGGGCCAGCGGCACGGTCAGCGTGTCGTTCGAGGCTATCTTTTCGACACCGGCCCATAGGCTGAGCACGGCCTTTGCGCGCGTGTAGGGCGTGAAATCAAGCAGCCCTCCATTGGGTGCATAGACGATGTAATCCACCTGATCGGGCGGCAGGTCGGTGGTGATAGTGGCTTTGATCCCTGCATCGGCCAGCCCGGTGTTCAACAAGGGCTCGTAAACCGGCCAAAGCGCCGGGCGAGCGGAAAACAGGACGTTCACGGACATGGTCGGCCTTTCGGATCAACGAGGACGGTGAATATGAGCGCTTTGCACGATGCCGAAGGCGGCCATCAGAACCAACATGGCCGAGCCCCCATAGCTGACCATCGGCAACGGGACACCGACCACCGGTGCCAGCCCCATGACCATCGACATGTTGACGGCGAAGAACAGGAAGAAGTTCAGCGAAATACCCAGTGTCACCAATGACGAGTACCTGTCCTTGGTCGACAGCGCCGTGACGAGGCAGAAGATCAGGATCAGTCCGTAAAGCAGCAACAAGGTTGTGCCCCCGACAAAACCGAACTCTTCGGCCAGCGTCGTGAAGATGAAGTCGGTGTGCTTTTCGGGCAGGAAGTTCAGGCGCGACTGGGTGCCTTGCATGAAGCCTCGACCGTTCCAGCCGCCGGATCCCAAGGCAATCTTGGACTGGGTGATGTGATACCCCGCGCCCAGCGGATCGGTCGAGGGGTCAAGGAATGTGTCGATGCGCCGGAATTGATAGTCCTTTAGCAATTGCCAATCGGTGCCACGGCTTTTGAACACCGTTGAAATCAAGCCGACACCCGCCGCGATGACCGCTGCGAAATAGGCCCAATGCACGCCCGCCAGAAACATCAGGCCTCCTCCGGCCGCCAACAGCAGGATTGCAGTTCCCAGGTCGGGCTGGCGCAGCACCATGAAGGTCGGGATCAGGGTCAGGACAACCGGGATCAAGACCCAAACCGGGCGCGAGGTTTTGTAGGAGGGAAGCCAATCGTAGTAGGCCGCCAGCAACATGACCAAAGTCACCTTTGCCAGTTCGGAGGGCTGCAGACGCATGAACCCCAGGTCGATCCAGCGTTGCGCGCCCATCCCGATGGTGCCGAACAGTTCGACGAACAGCAGAAGCCCCAAAGATACAAGATAGGCGACGACGGACATGTTGCGCCAGAACCAGATCGGAACTAATGCGACGATGAACATGACCGTCAGGCCCAGGCCAAACCGTTCCATCTGCGGTTCCGCCCACGGCGACCACGAGCCGCCGGCAACCGAATACAGCATCAGAAAACCGGCACTTGCGACGCTGATCAGCAAAAGCGTCAGTGGCCAGTTCATGTACAGAACTTTGCGGATCCCCGTCGGCGTGGTCTTGACCGCATATTCAAGATAGCTCATGCGCGGTCCTTTTCGTCAGGGCGCGCTTTCGGGCGGCGATCGCCTTCCAGACGTTTCTGCTGTTCCTTGATGCGGTCGCGGTCGGCCACGGGATATGCTTCCAGCGGCGGGGTGCCGTTGTACAGAGCCTGCAGCATCACGTCCCGAGCCACGGGGGCTGCAGCCTTCGAACCGCCGCCGCCATGTTCGACCACGACGGCCACCGCATATTTCGGGTTGTTGTAAGGGGCAAAGCTGACATACAGCGCGTGGTCCCGCCGTTCCCAGGGCAGGTCTTCGTTGCGGATGACCCCGGCGGCCCGTTCGGCCTTGGTGATGTTGCGCACCTGGCTGGTGCCGGTCTTGCCGGCCATCCGGAATTCGTCTGCGATGATCCGGCTGCGATAAGCGGTTCCGCGACGGTCGTTCGAGACCTTGTACATCGCCTTGCGCACCTGATCCAAGTTGGCCGGATTGACGTCCAGCGGCTCGCCCGCGCCCGAAGGCTGTTCGACCCCGTCGACACTGCGGATCAGACGCGGTGTCACCGATCGGCCGGTCGCGATGCGCGCAGTCATGACGGCCAGTTGCATCGGCGAGGCCAACATGAAGCCCTGCCCAATCGAGGCATTTGCCGTGTCGCCGACCAGCCAGTCCTGTCCGTGGGTGGTCTGTTTCCATTCCTGGTTCGGCGCCAGGCCGGCCGCCACGGCAGACATCGGCAGGTCGTGTTTGATGCCCAAACCGAACTTGCGCGCCATGTCCGAAATCTTGTCGATCCCGACCCGCAGGGCCACGTCGTAATAGTAGACGTCGCAACTGCGCTTCAACGAGGTCTCCAGATCGACCATCCCGTGTCCGCCGCGCTTCCAGCAGTGGAACCGCCGGCTGCCCACCTTCAGGTAGCCGGGACAATAGACGGTGTTGCCCGGACCGACCACGCCGGCCTCGAGCGCGGCCAGCGCGGTGATCATCTTGAAGGTCGAACCGGGCGGGTAGGTGCCCTGAACCGTCTTGTTGGCCAGCGGGCGGTGGTTGTCCTGGGTCAGGGCTTGGTAATCCGCCACCGAGATTCCGCGCACGAACAGGTTGGGGTCGAAGCTGGGGGTCGAACTGATGGCCCGCAGATCGCCCGTCTCACAGTCGATCACGACAACGGCGGCGCTTTCGCCGGCCAGCCGGGCCTGCGCGTATTCCTGCAGGTCGGCGTCGATGGTCAATTGCAGGTCAGCGCCGGGCTGGCCTTCGCGGCGGTCAAGTTCCCGCATCACTCGGCCAGTCGCGTTGACCTCGACCCGCTTGGCGCCCGCCTTGCCGCGCAACAGGTCTTCCTTCTTGGCCTCAAGCCCGACCTTGCCGATCTGAAAGCGCGGGATCATCAGAACCGGCTCGGGGTCTTCCATCTTGCTCAGGTCGTAGTCGCTGACAGGTCCGACATAGCCGACCACATGGGCGAAATCCTCGTAGCGGGGATACTGACGGGTCAATCCGACCTCGGGCGTGACGCCGGGAAGGGCGGGGGTATTGATAGCTACCTTCGAGATATCTTCCCAGGTGACCTGGTCGGCCAGCGTAACGGGCAGAAACGGCGCCGTGCGTTTCATCTCGGCTTTGGCCCGCTCAATCTCGTCTTCGTTCAGCGGGATCAGCTGTGACAGTTTGGCAATGACCTTATCGACGTCTCCGGCATCCTCGCGCACGATCACGATGCGGTAGGACGGCGCATTCTGCCCGATGATCTGACCATTGCGGTCATAGATGCGCCCACGGGTCGGCGGAATGAGCCGGATGTTAATGCGGTTTTCTTCGGCCAAAAGGCGATATTGGTCGGCCTGATCGACCTGCATGTAACGCATGCGGGCAGCCAGACCGCCGACAAATGCGAATTGCATACCCCCCAGCACCAGCGCGCGCCGGGTCAGCCTTTTGTATGCGGCACCTTGTGTTTTGGGTGTGCGTTTCATGAGCGTGTTCCCACAGTGGCAACATCTACCGCAGATGGCCTGCGGACGCCAAATATGGTTTGGCTGAATGCAACGACAAGCGGGTAGGCGAGGACCGTAAAGACCACTTGGACAAACACCGGGCCAATGCTGGCCTGACTGACGGACAGCAGGGCCAGAACCGTCCGGTTGAAGGTAAAGATCGCCGCGATGACGACGCCCACCGTCGTCCACTCGCCTACAAATCCGACGTCGCGCATTCCGGGGCCTGCCGACCGCAGATAGGCGGAACCGATGACGACGGATGCCGCCAGCAGCCCCGGCGGCCGTTGCAGCAGCAGGTCGGCCATCAGCATGACCGCCGCGATGCTGAGTGTCGGTACATATTCGGGCCGCCTGAGGACCCATGCAAAGGTCAGGCAGATCAGGAAGTCAGGAAAGGGCAGACGACCCGGTTGCGTGTTCAGAGGCAACAGGTGAAAGAACATCACCGTCAGAGCGAGGAACAGATACAGGCCCCGCATCAGCCACAGACGTGACGTGGCACTATCCATCGGCGGCCTCCTCGGTCGGGAGAAGAGCCTCGGGGCGCGGAGGTCCGACGATGCCGCCCGGGCCTCGGATCGGGGCGGCCGAGTGGTAGCGCAGGACGCGCAGGAATTCCAAGCGTTCGAAATCCGCGGACAGTCGGACGCGCAGACGCCCCCCCGGATCGGCGGCGATCTGGCCGATCAGAAGGCCCGCAGGAAATACGCCGCCATCGCCTGAGGTCACCACACGGTCGCCGGGCCGCACCAGTTCGCGGCTTTCCAGAAACTCGACGGCTGGGGCAGGGGTATTGTCACCGGTAATCAACGCGGTCTGGCCCGAGGGCTGGATGGTGGCGGGAATGGCGCTGGAGGCGTCGGTCAACAGGATGACCCGCGCGGTATCCGGACCAACGCCAGAAATCCGGCCCACCAGCCCGATGCCGTCCATGGCGGCCCAACCGTCGACGATCCCGTCACGCTCGCCGACATTCAGCAAGACAGACTGCCGAAACGGCGAGCCACTGTCGGCCATGACGACCCCGGTAATATAAGTCAGACGCGGATCCAACCGAACATTGTTCAGGTCCAGAAGCCGCGCGTTTTCCTGCTCCAGCTGCAGGGCCGCCTCTTTCCAGGCGCGCATGCGGCGCAGTTCGCTGCGCAGTTCCTGGTTCTGCTCGCTCAGCCTTTGGTAGCTTTGGAAATCCCGTACAAGGTTTATGGCGGCCGTGACCGGAACCATCGCCCATTCCATCGAGGGCACAACGGCATCCACCACTTGGGCCCGGAACCTTTCGACCCGCGGGCTGTCGATGCGCCAAATCAGGAATATGCCAAGCAGGCACAGAACAACGATCCCCATGAACAAGCGGCGCAGGGGGGTGGTGTAGTCGTCGCGCTGTGCTCGGTCTTTTGCCACAGGACTCCTTCCCGTGCTGCTCGTGCCCGATCTTGAACCCTCAGATCAGAGGGTGCGCGCCTTAGCTTTCGTAGTCAATCGCGTGGCGCAGCTGTTTTTCGTATTCCAGTGCCTTGCCAGTGCCCAAAGCCACACAATTCAGGCTTTCGTCGGCAATCGACACGGCCAATCCAGTCTGTTCGCGCAGGGCCAGGTCCAGATCACCCAGCAGCGCGCCGCCACCGGTCAGCATCACCCCCCGGTCCACAATGTCCGCGGCCAGATCCGGCGGGGTGGTTTCCAGTGCGGTCATCACCGCCTCGCAGATCTGCTGGACGGGTTCCGACAGAGCCTCGGCCACCTGGGCCTGGCTGATCTCGATTTCTTTGGGAACACCGTTCAGCAGGTCGCGTCCGCGGATGTGCATTGACTGCCCGCGCCCGTCATCGGGCATCCGGGCGGTACCGATCGTGGTCTTGATCCGCTCGGCGGTGGATTCCCCGACCAGCAGGTTTTGCTGACGGCGCAGGTACGAGATGATCGCCTCGTCCATGCGATCGCCACCCACGCGGACCGAGCGGGCATAGACGATGTCGCCCAGCGACAGAACGGCCACTTCGGTGGTGCCGCCGCCGATATCCACGACCATGTTGCCGGTGGGATCGGTGATGGGCATCCCAGCGCCGATGGCGGCGGCGATCGGCTCGGCGATCAGACCCGCGCGACGCGCGCCCGCCGACAGAACCGACTGACGGATCGCGCGTTTCTCAACCGGCGTTGCGCCATGCGGTACGCAGACGATGATCTTGGGCTTCGAGAAGGTCGAGCGCTTGTGCACCTTGCGGATGAAGTGCTTGATCATTTCCTCCGCGGTGTCGAAATCGGCGATCACGCCCTCGCGCATGGGGCGGATGGCCTCGATCGAGCCAGGGGTACGGCCCAGCATCAGCTTGGCATCCTCGCCCACAGCCAGAACCTTCTTGACCCCGTCTTTGACATGGTAGGCGACAACCGAGGGCTCCGACAGGATCACGCCGCGCCCCTTGACATAGACCAGCGTGTTGGCCGTCCCGAGGTCGATGGCCATATCCGCTGTGAACAGGCCGCCCAAACTGTCAAAGATGCCCATATTCCCCTGATCCTGTCTGTCAGATGTTTTCTACTGCCCGCGACTCGACGGTTCCGGGACGGATGACTTATAGGGTGCCATGACGCCCGGTTAAAGGCCTGATTCCGCGTAAATCAGCACCTTTCCGCCTCTTTGACAGGGACTTTAGAAGGCAACATGCTCTCATATCAACACATTTACCACGCGGGAAATCTGGCGGACGTGCAAAAGCACGCTTTGCTGGCATGGATGCTGGACTACATGACCCGCAAGGACAAGCCGATCAGCTATCTCGAGACCCATTCGGGGCGTGGTCTGTACCACCTCGATGCGGCCGAGGCCGTGCAGACCGGAGAGGCAGCGGCGGGGATCGGCCAGGCGCTGCGCAACGGGTGGTTTGCCGACGGTCACCCGCTGGCACGCGCGTTGCGCTCGGTGCAGGCGGAGTTTGGCGAAACGGCCTACCCGGGCTCGCCGCTGATTGCGGCAAGCCTGCTGCGTCCGCAGGACAGTCTGCATTTCGCCGAGCTTCATCCGCAGGAATACGCGGCGTTGAAAAAAGCGCTGACCGGGCGTGGGGCGAGGACCTACAGGCAGGACGGGTTCGAACTCGCCCAGTCTGTCCTGCCGCCCACACCTCGGCGCGGGATGATGCTGATTGACCCCAGCTACGAGGTAAAGGCGGATTATGGCCGCCTGCCGGGGCTGATCGCCAAGTTGCACCGCAAGTGGAACGTGGGTCTCATTGCCCTGTGGTACCCGATCCTGACGGACGATCGGCACGTTTCGATGGTGTCGGCACTGAAGGGCTTGGACCTGCCCAAAACGTTTGTGCACGAAGTTCGGTTTCCGCCTGCGCGTGAGGGTCATCGGATGATCGGTTCGGGCATGTTCGTGGTCAACGCACCCTTCGGGATCGAAGACGAGGCGGCGCGCCTTTCCGACCTGTTCGCAAAGATCTGACGGTGCTTCAGGGGCGAAGGCCTCCCGCCCCGTCTGACAGCATCAAAGATGCCGCTAAACGTGTTGGGCCCGGCACCGCGCCTTGGCGCGGTGCCGGGCCCAAGTCCATCAGGCTGCGCGGCGAAGCCGGGCTGCCGCGGGCGCGGGAGCCTTGCCTGCCATGTCTGATCAGGTCAGATCCTTGTAGCTGATCTCGCGCGCATCCGCGCCGGGGCCGGCCTTTTCGCGGCGCATGATCAGACGGTTCAGCGCGCTGATATAGGCCTTGGCCGACGCCACCACGGTATCCGTGTTCGCGGATTGGCCCGTGGCAATCATGCCGTCTTCCTCCAGGCGGACAGAAACCGTGGCCTGTGCGTCGGTGCCTTCGGTCACGGCATGCACCTGGTACAGCTGCAGATGCGCCTTGTTCGGGTAGATGGCCCGGATCGCTTTGAAGGTGGCGTCGACCGGTCCGTCGCCGTGCTCGGTGGCGATCACATCCCTGCCGTCGACCTCCAGTTCGACCGTCGCTTCGGCCTGACCGCCGGTGCCGCAGGTGACTTTCATCGAGACCAGTTGCAGGTGGTCGTTAGCCTCATCATCTGCACTCATCAACGCGATCAGGTCGTCGTCGAACACCTCTTTCTTGCGGTCGGCCAGATCCTTGAACCGCACGAAGATGTCCTTGAGCTGGTTGTCTCCGATCTCGTAGCCCAGCGTTTCCAGCTTGTCGCGGAGCGCGGCCCGGCCGGAATGCTTGCCCAACGGAAGCGAGGTGCCTGAAAGGCCGATATCCTCGGGGCGCATGATCTCGAAATTCTCGCGGTTCTTCAGCATGCCATCCTGATGGATGCCGCTTTCATGCGCGAAGGCGTTCTTGCCGACGATCGCCTTGTTGAACTGCACCGGAAAGCCCGAAACCGTCGCCACCCGACGCGAGATGTGCATGATCTTGGTGGTGTCGATGCCCGTTTTCCACGGCATGATGTCATTGCGGGTGCGCAGGGCCATCACGACCTCTTCCAGCGCGGTATTGCCCGCGCGTTCGCCCAGGCCGTTGATCGTGCATTCGATCTGCCGGGCCCCGCCTGCAACGGCGGCCAGTGAGTTGGCAGTCGCCATGCCAAGGTCGTTGTGGCAATGGGTGGCGAAAATCACTTCGTCTGCGCCCGGAACGGTTTCGATCAGTCGTTTGATCAGGTCCGCGCTTTCAATCGGGGCGGTGTAGCCTACCGTATCGGGTATGTTGATCGTGGTCGCGCCGGCCTTGATCGCAATCTCGATCACGCGGCACAGATAGTCCCATTCGGTCCGGGTCGCATCCATCGGCGACCATTGCACATCTTCGCACAGATTGCGGGCGTGGCTGACGGTCTCGTGGATCTTTTCGGCCATCTCGTCCTGCGTCAGGTTCGGAATGGCCCGGTGCAGCGGAGAGGTGCCGATGAAAGTGTGGATCCGGTTCTTTTCGGCGTGTTTCACCGCCTCCCAGCAGCGGTCGATATCAGCAAAATTCGCACGGGCCAGGCCGCAGATGCGGGCGTTCTTGGATCGCTGCGCGATTTCCGATACGGCCTTGAAATCACCCTCGGAGGCGATCGGAAAGCCGGCCTCGATGATGTCGACGCCCATGTCATCCAGAAGCTCGGCGATTTCCAGCTTTTCGTCATGGGTCATGGTTGCGCCGGGGCTTTGCTCGCCGTCGCGCAAAGTGGTGTCGAAGATCAAGACGCGGTCTTGGTCGGTCACGTTGGTCATGGGGTCACTTTCTTGTCTGTCCTAAAGCCATTGGCGCGCAGGCGTCCTCCTCTGAGCGGGCGCGCCGGATGGCACGCTCAGAGGCGGATTAGGATCAGTAGGCCACGCAGAGCAGCGCCGGCGGACGCGGCGAAAGCAAAAGGGATATCTGCGCGGTTGATCATGGGTCCGAGGTTATACACCCCGAACCGGGAATGAAAAGAAGGAAAATGCGCGGCCGTCCGATTTCGCGAAAGGATTGGAAACGGGGATTGATTGCGTGGGCAACTCCGCTAGCTGGAGGGCGATGAGAAACGCATTGGTCATAGGTGCGAGCGGCGGGATCGGCCGGGCCGTCTGCAATGAACTGCTGTCGCGGTCGGTTCACGTGGTTGGTCCGTCGCGGTCGGGGAACGGGCTGGATCTGATGCAGCCGGAACTGGCCGATGAGATGCTGGGCCGGATCGAAGGACCGTTCGACCTTGTTCTGGTCGCGTCCGGCGCGCTCGAGATCGACGGGGCGGAACCGGAAAAGACAATTCGGGCGGTTTCGGCCAAGGCCATGATGGATCAATTCGCCCTGAACGCGGTGGGACCGGCCCTGGTGCTGAAACACGCGCATCGCCTGTTGCCGCGCAACGGGCGGTCGGTTTTTGCCGTGCTGTCTGCGCGTGTGGGTTCGATCGGGGACAATCGTCTGGGCGGTTGGGTCAGCTATCGCGCGGCCAAGGCGGCGGTGAACCAGATCGTGCACACGGCCGCAATAGAACTGGCCCGAACCCACAAGGATGCGATCTGCGTCGCCCTGCACCCCGGAACGGTCAAGACCCCGTTCACGCAGAAATACCTGGGCCGCCATCCCTCGGTCGAGCCGAGTGACGCCGCCCAAAACCTTCTGCGGGTTGTGGATGGTCTGACGGCTGATCAGACCGGCCAGTTTTTCGACTGGGCCGGTCAACCGGTTCCCTGGTAGCGGGCTATCCGTCCGATGGGGTGACTTCCGGGTCCTGTTCGGCCTCCGGCGTCTGCGGCTCGTTGCCCGATGGTTGCGCCGCGCCTGCTTCCGACAGAGCGCCGTTTTCCCAGGTGCCGCTTTCCTCTTCGCCATTGGCATAGCGCATTGTTCCAGAGCCCTGACGTTTGCCGTTCACGAAGTTGCCTTCATAGACATCGCCATTTGCATATGTCGCGACACCTGAGCCGGTGATTTTGCCCTCGGTCCACTGGCCGGAATACTTGAAGCCATTTGCCATCACGACCTCGCCCTGGCCATGGCGCTGACCGTTCTGGAAATCACCGGTATAGACCGTCCCATCCGCGTAGGTGGCGGTACCCTTGCCTTGACGCACGCCGTCTACCCACTCGCCATCGTAGCGAGAGCCGTCGGCCCGGGTCAGAAAGCCGGTGCCATGCGTTCGGGCATTCTTGAACTGCCCTTTGTAGATCGTGCCATTCGTGTAGGTCGCGGTGCCCTGACCTTCGATCACCCCCGCAACCCAGTCGCCGTCATAGGACGAGCCGTCGGGATAGGTGATCCGGCCTTTGCCATCGGCGAGGTCCGCCTTGAAGTCACCGACATAGACCGAGCCGTCGGGATAGGTCAGTTCGCCCAACCCTTCGATCTGACCGTTTTTCCAGTCTCCGGTGTAGACATAGCCGTCGGTGCCAGTGAACGTACCCTTGCCGTGTCGGCGGTCGTCGACGAAATCGCCTTCGTAGGTATCGCCGTTCGCGTAGGTTGCCTTTCCCTTGCCTTGCCGGCGCCCGTCCACCAAGGCGCCTTCGTAAACGTCACCGTTGGCCTGTTTCAGTACGCCGGTTCCGGTGATCCGGTCCTCGGTCCATTCGCCGGAATAGATCATGCCGTCGGGCAAGGTCAGCGATCCGTTGCCCTGACGCTGGCCAGCAACGATGTCGCCTTCGTAAACGGCGCCGTCCGCATAGGTGATCTTGGCCTTGCCCTGGCGAACGCCGTCCACCCAGTCGCCATCATAGACATAGCCGCCGGGGTCGGTCATGACGCCTTTGCCGTCATGCTGGGCGTTCTTGAAGCCACCTTCGTAGCGCATTCCGTTTGCGTATTGCGCGATGCCGGTTCCGTTTATCGCGCCGTCGGTCCAGTCGCCCTCATAGGTGCCGCCGTCGGCAAAGGTGATCTTACCCTTGCCGTGCGGGCGACCTTTGACGAAATCGCCCTCGTAGACCGATCCATTGGCGTAACGTGCCACGCCCTTGCCCTGAATTTCTCCTTCGACCCACTCGCCGGTGTATTCAAAGCCGTCTGGCAGGCGATAGGTGCCGGTTCCGTGACGCAGCCCGTTTTCAAAGGTGCCTTCGTAGACTCCGCCCACGTCGTCATCGGAGGTGATGATCTGGCCCTGCTGCGCGGACGCGCTCTGTGCGGCGATGCCCATTGCGGCAACGGCAATCGTTGTACGAAAAGCGTTCATGGTGGTCCCTGCCTGCCCGATTGTCCCGTGGTGCATTGGTTCGTGCAAAACTATGACACTGATGAAGGTCGGGCAACGGGTTTTGCCGCATTGGCCTTTCACTTGCGGCCTGATCTGCTAAATGCCTTTTCAGGTGACGAGGGCAAGAGGGCAAAGATGGCCGACCATTTCCGCATCACGCTGGCGCAGCTGAACCCGACGGTGGGCGACATTGCAGGCAACGCCGCAAAAGCCCGTTCCGCATGGGAGCAGGGCCGCGCTGCGGGGGCCGATCTGGTGGCTCTGCCCGAGATGTTCATCACCGGCTACAACACTCAGGACCTGGTTCTGAAGCCGCCGTTTCACAAGGCTGCCATGGCGGCCGTGCAGCAGTTGGCGGAATCCTGCGCGGATGGTCCGGCGATGGCCATCGGCGGGCCCTGGGTCGAGGGTGGCAACCTCTACAACGCCTATCTGATCCTCAGCCGGGGGCGGATCGTCAGCAAGGTGTTGAAACACCATTTGCCCAACGAGACTGTGTTCGACGAGGTTCGGTTGTTCGACGCCGGGCCGTTGGGTGGCCCCTATGCGGTGGGCAACACCCGCATCGGCAGCCCGATCTGCGAGGATGGCTGGCACGAGGATGTCGCCGAGACGCTGCAGGAGACGGGCGCCGAGTTTCTTCTGATCCCCAACGGATCACCCTATTTCCGCGACAAGCACGATGTGCGCCTGAACCAGATGGTGGCCCGTGTGGTCGAAACCGGGCTGCCGGTGATCTACCTCAACATGGTGGGCGGGCAGGACGATCAGGTTTTCGATGGTGGGACATTTGGCCTGAATCCCGGCGGCGAACTGGCCTTTCGAATGCCGGTCTTCGACGAGGCGGTGATGCAAATCGATCTGCGGCGCGGTGATGAAGGATGGGCTATCGTCCCCGCCGAAATCGCCGAGCAGCCGCACGCGTGGGAGCAGGACTATCGCGCCATGGTGCAGGCGCTGCGCGACTATATGGGCAAGACCGGATTTTCCAAAGCACTGCTGGGACTGTCCGGAGGGATTGATTCCGCGCTTGTTGCCGCCATCGCGGTTGACGCTCTCGGAGCAGACAATGTGCGTTGTGTGATGCTGCCGTCGGAATACACCAGCGCCGAGTCGCTGGAGGATGCCGAAGCCGTCGCCAAGGCGCTGGGTGTGCGATACGACTATGTTCCGATCAGCCAGTCCCGCGCCGCCGTCACCGAGACCCTGGCGCCGCTGTTTGACGGTCTTCAGGCCGACATTACCGAGGAGAACATCCAGTCCCGTCTACGCGGTCTGCTGTTGATGGCGATGTCCAACAAGTTTGGCGAGATGCTGCTGACCACCGGCAATAAATCCGAAGTGGCGGTCGGCTATGCCACGATCTATGGCGACATGAATGGCGGCTACAATCCGATCAAGGATCTGTACAAGACCCGGGTGTTCGAAACCTGCCGCTGGCGCAATGCCAACCACCGCGACTGGATGAAAGGACCTGCCGGCGAGGTCATTCGCCCCTCGGTCATCAACAAACCACCCAGTGCCGAGCTGCGCGAGGATCAGAAAGACAGCGACAGCCTTCCCGATTACCCGGTCCTGGACGGTATTCTCGACATCCTGGTTGATCAGGATGGCTCGATCGCGGATTGTGTTGCAGCCGGGTACGACGAGGCTGATGCCCGCCGGGTCGAGCACCTGATCTATATCAGCGAATACAAACGCTTTCAGTCCGCGCCGGGCACGCGCCTGACACCTCGGGCCTTCTGGTTGGACCGGCGCTATCCGATCGTGAATCGCTGGCGCGATCCGAGTTGACGGAAACTACGGCTGAGCGGCCTTTGTCCGGGTCCGGGTGTTTGTTTGCAAATCGGCAGCAATGAGGGGACTTCACCCTGACTGTTCTGCAGGTGGGGCGGTATCGATGACAGCACTTGGCCGCGCCCTTGTTTTTTGGACATTTTTTTGCCATAGTTTAGGGCCGATCTTGCCACATATTTTGAAAGATCGGCGCGCGGGGGCCGGGCATTGATCTGTCGGCCGAAGCGCAGTTGAAGACCAAGTTTTCTGGTGACGCATCCGTGGTGGGGTGCCGGTTATAAGGTTTAGGTGGTCCGATGGTTGATGGATATGACAAACCGCTGCATGCGCCGTTGAGGTACAAGACAATGGAGACGCCGGCGCGCGAATTGGATGAGGCGCGTCTGGAAGCGGCAATCGCCGGTGTGTTGGCCGAGGCTGATGCAGAGAGCGAGGAACCGTCCGAGGAGTTCTCAGCCAAACACCCGGAATTGCCCGAGCTTCAACCCGACGAGACCGAGACAGAGACCCAAAACTCGGGTGTCGCAGCTTTGTTGCGTCAGAAATGGGCCGAGTTCTCGGGCGCGGCCTGAACCGCGTGCCGGTCTGGTTCCATTGTGGCGTTTGCATCGACGCCACACAGCCGAACAAAGTGATGCTTTTTCTGTTATTCAGGATTGCCGGATGACGTTTGCCAAGGCTCGATGAAGCTCGTGTCTGACTAGCAAGTTCCGTTGATGCCCGGCCCCAAGCCCAACCCTGTTGAATCCGATCTTTGCCTGCCCAGATCCGTTGACGTTGTGATCGTCGGCGGAGGGATTATCGGTGTCTCAACCGCGCTGGAACTGGCGGAACGTGGCAATTTCGTCCTCTTGTGTGAAAAGGGCCAGATTGGCGCCGAACAGAGTTCAAGGAACTGGGGCTGGGTCCGCCTGGGGCTGCGCGACCCGCGCGAAATACATTTGATGACCGAGTCGCTTAGGATCTGGCAATCACTTGATGAGCGGATCGGGCGCAAAACCGGCTATGTGCAATCCGGCATTCTGTTCGGTGCGCGGACCGACCGGTCCGCAGCTGATATGGAACGCTGGTTGCGAAACCTCGAAGGCTACCAGACCGGAGCGCGCATGGTTTCCGGATCCGAGTTGGAACAGCACATGCCCGGCCTCAAGACCAAGCTGAAGGCCGCGCTTTTCACGCCGCAGGACGGACGGGCCGAGCCGCAATGGGTTGCTCCGGCGTTGGCCGAGGCGGCGCGCGACCAAGGCGCGGTCATTATGACGAATTGCGCGGTACGCTGCCTCGACCTGCAAGCTGGTCGTGTTGCCGGGGTTTATACGGAACGGGGGCGGGTCGCTTGCGATCAAGTGGTTCTGGCCGGGGGGGCTTGGTCGCGGTTGTTTGCCGGTAACGAAGGAATTGCCCTGCCACAGCTGAAGGTGCTGAACACGGTTCTGCGGACCTCGCCTGTGGAACCGGGTCCGGAAACAGCTCTGTGGTCGGATGATTTTGCCATTCGCAAACGCGCCGACGGCGGGTACACGATCGCCTCGGGCCATGAAAACACGGTGGATATTGTGCCTGACAGTTTTCGGTTGGCCGCGAAATTCCTGCCGGCATTCGCGCAGGAATGGAAATCGCTCAGAATCCGCCTGTCGAACCGCTGGACCATTGAGGCGCGTCAGCGCCGGTCATGGGCGCCCACCGACGTAACCCCGTTCGAACTCTGTCGGATACTGGACCCCGATCCGTCGAAAAAGGCGCTCCGCAAGTCATGGGCCATGGCCCGTCAGGCGCTTCCGGCACTGGTTGGCGCCGAGATCGTGCAGAGCTGGGCCGGGATGATCGATGTGACCCCGGATGCAATCCCGGTCATCTCGAACGTGCAGGAAATCCCGGGACTGGTGATTGCAACCGGATTTTCTGGACATGGATTTGGCATAGGCCCTGGTGCCGGCCGCTTGGTGGCCGATCTGGTGACGAACACAGCGCCTTGTGTGGACCCGGCCGCCTTTCGACTGTCGCGGTTTTCGGACGGTACGAAAGTACGGCCGGACCCGGGGTATTGATCAGCCCATCATCTGATAGCTGACAGGTACAAAGCGGAAGCCTTCGCCGCGCGGCTCGACATAGCCGGCGGCCGGGAAAGGCATGTGGTACCCGATCATCGGGACCTTGTCCGCGGCCAGCATACCCAACACGTTCCGACGCGATGCGGTGGCCGCCGCCTTGTCCATGTCAAACCGGACTTCCCATTCCGGATGCGCGAAGGACCAGACATAGTGATTGGCAAGATCGGCGGTCAGGATCAGCCGCTGACCGTTGCTTTCTAGATGATAGACCATATGGCCAGGCGTATGCCCGAAGGCCGCCATGGCGGTCACGCCGGATGCGACCTCGCCACCGTCCTCGATGAACGACATCTTTTCAGCCATCGGGGTGACCTTGGCTGCCACAAGGTCGCCGACGCGGTTGCCGGCCTCCTGTGCTGACCAGAAATCATACTCGGCCGCGGCGGTCACATAGCGTGCGTTCGGAAAGGTCGCAGCATCGTTGGTCGTCATGCCGCCAATGTGGTCGGGGTGCATGTGGGTCAGGACGACAACGTTGATCGCCTCGGGACCAACGCCCGCATCGGCCAGAGCCTTCTGGATACCGCCTTGGCCCAATCCCGTGTCAAACAGGATAAGTTCGGATCCGGTATTGACGAGCGTTGGCGTGAAGAAGAACTGGGCAATGTCGGGTGAGATGAAATTGTCGGCCGATACCTTGGCAAACTCCTCGTCTGACGCGCCACCGCCGAAAATCTCTTGGGCGCCGTCTCGCGGCAGGCTGCCATCCAGCAGGGTCGTGACCGTGAAATCGCCCAGTTGAAAGCTGCGGGCGACGGTCGAGTTGGCCTTGGTTTCGGCCCCGGCAGCCAGTGACTGTGTCGCGATAGATGCAAAAGGTAACGCAGCGGCCGTGCTCAAAGCGGCCCGGCGGGTCAGTTTCATGGTCATTTCAAAGTCTCCCTGTCAGATTACGTGCGACGAATTAGAACGCTTTCGGATAATTGCCACTTTCCACTCTACCATATGGGCTGCGCGCTGGCCGATCGCATGTTAAATCTTGTTCATGTCCCGCTCAGGAAACAAAACCGTTCCGACGGATCAAAGCGTCCAGGAATTTTTGGCGGCGATCCTGCCGGCCGCGCGCGCTGCGGAGGCGCAGAGGCTGAATACCCTGTTTGAAACCGTCACCGGGTTTCGGCCAGTCATGTGGGGGCCATCCATCGTTGGATACGGGCGGTATGACTACCGCTACAAGTCCGGGCGGGAAGGCACGTTTCTTGCCACCGGGTTTTCCCCACGCAAGGCCGCGTTTTCGATCTATATCATGCCGGGCTACTCCGATTTCGGCAGTATTCTGGCGCGCCTGGGCAAGCACAAGACCGGCAAGTCATGTCTGTACGTGAACAAGCTGTCGGACATTGACGGGGACGTGTTGGCCGAATTGATCCGCGCAGGGTTGGATGACCTGTCATCACGTTGGCCGATCAAGTCCGAGTAAACGGCAAGCATTCGCACCGCCTTCTGGACAAAAACGCGCTCATGTGACATGAGCCGCGCCAACAGGAGACATCCATGACAACCACCCGTTTCGCCCCTTCGCCCACCGGTTATATTCATGTGGGCAACCTGCGCACCGCGCTGATGAACTATCTGATCGCCCGCAAGGCCGGCGGCACGTTCATCCTGCGCATCGACGACACCGACCCCGAGCGGTCGAAGGAAGAATATGTCGACGCGATCAAGCAGGATCTCGAGTGGCTGGGCCTGCACTGGGATCGGGTCGAACGGCAGTCGGACCGGCTGGACCGCTATGCGGAAGCCGCCGACAAGCTGCGCGAGATCGGCCGGTTCTACGAAGCCTTTGAAACCCCGACCGAGCTGGACCTCAAGCGCAAGAAGCAGCTGAACATGGGAAAGCCGCCGGTTTATGACCGCGCCGCCCTGAACCTGTCGGAGGCGGAAATAGAGGCGCTGCGGGCCGAACGCGGCAATGGCGTGTGGCGGTTCAAACTGGATCATGAGCGCATCGAGTGGACGGACGGCATTCTGGGTGACGTGTCGATCGACGCGGCATCGGTATCGGATCCGGTGCTGATCCGCGGCGACGGGCAGGTGTTGTACACGCTGGCCTCGGTCGTGGACGACACCGAGATGGGCGTGACCGACGTGGTGCGCGGCGCTGACCACGTGACCAACACGGCGACCCAGATCCAGATCATCAAGGCGCTGGGCGGAACTGTCCCGCGTTTTGCCCATCACTCGTTGCTGACCGGCCCGCAAGGTGAGGCGTTGTCCAAGCGCCTTGGCACGCTGGCGCTGCGCGATCTGCGCGAGCAGGGTGTGCAGCCGATGGCGCTGCTGAGCCTAATGGCGCGGTTGGGCTCGTCCGACCCGGTGGAACTGCGCAGCGACATGGCCGAGTTGATTGAAGGTTTCGACGTCACCCGGTTTGGGTCGGCGCCGACCAAGTTTGATGTGCAGGACCTGTTCCCGCTGACGGCCCGGTATCTGCAGACGCTGCCGCTGGAGAAGGTTGCCGACGCGGTGGCCGCGGCCGGTGTGCCCGATGAACTGGCCGAACCGTTCTGGATGATGGCGCGCGAGAACATCACCACGCTGAACGACCTGAAAGGCTGGTGGGAGCTGTGTCGCGACGGGGCCGAGCCGCTGATCGACGAGGAAGACCGCGAATTCGTTGCGCAGGCGATGGAACTGCTGCCCGAGGGGCCGTTTGACGGCGAGACCTGGGGCAAGTGGACGGCGGCCGTGAAAGAGGCGACCGGCCGCAAGGGCAAGGGCCTGTTCATGCCCCTGCGCAAGGCGCTGACCGGGATGGAGCGTGGCCCCGAGATGGCGACCTTTCTGCCGTTGCTGCAGGTCGTGCGGGCGCGAAAATAAGACACCCCTCGGCGGTGTCGCCTTTGATCTGAACAAGAACCAGAGGCGGGTGCTGCAGGCGCCCACCTTTCTCACGCGGTTTGAACGATCCGGGCCGAGACCCGGGACAGGTGCTCATCGACCAAGGCTGTTTCGTCGGGGTGAAGCTGTTGGTGGCGCGGATAACGCGGCTCGTGCCGGTCATTCAGGATCGGCGCGTCCCACCCGTCGGTCGTGGCGAAGAAACGCTCGACACCCGGCAAGCCGAAGGCGCGCAAATACCCCTGCACCACGACGTCTACATAGCTGAGCAAAACCGGATGGCTGTGCGTCGGGTTCTTGCGGTGCTGTTCCGGAACAGCATAGACCGCAATCTCGACCTCTGTCTTCAGAGGATGAGTTATGGCGTGGGTGGCGGGGATCCGATCATAGGCCCACTCCCGTTCATCCAGTGCCGCCCAGTCGTTTTTGGGGACATGTGCGATCATGCCGTCGATCTCGCAGTCGGGATCCGGCACCGCAGTCAAGAAGGCGACCGGGCGCAGATCGGTATGCCGCCACGCCCGGCGCCAGCCCTTGAGTCGCGCCGGTCGCGGGTCGGGAAAGTCATGCGTGGCAAGGTTTACGAGGCTGCCATAGCCAAAGAAATAGGGCTCTGCCATTTCGCGTGCTGTCCTTCTTGACGATTGATGTATGTCAAACCGTTTTTTTGCGGCCTGTGCAATAAGGTTGCATCTTGAAATTCGGGGGGAGGATCTGATGCGGATCACCAAACGAACAAATATCGCCGTACGGCTGCTGATGTATTGCGCTGCACATCCGGACCGGCTCGTCACGAAATCCGAGATTGCGGATGTCTGCAACATTTCGGAAAACCATCTGGCGCAAGTCATCAACCAGCTGGGTCAGCTGGGGTATCTGAGTACGCAGCGCGGTCGCAACGGTGGCATGACGCTGGGTCGGCCGGCGGACCAGATCCGGATCGGATCCGTCTTTCGCCATGTCGAGGGCAGTTTGCCGATCGCCGAGTGTTTTGCGGATGCCGACAACACCTGCCCGTTGACCGATGCCTGCCGCCTGCGTCTGGCGCTGCAGGACGCGGCCGAGGTCTTCTTTGCGTCGCTGGATGAAATATCGCTGGATGCTTTGGTTTGCGACAACGATCCGCTGCTGAAAATTCTGCAACCCGTTACCTGCGCGCGTTGAATTCAGTCGCTGGCCCGCAGAACGCGGGCCGGGCTGACGGATAGGGGGCGGAGGGCGAAGAACAACCCCGCCAACAGCGTGACGGCCAGCCCAGCAGCGACGATACCCAATGCCGAAGGCCATATCACCGCAAAGCTGGTATCGAAAATGAATGTCGCCACAGCCCAGCCGCCAAGGATGCCGGCCAGCAGCGCCACGCAGCCCGCGGCCGCACCCAGAAGCGCCGAGCGCAAGCCAAAGCTGAGAAGTATCCGTCGGCGATCTGCGCCGATCGTCTTGAGGATTGCGGCCTCGTAGCGACGTGCGGGCTCTCCCGCGGCCGCAGCGCCGATCAGGACCAGAAAACCGGTCAGCAAAGACACGCCGGCGCCGTAGGAGGTGGCCGAGGCCAAACCGGCAAGCAGGCCCGAGACACGGTCGATCGCGTCCCGAACCCGGATCGCGGTGATGTTGGGGAACTGGGTCGCCAGGTCTTGAAGGATGGCTGCCTCGGCCTCTTCCTCGGCGTAGACCGTTGCAATGAAACTATGAGGGGCGCCGGCCAGTGCCGACGGGTTCATCGACATGATAAATCCCATGCCCGCGTTCGAGAAGTCCACCTCGCGCAGCGATGTTATGGTCGCGGTGATATCACGCCCGAGAATATTCACCGTCAGCTCGTCACCAAGATTGAGACCCATTTCCTCGGCCTCTTCCGCGGCAAAGCTGATCTGAGGTGGGCCTGAATAGTCCTCTGGCCACCATTCCCCGGCGGTGATGCGGGCGTTTTGTGGCGCGTTGTCCGAATAGGTCACGCCGCGATCGCCTTCCAAGACCCAATGATCGCCTGCAACCCGATGTGCCGGCTGGCCGTTGATCTGCGAGATGATTCCGCGCAGCATTGGTGCGCTTTCTACACGTGTGACACCGGGGTCGTTTTCAAGCCGGCTGCTGAAGCCGGGCATCTGGTCTTTTTGGATGTCCACGAAAAAGTACGACGGCGCTACGTCCGGCAGGTTCCCGGATATCGCATTGCGCAGAGTGCCGTCGATCTGTCCGACCGCAGCCAGAACCGACAGCCCCAATCCCAGAGACAGGACCACCGATGCGGCGCCTTCGCGGGGGTCGGAAATTGCGGCAAGTGCCCAACGCAATGCCGGGCGACCTCGGGCGCGTGTTGCGGCCCTTTTTGCGACATAGCGGATGCCATGGGCCGACAGCGCCAACAGCACCAATGCGCCGACAAATCCCCCTCCGGTCCAGAGGGTCAGCCACGGGGAGCCGCTGAACCAAGCTGCGGTGGCGATCAGTGTCGCCAGAGCCAGGCCCGTCGCCAACAGGTAAGCGGCGCGGGGCAACCTGCGGGCACTGCTCAGCGCATCGCGGAACAGGGTCGCTGCCCGGACGTCCTCTGCCCGGGCAAGGGGCCACAGAGTGAACAGCAAGGCGGTCAGCAGGCCATACAGTGCCGCCTCGAACAGCGGTTGCGGGTAGACAGAAAAAACGGCCGGTACGGGAAGCCGGTTTTCAATCAGGGGTGCCAGGAGAATCGGGGCCAGCCCGCCAAGGGCTACACCAGCGGCGATCCCGACAACCGAAAGGACGCCGATCTGGATCAGATAGGTCTGAAAGATCGTGGCGCGGTCTGCGCCCAAGGTGCGCAGTGTGGCGATGGTTTCGGTCTTTCGAGCGAGATAGGCGCGTACGGCCGCGGACACGCCGATGCCGCCCACAGCCAGACCCGAGAGGCCCACCAACACCAGGAACGCGCCGAGGCGCGAGACGAATTCGGCAATTCCGGGTGCGCCGTTGCGCGCATCGGTCCAGCGCAGCCCAGAGCCTTGCAGAACGCTCTCTGCTTGTTCCGAGAGTTCTGCGAGGTCGGCCCCGACCGGCAGGTCCATACGGTATTTGGTGGAAAACAGCGTGCCGGGCTGCAATAGGCCCGAGTCCTTCAGATCGGCTGTGCGAACCAATGTGCGCGGCCCCAAGGTGAACCCATCTCCGGCCGCGTCGGGTTCGGATATCAGGGCGGCGGACAACACAAAGTCCTGCGTGCCCAGTGCAAAACTGTCGCCGATGTCCAGCCCCAGACGCTCGATCAGAACCGGGTCCATCACTGCCCCGGGAAGGGTGGCATTTCCGTCCAACGCATCGGACAGCGAGATTTCGGGGTTCAACCGGACGGCACCGATCAGAGGATAGGCCTCATCGATGGCCTTGACCTGGGTAAGTCCGCGTTGCGGTGCGTCGCTGCGGGTCACGGCCATCGAGCGGAAATCGACGACTTCGGACACGCGATCGGCGTTTTGCTCCATCCACGCGGTTTCTGCTTCGTTCGCGAAGCGATAGGTCAGCTCGATCTGGGCATCGCCGCCCAGCAAGACCGCCCCCTCTTGCGCAAGGCCGGTCATGATTGCTTGCCGCACCGATCCAACTGCAGCGATGGCGGCAACCCCTAGGGTCAGGCAGGCCAGAAAAACCCGAAAACCGCGTAAGCCGCCCCTGAGTTCACGTCGGGCCAGGCGCGTCGCCAGACGCAAGCTCATTCCGCTGCCTCTTGGCTGGCCTCTTCGGTGATGCGACCGTCGCGCAATCGAACAACCCGGTCGCATCTTCGGGCCAGCGAGTGGCTGTGTGTGACCAGAACCAGCGTTGCCCCGTGCCGGTCACGCAGGCCGAACAGCAAATCAACGATAGCCGCGCCATTCGCCTCATCCAGATTGCCGGTCGGTTCGTCCGCCAACAGGATCCGAGGCCGCGGGGCCGAAGCGCGGGCCAGCGCGACCCGCTGTTGTTCGCCGCCCGACAGTTGCGCCGGGTAGTGATCGCGCCGATGCGAAAGCCCCACCGCCGCCAATTCGGCCTCGGCCCGATCGAAGGCATCGCGGTGACCGGCCAGTTCCAGCGGGGTGGCAACGTTTTCAAGCGCCGTCATGGTCGGGATCAGATGGAAATTCTGGAAAACGACTCCCATCGCGTCGCGCCGAAACCGGGCAAGCGCATCCTCACTCATCGAAGTCAGGTCTTGTCCCAATGCAGTGATGCGACCCGCGGTCGTCTGCTCTAGTCCGCCCATCAGCATCAACAGCGAGGATTTGCCCGAACCTGACGGACCGACGAGGCCCAGCGTCTCTCCCTCTTTCACGGTCAGATTGATGTCCCGCAAGATTTCGACGGGTCCGGCATTGCCATCCAGCGACAAAGCGGCATTTTGGAGTGTCAGAACGGGTTCAGTCATTAGTCTTTCCGAAAGGGGCAATCATTTGGGATATGGAGCGGTCAGGAACTTGCGCAAGGCTCTGGCGGCGGGGCTGTTGTCGCTCTGCGGCATTGCTGCCACAGCCGAGCCGGTGGTCCTGGCCGCTCTCGGAGACTCGCTGACTCAAGGCTACGGCCTTGTTGAGGAAGACGGGTTCGTCCCTCAACTAACCCAGTGGCTGGATGCGCAAGGCGTCGAGGTGAAGATAATCAACGCCGGTGTTTCCGGAGACACCACGGCTGGCGGGGCAGCGCGTGTGGGTTGGACCCTGACACCAGAGGTGGACGGGATGATCGTGGCGCTGGGCGGAAACGACGTTCTTCGTGGGATCGACCCGGCGGTCTCGAAGTCGAATCTGGAAAAAATTCTGACAGAGGCGCGAATAGCCAAGGTTCCGGTTCTGCTGATCGGCATGCAGGCCCCGGGCAATTATGGCGTGGACTACAAACAGGCGTTTGATGCGATGTATCCGGATCTGGCCACCCAGTTCGGCACACTTTACGCCCCCAGCTTTTTTTCCGGGTTGCAGGCGGGTGGCGACCCCGGAGCCGTGCAGACTTACATGCAACCAGACGGGATCCACCCCAATGCGCGCGGCGTTGCGCTGATCGTGGATGATCTGGGACCCGCCGTCCTTGATCTGATCGCCGCCGCAAAACAGCGGCAGTAAACCGTGCCCGGGCGGTTCTTTCTGACGCGGCCGTTTTCCCAGATTTCCGAATTCCTGGGTCGAGAAACTGTTTGGCCGGATGAACAGCCGCGCCAGAACATACAGCCCGGTCAGGAAGTGATCGTTCTGACCGCTGAAGGCACGAGGCGCATGCGGTGGGGCATGATTCCCGTAGGGCGCGTCAATGCCCGGGGGCGACCGGTCATGGAAACGATCATCAATGCGCGGTCGGAAACGGTTTTTGACAAATCTGCTTTTCAAGGTGTCGGTCGCGCGGTTGTTCCGGTTGATGGCTGGTACGAGTGGACCGGCGAAAAGCGTCACAAAACCGTGTGGCGGATTGAAACCGCCGATGGAAACCCCCCTGTTGTTTGCCGCGATTACGGACAGGTGGACTGCACCCGGTGGTCAGCATGTCGATCAGTTCGCCGCAGTGACCTGCGAACCGAACGATAATCTGCGGCCGATCCACCACCGTATGGGTGTCCTGTTGCGGCCCGAAGACGTCCGGACCTGGCTGAACGGATCAGACAAGCAAGCAGCAAGCCTTTGTGTACCGTGGCCAAACGGACGGCTGAAGATTGAAAAAGCCAAAGGGTGGATTGGTCGGGGCCTTGACCGCTGTGTTAGACGACGGTGACGACCGTTCCGATCGGGACGCGGTTGTACAGGTCGATCACGTGCTCATTCAGCATTCTGATGCACCCGTTCGACACGGCTCGTCCGATGGTCTGCGGCTGGGTCGTTCCATGGATGCGGAAATACGTGTCGACGCCATTCTGAAACAGATACAGGGCACGGGCGCCAAGCGGGTTGTCTCCTCCACCGGGCTGGACATAGTCATTGTCCTTGAATTTGGCATAGGCAACGGGGTCCCGCTCGATCATCTCTTCGGTCGGGCGCCAGGTGGGCCATTCCTTTTTCACGTCGATCGTCGCAGTTCCGGTAAACTCCAGCCCGGCCTTGCCGACGCCACAGCCGTAACGGATGGCTTTGCGGGGCTCGGTCACGAAATACAGGTAGAACGAACGTGGCGCGACCAACAATTGCCCGGGCAAAAACTGCTTCTTGATCCGAACGATTTGCGGAGTCGGGTCGTACTCGACCGGCTTCTTCTTCGCGTGGGCCGTGCCAGGCACGGCACTGATAGCGGCGGCAGAGATCAGAAAATTGCGGCGTGAGAACATGGCAATACTCGGCTAATCAACAAAGAAAACAGGGTAGCAGTCTGTTCAGAATAGCCGATCCGGTCAATTCCCGCGCGAGTTTCACCGGAAAGAGATGTGGTTTTCCTGCCCCACCTGGGCTGGAAAGCGCGATCGGAAACCGCGCAAAAAAATGGGGGCGACGGCCATCCGTCGCCCCCAGAGACCTGATTTAGGCCAGTTCGATGTTGTCGGCGCTTTCGCGACCGTCGCGACCAGCGCGCAGTTCATAGGTGACTTTCTGGTTGTCGGCCAGACCAGTCAAGCCCGAACGTTCGACGGACGAAATGTGCACGAACACGTCTTTGCCGCCCTCTTCGGGTGCGATGAAGCCGAAACCTTTGGTGGTGTTGAACCATTTTACGGTGCCTGCGGGCATATCCGTATCTCCTGTATTAGTGCTGCCCACGGAATTGCGGCAGCCCGGCGTCGTTGTCTGGATCGATAGACTGAACGCCGAAAACGGAGACAGTAGGTCGAAGTAGAATAACGTAAGCTCTTTGCATATGGCACTGAGAGGGCCATATGGCAAGGGTCAGTTGGGCAGAATGTGTTGTGCTTTCAGGGGCCAGCGGGCGTTTTGAACATAAATCCGCCGAACTGAATTCGAATCCGCTACGGACTTTTCGGTGTCAGATTATCGCGTCCCATCCGGGCAGAACGGACACGAATCCATTAGCGGATCGGCCAAGAAATAGGATCGGTCACCTGTCTGATAGTCGACTCCAGTCAATGGCATTCGGACGCCCGAGAGCCCGTATGGGCACAAGCAATCAGCCAGATGCCGGGATGTCGTTTTCTAGATTCGTGCCGAGATGATGTTGAACATCGCGAATGCAGCGATCCACAGGAACACGGTAAAAATCAAGGTCGCAAGTGCCAGGAGAAGCATGCGAAAAAGGTTGCGATTTGGAGTGGTTTTGAGTGCACCCGGTGCAGGTGAATCGTGCCCCCAATCTATCTTAAAGAAATAGCTGTTAGCCCCGTAAACCGTCAGAAGCAGACGAAGACGGGTGGGCGGTGCGCCGCTTACCCTCAATAGATACTCGGTATACTCTTTCTTGAAGTTGAAGAATGGAAACACAGACGCCAAGATCAGCGAAGACACCCACGCCGAAATGCTTGCGAGCACAAAGAAGCCAAGCAACAGTAGCGCTTCCGCCATACCGTTCTCCAACTGTCCATCATCCCGGTGATAGTATGGGCTGATTTCTGCCCACACTATCCATCCGGAGATGTATCAGGGGTGCTACCGCGCAAATTTCTTGTGCTTTAAGCGCTTGGGCTCCAGCGCGTCCGGTCCAAGGCGGCGCTTCTTGTCTTCTTCGTAGTCCTCGAAGTTGCCCTCGAACCATTCCACATGCGCATCGCCCTCGAAGGCCAGGATGTGCGTACAGATCCGGTCGAGGAAGAAACGGTCGTGCGAGATGACCACGGCGCAGCCGGCGAAATCGACCAGCGCGTCTTCCAGCGCGCGCAGGGTTTCGACGTCCAGGTCGTTGGTCGGTTCGTCCAGCAGCAGGACGTTGCCGCCCTCTTTCAGCAGGCGGGCCATGTGGACGCGGTTGCGCTCACCCCCTGACAGCAGCGAGACCTTTTTCTGCTGGTCGCCGCCCTTGAAGTTGAAGGACGAGCAATAGGCGCGGGAATTGACCTGCGCGTCACCCAGTTGGATGATTTCGGCACCGCCGGTGATCGCCTCCCACACGGTGTCGTTGTCGTTGAGATCGTCGCGCGACTGATCGACATAGGACAGTTCTACAGTGTCGCCGTATTCGATGGTGCCTGCATCGGGCTTTTCCTGGCCGGTCAGCATCTTGAACAGGGTCGACTTACCGGCGCCGTTGGGACCGATGACGCCGACGATGCCGCCCGGCGGAAGGCTGAAGGACAGGTTCTCGATCAATTGCTTGTCGCCCATATGCTTGGCCAGCCCGTTGACCTCGATCACCTTGCTGCCCAGGCGCGGGCCGTTGGGGATGACGATCTGGGCGCGGGTCAGCTTTTCGCGCTCGGACTGTTCGGCCAACTCGTTGTAGGCGTTGATGCGGGCCTTGGATTTGGCCTGACGCGCCTTTTGCCCCTGACGCATCCATTCCAGTTCGCGCTGCAGGGTCTTCTGCTTGGACTTGTCCTCGCGGGCTTCCTGCTCCAGCCGCTTGGCCTTCTGTTCCAGCCACGAGGAATAGTTGCCCTCGTACGGAATGCCACGGCCGCGGTCCAACTCGAGAATCCAGCCGGTGATGTCATCAAGGAAGTAGCGGTCGTGCGTGACGATCAGGATGGTGCCCTTGTAGTCGATCAGGTGCTGTTGCAGCCAGGCGATAGTCTCGGCGTCCAGGTGGTTGGTCGGTTCGTCCAAGAGCAGCATGTCGGGCGCTTCCAGCAGCAGCTTGCACAGTGCCACGCGGCGTTTCTCACCGCCTGAGAGGTTGGCGATGTTGGCATCGTCCGGCGGGCAGCGCAGTGCCTCCATCGAAACGTCGATCTGACTGTCGAGGTCCCACAGGTTTTCCGCGTCGATCGCGTCCTGCAGGGCGGTCATCTCTTCCATCAACTCGTCCGAGTAGTTCTCGGCAATCTCCATCGCGATTTCGTTGAAGCGGTCGACCTTGGCCTTTTTTTCGGCCACGCCCAGCATGACGTTTTCGCGGACGGTCAGGGATTCGTCCAACTGAGGTTCTTGTGGCAGATAGCCGACCTTTGCGCCCTCGGCGGCCCACGCCTCGCCGGTGAAATCGGTATCAAGGCCGGCCATGATCTTCATCAGGGTCGACTTACCGGCGCCGTTCACGCCGACGACACCGATCTTTACGCCGGGCAGAAAGCTCAGGTGAATGTTTTCAAAGCACTTCTTGCCACCGGGATAGGTCTTTGAGACACCCTGCATGTGGTAGACATATTGATAGGCGGCCATGTCGCGTCCTCTGGGTCGGGGAATTCAGGTTGACCCGCTTGATAGCCAAGCGGGACGGGCGGGGCAAGCTGGTGCTTTGGCGAATTTCTGGCTGGCCTTATGCGCCGGCCGGACCGGACTGGGAGGGATGCTGGGAATGCCGGAACTTGCGCAATTGGTATCGGGTTGGGCCAAGGCCGGACGGATCGAATGGATCGGCGTCAGACCGGGGCGACGATTGGACATGATGGCGCTGGGTCAGGCGATGATCCGGGAAGACGGGGTTGAGGGCGATCGGAGTCGCCCGGGGAAGCGTGCGGTGACCCTGATTCAGCACGAGCATCTTGCCGCGATCGGCAGCTATTTGGGACAAGGTCCAGTCACACCGGACGTGCTGCGGCGCAATCTGGTGGTTTCCGGCATCAATCTGGGCGCTCTCAAAGGGCGCGAGGTTCAGGTCGGCACAGCGATTTTGCGGATCACGGTTATCTGCGCGCCTTGCAGCAGGATGGAAGAGGCGTTGGGCAGCGGAGGCTACTCTGCCGTGCGTGGGCATGGCGGCTGGTGTGCCGAAGTGGTGCGATCGGGGATGGTCGGTTTGGGCGATGCTGTGCAACCTGTTGATTGACAAGGCTGCCGAGTTCTGGACTACAGCAGGGGATGTTGCGAAGCGCGATACCATATGCGCGGCCCGGTCAGGTCGTGGGACTGTTCGGGGGATCGTTCGATCCACCGCATCAGGGGCATGTGCACGTTACACTGGAGGCGATGAAGGCTTTTGGGTTGGGTCGGGTCTGGTGGTTGGTGTCGCCGGGGAATCCGCTGAAATCTCGCGGCCCGGCTCCGATCGATCAGCGTGTCGAGGCCGCACGGTCCATCATGCGGCATCCCAAGGTTGAGGTGACTGACATAGAGGATCTGACCGGCACCCGCGCCACGGCTGACACACTTGCTGCATTGCGGCGGCTCTATCCGCAGGTTCGGTTCGTTTGGCTGATGGGGGCTGACAACCTGGCCCAGTTTCACAAATGGAAGGACTGGCGGTTGATCATGGACACCGTTCCTGTGGGCGTGGTGGCGCGCCCCGGAGATCGGATTTCGGCCCGCATGTCACCGGCGGCGCGTGTCTATGCCAAATACCGGATTGACGGAACGGCGCGGCATCTTTTGGGTCGGGCCGATGCGCCTGCCTGGTGTTTCGTGAACGTGCCGATGGTCGACGTCAGCTCGACTCAGATACGCTCCAAAGGCGGCTGGACCTGACAGGTGTTGCCTGAACAGCCCCGATGGGCACATAATTCAGGTGCATGGTTGTTTGCCTGTGATCTCTGGGATTTTATTTAACCCATGACTGATCGTATTTCGAGACGTTTCTTTCTGGCCGGCGCCGGTTCGCTTCTGATCCCCACCGCGGGTTTTGCCGGGGCGCCAACGGTCTCGTTGCGGCCTGTTGCCCGTGGCGCCGAGTTGAGCGGTGCCGAACGCATCATTCAGGCGGCGCGATTGAAAGGCGAAGTGGTCTTCGCCGTGGCCGACGTGAAAACCGGCGTGCAACTGGAGGAATTCGGCGGAGCCAGCGGCTTGCCGCCGGCCAGTGTCGCCAAAGCCCTCACCGCGCTATACGCGCTGGACGTTCTGGGCCCGGACCATCGGTTCGAAACAAAGCTGATCGCAGATGGTCCGATTGAAAACGGGATCCTCAAGGGTGATCTGATACTGGTCGGAGGCGGCGATCCGGTATTGGATACCGATGCTCTGGCCACGATGGCCGCCAACCTGCGCAAGGCCGGACTGACCGAGGTTCGGGGTGCGTTCAAAGTGTACAGCGGCGCATTGCCCTATGTATTCAGCATAGACCCCGGTCAGCCTGATCATGTGGGCTATAGCCCTGCGATCAGTGGAATTTCGCTGAACTTCAACCGTGTGCATTTCGAGTGGAAGCGCCAAGGGTCCAGCTATGACGTGACCATGGACGCACGCAGCGCCAGTTATACGCCGTCGGTGGACATGGCCGCGATGCGGATCGAAAATCGCAACCTTCCGGTCTACAGTTATCAACCCAGCGCGCGGCAGGACCGCTGGACAGTTGCCAAGGGCGCGCTGGGCAGCGGCGGCGCCAGGTGGTTGCCAGTGCGCAAACCGGGTTTGTATGCCGGAGATGTGTTCCGCACTCTGGCCCGGGTCAACGGCATCGTCCTGGGGCGGGTTCAAGTCACGCGCGAGGTCCCCAGCGGCACCGTTCTGGTCACGCATCAGAGCGATGAATTGACCAGCATCGTGAAAGGGATGCTGAAATATTCGACCAACCTGACGGCCGAGATGGTGGGGCTGGCTGCGACCGTTGCACGGGGTAGGCGGCCGCAAACACTGGCAGAGTCTGCGGATGAGATGAATCGCTGGTCGGCTCAGACCTATGGCGCGTCCGGTATTGCTATGGTGGATCATTCGGGGTTGGGCGATGCTTCGCGAATGGTACCTTCTGGTCTGGTCAAGGTTCTGGTGGCCGCACAGCAGCATGAAACGCTGCGACATCTGTTGAAGCCGTTTACCCTGACCGACGCCAAGGGCCAGCGGATCCAAGGGCACCCGATCAAGGTGGACGCCAAGACCGGGACCCTGAACTTTGTGTCTGGCCTGGGCGGGTATCTGACCACCGCCGGAGGATCAGAACTGGCCTTTGCGATATTCACTGCCGATCTTCCACATCGGGCGACCATCGCGCGTGAAAGCCGCGAACGCCCTGAAGGCGCGCGCAGCTGGAATCGCAGGTCCCGCAAACTGCAGCAGGCCCTCATCGAGCGCTGGGGCGCGCTTTACGGCAGCTAAATCCGATCAGACGGTGTGACGCGCCCGTGCGCCCCGCTCGATCGCTGCGGCGTGCAGCCGATCGATCTCCAACTCATACCGGATCTCTTCCAGCAGCCGCAGTTCGGTCTCGGCCAGCGAGCCATCGGCGGCGGCGACATCGCAGGCCAGAGCATAAGCCGTTTCGTTCAACCGCTCAGGCAAATTGTCCCGGATCAGGCCAAACAATGCGTCCAGACCATCTTCCTGCTCGAACAGGTCAAACACGATCTGCGAAACCCGGCGCATACGGTCAATATCGTAGTCGGCAAAAACAGGCAGCATGTTCACAGCTGTCTCGATCTTGACCAGTTCCACGGTGCGGATGTTCTCGTCCGAGGCTGAAACGGCCACCATGATCGCCACAAGGCAATCCTGCGGCGACATCGGGTGGGAAACGGGTTGGGTCATGGGAACGTCCTGCGATTGGTATCGTGCCGCACGTTATTGAGGTGTGGCAAAGGGTTCAATATCTTGTTTTCCAATACATACCGATGTCTGCTTGTGCCCTGATCAGATTTTGCCGTGTTTCTGGTCACGAGCAACCGTCTGAAATCGTAGCAGGGGCGGCGTTTCTCGCCTGCGGTCATTGACTCACGCTGCATCTGCACAATAGGAGATGCCGATCGGTCGCATTGCGCGACCGTCGCTGATTTCCCGATGGAGAACGAACGAAATGTCTGAACTGCGTGAAACCGCCATGACGTCAAAGGCCTGGCCTTTCGAAGAGGCGCGCCGGTTGCTCAAACGCTATCAGAAGTCTCCACCGGAAAAGGGCTTCGTTCTGTTCGAAACGGGATATGGCCCGTCCGGCCTGCCGCATATCGGCACTTTCGGTGAGGTGGCGCGGACCACGATGGTCAAGGGCGCCTTCGAGGCCCTGTCGGACATTCCCACCAAGCTGATCTGCTTTTCGGACGATCTGGACGGGATGCGCAAGGTCCCCAGCAACGTGCCGAACCCAGAGGCCCTGGAAGCCTATCTGCAGCAGCCACTGACTTCGGTCCCTGATCCGTTCGGTGAGTATCCCAGCTTTGGTGAACACAACAACGCCATGCTGCGTCGGTTCCTTGATACGTTCGGGTTCGAATACGAGTTCTATTCGGCGCGCGACTTTTATCGTTCGGGTCAGTTCGACGAGATCCTGAAGCGTGCAGTCGAACGTTATGACGACATCATGGCCATCATGCTGAAAAGTCTGCGGGAGGAGCGTCAGCAGACCTATTCGATCTTTCTGCCGATCCATCCGGAAACGGGCCGGGTCCTTTATGTTCCGATGAAAAAGGTGTGCGCCGAGACCTACACAGTCACCTTTGATGATGAAAACGGCAAGGAGTGGACGCTGCCCGTGACCGGCGGCAATGTGAAGTTGCAGTGGAAGCCGGATTTCGGGGCGCGCTGGGCGGCGTTGGGCGTCGATTTCGAGATGTATGGCAAGGAACATGCGACCAACGAAAAGATCTATGACGCGATCTGCCGCGCGCTGGGCGGCCGTGCGCCCGAGCATTTCTCGTATGAGCTGTTCCTCGATGAAAACGGGCAGAAAATCTCGAAGTCGTCCGGAAACGGTGTTTCGATCGACGAGTGGCTGACCTATGCACCGACCGAGAGTCTGGCCTATTTCATGTATCAAAAGCCGAAGACGGCAAAGCGGATGCACTTTGACGTCATCCCCAAGGCGTATGATGAGTACCATCAGCAGTTGCGTGCCTACCCCGGGCAGGATCTGAAGGCTCAGTTGAACAACCCGGTCTGGCACATTCACGGCGGTGACGTGCCGGAATCGACGTTGATCGTACCCTTTGCAATGCTGCTGAACCTCGCGTCGGTTTCAGGTGCCGAGGACAAGGAGACGCTGTGGGGCTTCATCCGCCGCTATGCGCCCGAAGCCACGGCCGAAAGCCACCCGGACCTCGACAAAGCCGCCGGTTTTGCAGTGCGCTACTTCAACGACTTCGTGAAGCCGACACGCAAGCACCGGGCGCCGACGGAGCAAGAGCGCGAGGCACTTGAGGCCCTGAAGTCCGCGCTTGAAGCCTATGACGGTCCGGTCGAGGACGAAGCTCTGCAATCGGTGGTCTATTCCATCGGCCGCGAGCGCTTTGACCCGATGCGCGGCTGGTTCACAGCCCTTTACGAGGTGTTGTTGGGCGCCAGCCAAGGCCCTCGGTTCGGCGGGTTCATCGCCCTTTATGGCGTCCCCGAAACGATTGCACTGATCGACAAGGCCTTGGCCGGAGACCTGGCCTGATTTGACCACATACTGCATGGGGCTACCTTTCCGGCAGGAGGTGGCCCCATGCGTCGACTTTTGCTTGCAGTTTCCTTGAGCGCCGGTTTGGCAACAGCCGCAGTTGCCCAAAGTGGCGACATCGAAGCCAATATTGCTGCGCAGATTGAAGCCTTCAAGGTCGATGACTTCGCCACGGCCTTCACCTTCGCCAGCCCCAACATCCAGACAATGTTCCGCACGCCTGAGAATTTTGGCGCGATGGTGCGCAACGGCTATCCAATGGTCTGGCGCCCAGCTGAGATCCGATTTCTGGAATTGCGGCAGATTTCTGGTTTCTGGTGGCAGAAAGTGATGGTGGTGGATGCGAACGGCCGGGTTCACATCCTGGACTATCAGATGGTCCAGCTGGAAAACGGCTGGAAGATCAACGGAGTGCAGCTGCTTGGCAACTTCGACCCATCGGCCTGATGCAACACCCACCGTTACGATGATATGAGCGACCGTTAATCCCTTTCCGATACTCAGACCAGCGTGTCCGGGCGGCTTCCGGATCCGTAATTTGGCACGCGCGATAGCCTGAAGAGTGGGCGCGTTTGGGAAAGGGTATTCAATGAACAAGGCAATCACCGACGGCATCGTTTTCACGCCGCCGCAATTCGCGAATGGTCTGGATGTCTGGTCCAGCGGCGACGGCACTCCGGGCTCACCGACCTATGACGGATCGGGAACTGGAGTGTTCGTGCCTGCAGATGCGGAGTTTGGCGGTTGTCTTGAGATACTGAAGGTCAATGCCACGCAGCAACTGCGGTACATGGGGCAGACGCCGCTTCTGCCGGGCTGCTATTTGCAGATCAAGGCGCGGGTCAAAGCGATCAGCGGGCCATTGCCGCAGGTCCGGATCGCTGGATGGGCCGGAGGGGCCGGCGACGTGCACCTTTCCGGACTGACCGAACAGGGCCCGGCCATTCAGCTGTCGGGCTATGGCGTGGTGCACGAGGTCACCGCGATCGTCGGGATTGGGCAGCGGCCGGGCGTGGACATGCCTTGGGGCATTTCGGCGCTATACGGGCATTTCGGCCTCGATATCGAGGGGGCAAACGGCGCGCTCGTTCGGATCGATGATATCGAAATTACCGATGTCACCGGGGTTTTCTTGCGCGACATGATCAGCCTTGTGGACGTGCGGGACTATGGCGCGTTGGGAGATGGTGTGACCGACGACTCGGCCGCGTTTGAGGCGGCTGACCAAGCTGCGGGAGGTCGCCGCATCTATGTGCCGCAGGGAACCTACCACCTGGCACAGGATGTTGGGCTGGACGCCGAGGTCGACTTTGAGGGCACGGTCACTATGCCTGATGACAAGATGCTTCTTCTGACCAAGAATTTCGATCTGCCGACTTACATCTCCGCCTTCGGCGACGAAGCCCTGGCCTTCAAAAAGGCGTTTCAGGCGCTGCTGAACAACTCGGATCATGAATCGCTGGACCTGGGAGGCCGCAAGATCTCGGTGTCCGAGCCGATTGACATGCAGGCCGCCGTGCCCAATCGCGGCAGCTACTCCACTCGCCGCGTGATCCGCAACGGGCAGTTCGACGTCAAAAGCAGCGCCTCATGGGACACCGAGACTTTCAACTCTGTCGCAACATACGATCCGGCGGATCCTTACAAGTTGTCCGGTGTGGCCAACGTGGCCAATATCCCGCTCGGGTCGTTGGTTCAGGGCAGCGGCGTTGGAAGTGAGATCTATGTTCGGTCCAAGGATGAAGGTGCCGGTGAGATCACCTTGAACGCACCCATCTACGATGCGGCTGGCACTCAGACCTTCACGTTCGTTGATTTCAAGTACCTGTTGGATTTCTCGGGCTTCAGTGCGCTGCAGAAATTCGCGATGGAAGACATCGAGTTTCAATGCAACGGGCGCTGCAGCGCCATCCGCCTGTCGCCGGGCGGGAACACGTTCGTTTTGAAGAACTGCTTTGTCAGCCGTCCGTTGGATCGCGGCATCACCTCGATCGGCGTGGGGTGCCAGGGCATGTTGATCGACGGTTGCCAGTTCCTGTCCAGTGAGGAGTCTCTGGACGTGCCCGACCGCAGTTCGATTGCCATCAACGCCAATGCCAACGACGTCAAGCTGCGCCACAACCGCGCCGTTCGTTTCCACCACTTCGCGGTTCTGGGCGGAGACAACAACCTGGTTCTGGGCAACCATTTCTTTCAGGGCGACAGCGTGTCGAACGGTGTGCGCAATGCGGGTTTGGTGATGATCGGGGCCTACAACAGTTCTTCGATCGCCGACAATTATGTCGACAACTGTTTCATCGAGTGGAGCAATGAGCGCGATGCCGAACCTGACTACACCTCGGGCTATTCCTTCAGCGCCATGAGCATCACAGACAACATCTTCTATTCAAGTGACGTTGCCCCGTGGTTCGCCTATATCGTCGTGCGCCCGCATGGCGTCGGGCATTTCCTGAACGGAATGACGGTCACGGGCAACAAGTTCCGAACGGCGAACGGGTCAATCGACCGCGTGGACAAGGTTGATACAACTTTTGCCGATCTGAATCCTGATCGGCATGTGAATGTCACGTTCGCAGACAACACGTATCACAACGTGACAATCAAGACCGCGAACCCGTTGCGGGTCCGACACGAACAGAATACGGCGGCCTCTGCCTGGACGGTGGACTCGGATGGTGCTTTCCCATTTGGCGGGCAGGCCCGCAGCTGTGACAGCGTCGTCGTTTTGGACGGGCTGAGAACCGCCTTTGGAACCCTGCGCTATTCGGCCCCCTATGTTCAGTTGCAGCAGGGGACAAACCAGGACCAGATCAAGTTGCGTTGGTCCGAGGCCTTGAGCGGTGAAGTTTCGGTGATCATGCGGATCGAGGTCTGATCCGGGTCGGCCGGTCGCTTTTGGGCCGGCCGGCTCGCTGCATTCAGAACTCGCGCCACAGCGCGAATCTCAGGCCTGGCCTGTCCTGGGCGGCGTTGCGCTCGACCCCGATTATCCAGGTATTTGGGCCGCTGTCCGATCGAAACATCGCCGAGGGCCGCGCGCTCCAATAGAGCGGGCGGCCGGGTACATAGGACGTTTCGATCTGGAGCAGGGGATTGACCCGACGGTGCGAGGACAATCCCACTGTCAGATCCAGTTTGCGGATCAGAGCGTCATGGCTTCGGTATTCCAGCGCGGCATCAGCCGCCATCCAGCCACTGCCATATCGGGCCTGAAATCCTTTGCCCCAAGACAGGGTTGCCTTGTACATCGCCCATGCGCGGGTTTCACGGTGATGCGCGCCGACACCCAACTCGGCCGCCAGCCGCCCACCGTTGGAAAATTCGGCAACCGGTAGGCGCGCAAACACCACGGCGTGACCGTAGAGGTCCTGATGCTCTTCCGCGTCCAAACCCAGCGTCAGATTTGGACGCATTCCCCATTCCCCATAGAGCGAGGACTTGAAGCGGATGTCCTTCCCGGGCTCGCAAAACGCCGTCAGGGCCAACGAGGTGAACGAGGCGCCTTTTTCACGCAGCCACGCCCCGGCGACGGCCGGAGTCGAAAACACAAGGCTTGCACACAGGAAGGCGATTAGGCGGGCCATTGGCGCAGGATCATCAACCTTGGTTAACGGAAGGTTAGCGCTCGGTTCATTTTTCGGAAACTTTTTCGCGCCAGCTCAACGAAAGGCAGGACGTTTGAAAAACCTGTGCTAGGCTTGGGTCAGACAAGGGAGATGACCGATGCCGAAGATATCAAAAGACGCCAGTGTTCAAACCGTTATCACCACTTTCGAAATGACCCCCGGAACCTGCCAGGACCTGCTGGAAGCGTTGACCGACGCCTATGCGAACTTCATTTCCAAGCAGCCCGGTTTTGTCGCGGCCGGACTGCATGTCAACGATGCCCAGACCCGCATCGCGAACTATTCGCAGTGGGAGCGGCGGGAAGACTTTCTGGCCATGCTGCGAACGCCTGAAATGCGCGAGCGTAACCGCAAGATCAACGAATTGTGCAAAAGCTTCGAGCCGGTGATGTACGACGTGGCCGAAACATTTGACTGATCCTGACCTGAATCAAGGTCAGAAGACTTTGGCTACTGCTATCTGAACGCGAAACTCAAGGAGGCGCCAGCCATGTATCACAATATTCTTGTCCCGATTTCCTTCGATGCCGAGCGTGACACGTCGGGGCCGCTGAAGCTGGCCAAGCTGTTGGCGACGCCAGATGCCAAAGTGACCCTGTTGCATGTTGTCGAGCATATTCCGGACTACGCAATCTCTTATATGCCGGCCGAATACCTGACCGAGGCGCGGCGCGCGATCCAGGATGAGCTGAACATTCTGGCTGCCAAGCTGCCGAACGCCAAAGGCGTTGTGGTCGAGGGCCATTCGGGGCGCACGATTCTGGATTGGGCGGAAACCAACAAACCTGACCTGATCATCATGGCGTCGCACCGACCGGGGATGCAGGATCTGTTGCTCGGCTCGACCGCGACGCATGTGGTGCGTCACGCCAGTTGCGCAGTTCACGTCGTTCGCTGATCTGATGGTGGGCAAAGGTCTTCGCGTGTCATCTTCCACGCTTTGCCGAACCCGCCATTGAGAAGCCCATCGACAATCTCAAAACGCACAAAACGGAAATCCGCGAAGTCGACATATAGTCCGGCCTTCGGGCGCTGTGACAAGTAGCGTGCCCGAAGCGCGGTATGCTCCTCGGTCGCCCGTGGAATCGGGCGCGCCGTGCAGTGCAGGGTCAGCCGGGGATGGGTCAGTGGATCACCTTTGTCAGCGGGCTCGCCGATCAGCAACGCGCAGGCCGGATTTGCCTCCAACGCGCGTGAGTGCTCCGCCAGATCCGAGATCAGGGTGAGCGGCCATCCAACACTGTCGGTGGCCAATGCGATGCGGCTGATCGACGGCAGTCCGTTGTCCGGATGCACCACGGCAAGCGCCGCAAAACGGGCCTGCGCAATGAGATCAAGGGCCAGTTCCCGCGCAGTCTCGTCGACCGGGCGAAATGGGTTTCGTGTGTTCACGTGGCGCCCTCGCTGGATTGCGTCATTCCGATGCCTCGGCTTTGCCACATAGTTGGTGTATCGCCAAGCTTATGAAGCTGAAGACAACCGTATACAACGAACCCGCGCAAGATCCGCGCTTGGCACGTCGACAGCGCAAGGCTGATGCCCTGCGCCGACATGCGCTGTCCCCGCTGCGCATTCTGCTGATGGTGCTGGCCCTGCCGCTGACGACGGGGATGATCGCGCTGGGCGTATATCTCCGGACCTCGGATCTGGAGCGGACCGAAGCCGTGATGCACCTTGTGGCGCTGGCTGGTTGCGATGCGGCTCGCTCCGTTGGTCTTGGACCGATGCGCGAGGGACAGCTTGGGTACCACAAACGCAACGACCCTGACGGCGACGGGATCGCATGCGAGTCCAGTGTCCGGGCCGCGACGCGGTCGGCTGTGCCGGTCCAGGCTCCTGCGTCCACGCAAACCGCGGCGCCCAAACCCCGGGCTGTCGGAAACGCCAAATTTGTCCGCCCCTGAAGGTCCTTGAAGACGCCTATCTTCATGGTTGAACCTTTCCTCGCACATGATCGCGTTGCCTGTGTCCCTGCGTGATTTGGGCAGGACGTGGTAGGATCATACCGTCCGCTGGCAGTTTGCCGCGGTTCGGGGTCTGGACCCCATGCGAGGGAGGACAACCATGTTTGCACGCGTTACCCAGTTCAAGATGAAGCCCGGCACCCGTGAGGCCGCCACGGCCCGAATGAACGATCTTAAGGATCAGATCATGGGCATGCCCGGTATGCACTGCTTTACGAATGTGATGAACGAGGATGGCAGCGGCTATGTGATCTCGGTCGTCGAAAGCGAGGCGACATCAAACGCAAACGCCCCCAAGGTTGCCGAGTTGTGGGGCCAGTTTGCCGAGTATCTTGAAGGAGCTCCGACGCCGATGGGCTATGATGTCATCGCCCATTGGGACAAGGGGTGACATTGGCCGCCACCCGGGGATGGCCTGATGCCTTACAAGATCACGCCGCGTATTGCAGCCGAGCTTATCGCGCACGAAGCGATCGTGCGCGAGGCCTATCTGGATTCCGTTGATGTCTGGACCTGGAGCGTGGGGATCACGTCGGCCTCGGGCCACACGGTCTGGCCGCGCTATCTGGACAACCCTCAGACCTTGCGGCGCTGTTTTGAAGTGTATGAGTGGGCTATCCGCACCAACTATCTGCCTGCTGTGGAAACGGCCTTTGCCGGCCACGCCCTGACCGAGGCGCAGTTGGGCGCGGCCTTGTCCTTTCACTACAACACCGGGGCCATAGACCGGGCCGTATGGGTGCGCAGGTGGAAGGCCGGGGATGTGGCCGGTGCTCGACGCGCGATCATGTATTGGCGGCGGCCACCTGAAATACGCCCGCGGCGGCGCAAGGAGCGCGCTCTGTTCTTCGATGGCGTATGGTCGGGCACCGGCACCGGAACCGAGTATCAGGTGCGAAAACCGTCCTATCGGCCAGACTGGTCCAGCGCGGCGACGGTTCAGATCGGCGACGTTCTGCAAGACCTGTTCGGTTAGGCCCGACAGGTCATGCTTGCTTGCGAAATCCTTGCCGGCCGGTCAGGATCGGCGTCATGACCCGAGACGAATTCAACGCCTTCTGCGCCTCTCTCAAGGCCACAAGCCACGTCGTGCAGTGGGGCAATGCGGATGTCTGGAAAGTGGGCGGCAAGGTGTTCGCGATCTGCGGCTGGAACGACGGCAAGGACGCCTTTACCTTCAAGGCCACCGATCTGGCCTATGAGGTGCTGCAGGATCAGCCCGGCATCCGCCCCGCGCCCTATCTGGCCTCGCGGGGCATGAAATGGCTGCAGGTTTATGACGAACGCGGGATGAGCGACCCGTCCCTGCGCGATCACATCGTGACGTCCTACGAGATGGTCGTGGCCAAGCTGACGAAAAAGATGCGGGCGGAACTGGGGCTTTAACCCTTCATCGCCTGCAGCAGTTCGATCAGCCGCTTGCGGTCATCGTCATCGGCGTAATCGCCCGCGGCCAACCGTTCAGCGATGCGCAGGCGCAGACGCTCGTGCTGGGTGCGCACCTCTTCGCCAGCGGTTTCGGCCAGGGTTTTCATGATCGTCGCCACCGCCTGCTGGCGCTTGGTGGTGGGGTTGGCGATGTAGTCGACCAGGCTCTGTTGCCCGGAATCGAGGATGTTTTCGGCCAGTGCCCGCAATTGCTCGCCATTGGGCAGCAGTGGGGCGGGGGTGCCTTCGGGCGGCAGGATCTCGGGCGCGCTGCGTGGGGTTTCAGCGAGGGCGTTCGCACCGTCGACGAAGGCCTCGGTGATCATGCGGGTGATCTTGATCGCGCGCGGGTCCTTGAACAGGGTCGAGGCGATGGCCACGCCGTAATCGGTATAGACCCACGGGTTGACCCGCCGCCCGCCGCGGCCTTTGGGCTTTGAAATCACATTCCGTGATATCAAATCGGCCACCTCGTCGTCGGTCAGTTGAAAGCGGTAGCCCTCGAACAGGTCCTTGTTGCGCGAGACGGCCTGATTGAAGGCGCTGACGGTTTTTCCATAGAACCGCGCCAGATCTTCGGCCAGCACCACGCGGGTTCCGCGCACCCGGTGAATGGCGCTTTGGACCTCATGCGTGCTGGGCAGGGTGTTCGGGTTCGTCATGGCAGCCGTTTGGAATCACAATTTGTGATTTCAAACGTGGAGGAGGGAGGGGTGCGTGGCAAGGGATGAGTGAGGGGCGTAAACTAAGGGGCGGACAAAACGCAATAACAGAAATTCTAAAGAAAGGGCTCTTTACGGAAGCAAAGTCACCTCTATTGCGGGGTGTGCAAAACTTGCTATCAATCTCTGTATGATTAGGTTTGCTTTCTTGTTAATTTTTTCCTTAGCAGCGGTGTTATTGTCGGTGACGGCTTTCGGTCCGGTCATAACACTTCCAATGTTGGCCGGGGTCGTCGGTTCAGTTCTGGCAATTATACTATTATTTAGAACCAAGCTGCGCAAACAAGCCAATTGGGTCGTGATAGACGGGTCAAATGTTCTGTATTGGAATAACGACAAACCGGACCTGGACTCTGTGAGAATAGTAATTGACGAGCTGATCTCGGAAGGGCTTGAACCTGTAATCTGGTTTGATGCAAATATCGGTTATTTGGTTGCCGGCCGTTACCTAGATCCCGCGAAGCTGTCCAAAGCACTTCGGTTTCCCGCACGTCGTATTTGGGTTGCGCCGAAAGGAACGCCTGCTGATCCGCTGTTGATTACGGATGCTCAAAAACTGAACGCGCGGATAGTATCAAACGACAGATATAGGGATTGGGAACAGCAGTTCCCGAATATATCTCAGAAGGATGTCTTCGTGCGAGGCAAAATAAAGGACAACCGTGTAGAGTTCAGATAAATTCACCGCTTCCGTCGCTTGACATTACCACCCCGCTGCCCCGGCCTGCCAGCCGTTGACCGTCCGCGCGATTTCACCGCGTCTTCCGAGGCTTTCTCGACCGCCCATTGCCGCGCCATGGGGTCGTCGGCGACGGCCAGATCGACAGCTTCCAGACGCTTGATTTCGTCGCGGATGCGGGCGGCTTCTTCGAATTCCAGGTTCTCGGCCGCTTTGCGCATCTGGTCGCGCAACCCGTCCAGATGGGCCTCGAGATTGGCGCCGTGCATCGGTTTGTCGATGGTGGCGGTGACGCGGTTCATGTCCACGTCGCCCTGATAGAGACCGGCCAAGACGTCATCGACATTCTTCTTCACCGTCTCGGGCGTGATGCCGTGTTCCTCGTTATAGGCGATCTGCTTGGCGCGGCGGCGGTTGGTTTCCTCAAGCGCACGCTCCATGCTGCCGGTGATGCGGTCGGCATACATGATCACGCGGCCCTCGGCGTTGCGGGCGGCGCGGCCGATGGTCTGGATCAGCGAGGTTTCCGAGCGCAGGAAGCCCTCTTTGTCCGCGTCCAGAATGGCGACCAAACCGCATTCGGGAATGTCGAGCCCCTCGCGCAGCAGGTTGATGCCCACCAGCACGTCGAAGGCCCCCAGCCGCAGGTCGCGCAGGATCTCGATCCGCTCGATCGTGTCGATGTCGGAATGCATGTAGCGGACCTTGATGCCCTGTTCGTGCATGTATTCGGTCAGGTCTTCGGCCATGCGTTTGGTCAGCGTGGTGACCAGCGTGCGGAACCCCTTGGCCGAAACCTTGCGCACCTCGTCCAGAAGGTCGTCCACCTGCATCTCGACGGGGCGGATTTCGACCTCGGGGTCCAGCAGACCCGTGGGGCGGATCACCTGTTCGGTAAAGACGCCGCCGGTCTGCTCCAGTTCCCACTTGGCCGGGGTGGCGCTTACGAAGACCGACTGCGGGCGCATGGCGTCCCATTCCTCGAACTTCAGGGGACGGTTGTCCATGCAGGAGGGCAGTCGGAACCCGTGTTCGGCCAGCGTGAACTTGCGCCGGTAGTCGCCGCGATACATGCCGCCGATCTGCGGCACGGACACGTGGGATTCATCGGCAAAGACGATGGCGTTGTCGGGGATGAATTCGAACAGGGTCGGCGGCGGCTCGCCCGGTGCGCGGCCGGTGAGGTAGCGGGAATAGTTCTCGATCCCGTTGCAGACGCCGGTCGCCTCGAGCATCTCGAGGTCGAAATTGGTGCGCTGCTCCAGCCGCTGTGCTTCCAGCAGTTTACCCTCGCCCACCAGTTGATCCAGCCGCTGGCGCAGTTCTTTTTTGATGCCGAGGATTGCCTGCTGCATGGTCGGTTTCGGCGTGACGTAGTGCGAGTTCGCATAGACCCGGATCTGCTCCATCGTGTCAGTGCGCTCGCCGGTCAGGGGGTCGAATTCGGTGATGGCCTCAAGTTCTTCGCCGAAGAACGAGAGTTTCCAAGCGCGGTCTTCCAGGTGGGCGGGCCAGATCTCCAGAGAATCGCCCCGCACCCGGAAGCTGCCGCGCTGGAAGGCCTGATCGTTGCGGCGATATTGCTGGGCCACCAGATCGGCCATCACCTGCCGCTGGTCGTATTCGTTCCCGACCTTCAGATCCTGCGTCATCGCCCCGTAGGTCTCGACCGAGCCGATGCCATAGATGCACGAGACCGAGGCCACGATGATGACGTCGTCACGCTCGAGCAGCGCGCGGGTGGCCGAGTGGCGCATCCGGTCGATCTGTTCGTTGATCTGCGACTCCTTCTCGATATAGGTATCGCTACGCGGCACATAGGCCTCGGGCTGGTAGTAGTCGTAGTACGAGACGAAATACTCGACCGCGTTGTCCGGGAAGAAGCCCTTGAACTCGCCGTAAAGCTGGGCCGCCAGCGTCTTGTTGGGGGCGAGGATGATGGCGGGGCGTTGGGTTTCCTCGATCACCTTGGCCATGGTGAAGGTCTTACCGGTGCCGGTGGCGCCCAGCAGCACCTGATCGCGTTCGCCGTCCAAAACACCGGCGGCGAGTTCCTTGATGGCCGTTGGCTGATCCCCGGCCGGTGCAAACTCCGTATGCATGACGAACCGCTTACCGCCCTCAAGCTTCAGGCGGGCGCGGACATCGTCGACGGTCAGTTGGGTTTTGTCAGAATGTGCATAGGGCATCGGCAGGCTCCGCTTGGGCTTCTTACATTTGTTCTTATTTTGTCCGCATGCAACCCCTGCAGCACCGGTCATTTGCATGGCCCTGCGGCATTTGCAATCTTGTCCCCGCCCGCACTCTGACGCATAAACGGTCGCGACCAACCGAGTATGGAGAGGCGACATGCGCGCACGGATTTACCAGCCTGCAAGAAATGCGATGACGTCGGGTATGGCCAAGACCCGCAAATGGGTTTTGGAATTCGCGCCTGCGTCGGCGCGCGAGGTTGATCCGCTGATGGGCTGGACGTCGTCCTCGGACACGCAATCCCAGGTTCGCCTGAAGTTCGACACCAAGGAAGAAGCGTTGGACTACGCCAAGGATCATGGCATCGAAGTTCTGGTCAGCGAACCGCACAAGCGCAAACCCAACCTGCGCCAGCGCGGGTACGGCGAAAACTTTGCAACAGACCGCCGCGGTCCCTGGACCCACTGAATGATTGACATCCGCGAGGCGGATCCGACTTCGGCCGCGCTGCGGCCGGTGGTCGAGGCGCATTTCGCGCACAGCGAAGCTGCGGGACCCGCCGAAAGCAATCACACAATGGATGCCGAGGCGCTCTCTGGGCCGGATATTCGGTTCTGGGCTATGTTTGACGACGACGAGCCTTTGGGGTGCGGCGCATTGAAGGCTTTGCCGGACGGGACGGCCGAGGTGAAGTCGGTCCATATCCTGGCCAAGGCGCGCGGGCGCGGTTTGGCGCGGACGATGATGAACCACCTAGCCGAATGCGCATGCGCCGACGGAATCTCTGCTCTGGTTCTGGAAACCGGCGCGGCCCATCTGGCCGAGTACGACGCCGCACGCAAACTCTATGAAGCGTTGGGATACAGCTATTGCGGTCCGATCTTTGGGTATCACGACGATCCCAACAGCGCGTTCATGCGCTTGGCTCTTGAACCCCGGCTCTAAACCGATCAAGAAGGGCCCAGCGGTCCCGTAGCTCAACTGGATAGAGCAGCTGACTTCTAATCAGCAGGTTGAGGGTTCGAGTCCTTCCGGGATCGCCAGTTCCTGATCCTAGTGACGTTCGACATCCAAAGTCCGTTTTTACGACAAAAAACGGTTTTTTGAATTGCCCTCGAATCTACCTTCCTTTTAGCGCAGTTCTTTCAACAACTTGTGTGTCGTGTAGCGGTTCTTTCACTCCGGCCGGGTTCGATGGCGCAACCCAACCAGGATGCGTTGACACGCAGCACGTTAGTTGTTCCCTAATCGTTCCAAAGGTTCCGGAACCTTTCACACCCATCAGCCCCGCCCGCCCCGGCGGTGTGGACACCAGCGCGGCAAGCCCCGTCGCGCCACGAAAGGATTCTGCGATGCCCCGTGCCACGACCACGATTCCGTTTCATGCGCTGCGGTTCGAAGACGAGCTGCCGACGCTGTACGAGGTCGAAAGACGCCTGAAGACATTCCTGCGCGCGCTCCGCAGGCGCCGCCAGGCGGCGCAAACCGGCGACGATGAAGACAGCCGCGACAAGATGGATCAGGTCTTCGACTATCTGAATGAGGACGAGCGGCGGAAGATCCGGCGTCGCGCGCACCGGTACGTGCAGCGGCTGGACGCCTTGTCCGGCCTGTCTCATCTGAGCGAGGAGAACCGTGCGAAGCTGACGCCTATTCGTGGCGGACTGCCGGTTACTCGCGTCACCTCCGAACACGAGGCGGACGAGATCGCCGCCGCGCTCCACGCCGAGATGCCCTGGATGGCGCCCGCCACCGAAGCCGTCTGGCACGGGCTGCGGGCCTCGGCACGCGAGGGCCTGCCCGGTGTCCGGTTCACCCCGCTCGTCCTGATCGGCCCGCCCGGCATCGGCAAGAGTTTCTGGGCCCGGCGACTGGCCCACCATCTGGAGGTGCCCGGGACAAAGATTGACGCAACGGGCGAGCCTGCGTCCTTCGCGCTCACCGGATCCCAGCGCGGCTGGGGCAGCGCCCATGCGGGCAAGCTGGTCAACACGGTCCTGACCCACCGGCATGGCGGGCCGCTGGTGATCATCGACGAGATCGAGAAGGCCGACGAGGTCCACTCCAACAAAGGCACGCGGCACACGCTGACGGATGCGCTACTGCCGCTGCTGGAGCGGATGACGGCGGCGACCTGGGAATGCCCGTTCTTTCAGGTCAAGATGGACATGTCCTGGGTCAACTGGGTGATGACAGCGAACAGCCGGCAGGGTCTGCCGGAACCATTCCAGAGCCGCTGAGTGGTGCTGGACCTGCCGGTTCTGACCACGGCGCAATTGAGAGACTTCGCTATGAACGAAGCCGCCCGGCGTGGCCTTCCCGCGCCTGCTGTCGACGCCCTCGCTGCCATCTTCGAGACCGGTGCAATGGCCCACCGCCGCCTGAGCCTGCGCACCGTCGCCCGGATGCTCGACCGCGCCGAGGCGCTGGCGATGCGCCCCTTGCTGCATTGAAGGCACCGCCCTGGAAGAGTTTTCCTACAGAGGATCAATGGCAGCATACATAAACGACATACATTCATCCCGTCCGAGTAACCGACCCCGCGCAGCGGTGCTCGATCTGAGGTCGCCCACGCACCTAAACTATCCATTCCCGATGCCGAAGGAACCGCGGGTTCGCGGAAACCCGGAGTATGACTTCGAAGGCATAGATCCAGCCCGAATATGGATGGGCACCGGAACGGGTGGAAAGTGTGAATTCGCGGCCGTGCAGCGTGTAACAGAGGAGATCGCAAAAGGGGACCTTCATTCCTGCGACCTGTGGCCCGTCCTGCCCAGAGATAGTGCGTACAAGGCACACCCAGAAAGGCCTTCTCGGCTTTCAATCCCTAAGAGCCGACAAAGTCTTTTCTTGTAGTTTCTCCGCCGGGCCAATCTGGGATGCGAGCGGTTGAACGGGCGCACTCCATGATGTGACGAACAATAGCACTCCGACCACGGTCACACAGGTCGCACCGGCGACTTGGGCAACGCTTTCAAAGCGTTGGTGGGTGGCTGCATTTGCACCGATCCGCTGCGCAACTTTCGCGCGTCCCCAGATGGCCGCGACGCCGATCAGAGACATAGAGATCGCCATGCCCAGCGAAATCGCGGCCACCATGGCGATCGCAGGCCATACAAGGTCATTTGCAAACCCGAACAGCATTACGATCAGCGCGCCGGTACAAGGAACGATGCCCACCGCTGTCGCAAGCCATCCGTCGGATCGGCTGGACGATTTTTCGGCAATTGCGCAGGCAGCGCAGCCGCTGTGGGTATTGTGGTCATGCGGGTGCGTGTGATGCGGACCGTGTTCATGGGTCGCCGAGGCCGTTCTACGGAGGTCATGAATTGTCCGAAGGCTTTTCCAAAGCATCAAAAGGCCAATTGCAATGATCAGCGCATAGCTGCCCAGCCGGATGAGCCTGTAATCGGATGGTGCCCCGCCGGTGGTTTGCCGGATCGCAAGGTCGAGCAGGAATACAGCCGCAACGGCCGAGAACACGTGTACGATGGCGATGCGAACCCCCATCCCGACACCGCGGCGCAGGCTACCCCCTTCACCGACGAAATAGGAAATCACGACGGCCTTGCCGTGCCCCGGCCCAAGCGTGTGCAGGACCCCATAAAGAAACGCGACAAGAAGAGCGAACGCTACCGTCGCCAGCGACTTGCCCTGATCCATCGACGTCATTGATGTCGTGAAGAGATTGCTGATCCAGGCCTGGGTTCGGACCACGATATTGCCCTGAACAGGCGCAGCGGCAGACGCCTTGATTTCACCCGGTACGCCCCAAACCTGTGCCTCTTTCAATGAGTAGGATGCTTCGACCATCCTCTGCCCGTCGACGAGGAACAGATTGCTGACAGACGGTTCATGTTCCAGAATGCCGCGCAGCCGAATTGCGTGAAACGCTTCGTCTATTTCAATGCCTTCGGGTACATCGACACGAACCATCTGGTTGGGCGGCGGCGGCGGCGTGTGAATGCAGGCCCCCACCCACGGCACCAGCAGAAAACTGAATACGCGCCCGTTATCCCCGCGCAGCGGTAGGACGTATCCATCAAGCGAAACTTCGTGCCCGAGATACTGCCCGGTTACGCCGGTCGCCTCTTCGCGCCGTTTCTCCATCACCACAAGGCGCTGGGTCAAAAGCTCGTCCGCGTCATAGCCTTGGTCGCGCAGCCGCACACGGGCCTCCTGTGCCCGCTGGCCGAGTTCGGCGTCATCCACGCGGCGCGCGGCATCCAGGATCGTTCGCAGGTCATCCTTCTGCTGGTAAGACATCTCAAGGAACGGATCGTCATAAGGCGCCGTTGACGGCGCCAGATCATGCCAATCTACATGCGGGGGCTCATTGGCCAGCGCGGTCGAAGGGTGCAGCCCCAGCGCAAGCAATAGCAAAAGCACCATATGCCCGAAAAAGGTGATGACTTGTTGCGCGTCCATAGCAGGCCTTTCCATGTCACACCGCGTTCTTGAAGTTGACGCTGTTCCTCATGATCAAATCAATGTTTCCCCACGGGTTGGCGGCCAGTCTCAAATCCTCGAGAGGGTTGACGACAACCATGATCAGGTCTCCGTCGGTGACGAAACTGGTGACGTCGATCATCTCCGCGGACAACCCGTCAAGGACATTTGCGTGTATTATGATGATTGGACCGGGGGGCGTCCCGCGCCCCCGCGACCGAAGCCGCGAGGACGAAAGGAAAGGTAGTCAGCGTTCGGCCACGCATGACCGGTCACTCCATGTCGAACTTGTAGATGGTGCCGTCCTTCATGATCATGCCGAAGTTCGCCTTGGCATCGCCGATCAACTGCAGATCCTCCAGAGGATTGCCGTTGACGAGGATCATGTCCGCATAGGCGCCTTCCTCGATCACGCCGAGCGGGCCCAGTGGGTAGGGCGTCAGGTCGCCCGACATCTTCAGCAGTTCGGCGTTGTCACAGGTTGCCATTTTCAGCGTTTCATACGGCGTGAACCAACGTTCCATCTTGGCCAAGACGGCACCCTGACGTTCGGCAAGGTCCGCGCTGAACAGCGTATCGGTGCCGAAAGCGATCTTCAGGCCCAGTTCCTTGGCGGTCTTGTAGACGAAGTCGGTGCCGTCGGTGACAAACTTGTACTTAGCCTTCTGGAACTCGTTCAGAGCCGGTGCGTCTTCATCATCCATGAACGGCTGCATGCTGAGCCACACATCTTTGTCCTTCATCATCTGCAGGGTCTCACGGGTCGCCATGTGACCGTGTTCGACGCTGCGCGCGCCATTCTCGACAGAGTGCCGAACCGCTTCATCATTGATCGCATGGGTCGTCACATAGGTGCCCCAGGCTTCGGTGGCTTCGACAGCGGCCTGGAATTCCTCGTCGGTGAACTGGATGACGTGGATCGGGTCATAAGACGAGGTCACGCCGCCACCCGCCATCAATTTGATATGGGTGGCCCCCTGCATCAGGTTTTCCCTGACGCGTTTCAGAACTGCCGGAACGCCATCCGCGAGATAGAACATGTTGCCCTCTTCAAAAGAGTGCAACTCACCCAGGGGAGTTGGCACGTCCCGCGTAATCCGGAAATCCTGGTGGCCGGCGGTGATTGACAAGGCTGGCCCAGAAGGGAACACCCGCGGCCCGTCGATCAGCCCCTCGTTCGTTGCGCGCGCGATGTCGAACATCGGTCCGGCCACGTCGCGCACTGTTGTGAACCCGCGCGACAGCGCGTTGTTCTGGGCCTTGGCGGCCAGAAGGTTCCAGTAGCCCTCGCCCGTCAGGGCCAGTTGCGCGATCGTCGCTTCGGCAAAGACCCCATGCCAATGCGCGTCGATCAGGCCGGGGATGAGCGTGTAGCCCTCGGCATCGATCTCGAAAGCGCCTTCGGGTGCCTCAAGATCGGAACCAATGGCGGAGATCAACTGACCGGAAACCAGAACGTCAACATCCGCGAGTTCTTCGTCACACCCGTTGAAGACCTGTGCGCCCCTGATCAGGACATTGTCGAATTTCATCTTTACGTTGGTGGTTTCAATTTCACCGACGACACCGGCCGGGACGACCTCATGGTTGGCCTCATGCGCCAGAACGCTGACCGGAGTCGCGGCGAGCGTCGTGCAGAGCAGATAGGTGAGCGTTCTGTTGGTCATGATGTACATCCTCATTTTCAAGCGATGAATGAATTTGGTTTTGGTCGCGCAAAACTGTTTTTTGGGTGCGCAGCCTGGGTTTTCAAAAATTGCTGATCGCGGTGAGTGGACCCGCTTGGCTTTCTTGTGCTCCCGTGGCACTGAAATGTTCTGTCACATGAGGGCGTGAACAGACCCAAGAAGTCAACAGTGACATCGCCCCGCGTCAGAAATTCAGCACCTTGTATCCAACCTGGACAGACCACTCTGCCGGCCTGTCGCCGCCAAACAGAATGCCAGGCTTGATGAACACTTGACCGTCACCGCCAAATGCCTTGCCCGTCAGCATGCCCGCGGTCACCTGTAGGCTTCCGAACGTCGCGTCCGTTTCCCAATCGTGGATGATGGCCGGGTCGAAGGTCAGGTAGAAACGCGGATTTTTCAGCTTGGGAACATAGTAGAAGTCGATCGTGGTCGTGTTCACATTCTGACCTTGATCATTTCCGCCCTCCAGTCCGAATGTCTGAACCCAGGCCGGGGCGAAAATTGCTCCGTTGTTGAGAAACCACGCGTAGAAGGCCGAGGTTTCACCGGCAAATTGCCCATAGCCGGCGGCTTCGGTTTCTGCTGTGTCCAGGAACAGTTCAAAAGTGAAAGCGGCCCCGTTTTTCTCGGTAAGGTAAAAAACGTCAATGTAGGTAACGCTGATGTCGCCCAGCGTGAATTCAACCCCTGGCTTTCCGCCGAAGATGGGGTTTGCGTTGAACGGGCTGTCCGATCCGGGCACGGTGATCCGGAAGGCCCGTTTCCCACCCTCACCAAAAGGCTGCGTATAGAAGGCCTCGAACAGACCGGTGTTCAGGTCGGAATTGATCTGGTTGAACTGATACTGAAGCCCAAACTGCGTCGTGAGCAGCGTTGGATTTGTTCCGTTGTTGATCTCGCTGAGGTCTTCCTGAGCTTTGGCAGGTGGTGCAATGGTGGCTGCAAAGAGAGCTGCCATTGCAGGTAATCTGCGCAGCTTCGGTGCAAGCGATGTGCCCGAGGCTCGATGCAAGGATTTGATTTCGACGGTGTCCACTCGGCTGTTCCCCATCTTGAGTTGGTTCCGATCTCGTCAGCCTTTCGACACGCGCTGACACTCCGGCATGAGACAAGCCTAAAGCTCAAATTTCAACCTGCAAAAATTTTCGTACTCTGATGAGGGATCATGAGGGATGATGTGCTACCCAACGCGTCCTCGACCGTTGTCAGATTTTCTGCCGATCTGGCCGGAGGTTTCTGTTCCATTGGTCTATGCTGCCAGTTCGGCCACCATACTCAAATCCGTTTCGACGACCTTGGCTGTGATAATGGTCCTATTGATGGGTTTTAATTGGACACGGCTATCCAAAGCCGGCCTTCACCCATAGCCGGGCACCGGCGGTTCGGTCCGCACTGTGTAATTCGCCAATCCGCAGATTTAGCCGTTGCAGCGAATATCAGGTTCGGCGGGCCGCACCGCAGCATGCCGTGCTACGAGTGAACGGCCGCAATGGGCAGGGCTCCACCGTTGCCAAACAGCGCATGACTGCCGGTCATGCGAGAAAACGTGAAGTGGTCACTCATTGCTGCGCCGCACAAATGCCAGGGCACAGCCCAGGGTGATGAGCAACCCTCCACACGTCCGGTCGATCCAGCGCGCGCCCCGGTGGCTCAGAAATTGCATCGCCTTTGCCCCAAGACCGGCATAGGCCGCCATAGTGGCCACGTCGACCGCGATGAAGACGAGAGCGAGCAGGGCGTATTGCGCCAGAAGCGGTTCGGACGGGTCAAGGAACTGCGGCAGGAACGCAGTGAAAAACAGGTAGCCTTTGGGGTTCGTAACGGCGACCAGAAAGCTCTTGCGGAACAGTGTCAGTCTGCACCCGGATACGCCCGAGATTTGTCTACTCGAGTGCGCTGGAAAAGATCCCAGCTCCCCCGAGGACCGCAACATCTGAACGCCGAGCCACATAAGATAGCCGACGCCAATCATTTTCACGACGGTGAACAGAACCGCGGATGTGGCTAGTATCGCGCCCAACCCCAGACCAGCCGCGGCGATCAGAACACCGTCGGAGAGTGCGGCGCCCGCGATCCCATAGCCCGCGGACACAAGGCCGTAGCGAGACCCGTTGGACAGGGCCAGCAAAACCGTCGGTCCGGGTGTCATCACGACGACCAAGGCCAACAGGGCGAATGTCACAATCGAAATTTCCATCAGGTCGTCTCCGGTTTCAGGGCATGAATTGCGAGGCCGGTCAGGATCAGGGCCAGTCCGCTGACAAGGGTTCGGGTCGTATTCCAGATCTGCCACGGCGCGGAATAGTCCTTCCAGATTTGGGCGGCGTCCGCCCTGTCCGTCGGTACCGGCACTGTTGCAAGGGCCTCATTCATCGGCACGTTGATCAAAACCGTGACCAGAAATGCCCCGATGAAATACACGGCGGCCCCTGCCGCGAAGAGAGCGGCTGACCTCGTCCTTTCCTGATGGATCGCGACAAACGCGGTCAGCATCAGGATGACCGGTGTCAGAAAGAAGGCCGGGAAGAACACCGGATTCCGAACAGAGGCGTTCATCGCCTGCATTGCCGTGATTGCGACTCGGGGGTCGGTCGCATCGAGGCCCCACATGGTCGAGCAGACCCAAGCATAGAAGAAGCCGAAAACAGCGCCGATGTTCAAAAGGGAGAGCGTCGACATCGGCACGAGTAGTCGGGCCATCAAACCTGTCCTGCAGGTGCGGCCGGGCGTTGGCGTGTTTCATCAGCTTGACGGGACGCATTCAGGACGCGGACAAAGATCACGATGGCTGCAAACTGCCCGAGCACTACGGCGGGCCAGATCAATGCGAACTGCGCGTCGAAATACTTCTGCGGCCCGAACGATACCAGCGCCATCAGCGCAGCCATCACGCTCAGGCCACGCCCGACAGCGTCCGTGAGCGGCTGCACGATCATTGCCGACAGCGCGATTGATACCGAAGCGCCAAGAAACGGGGCGATGCCAAACAGCGGAGTCGTAATCGGCGGATGGGGCTGGATGCCGGCATAAAGCGCAGAAAGCATGATGAGTTGCAGCAGGATCAGTGTGGCCAGTGCTGCAATGGCCTGTCGGTCGTGGTGAGACATTTTTCCTCCAAAAGCGTAATTTAAGTTACGGTTGAAAATATCCGTAATTGCAGTTACGGATTATGTCAACACGCAGGAGACAGGAATGCGCAAAGAAAAGAGATCACTGCGCCAGCGACAGATCGAAGACGCCGCCTATGAGGTGTTGGAGGCCAAGGGCTATGGCGGCACATCGATGCGGGACATTGCGAAACAGGCGCGGGCGTCGAACGAGACGCTTTACAGATGGTATGGCGACAAGCAGGGCTTGTTTCAGGCCCTTGTCGCGCGCAATGCGGAAGAGGTGAAAGACCATCTCGCATCGGAATTGGAGACCGATCACGACGCGCTGTCCATCCTGCGCACGCTTGGCCCGAAGTTGTTGACCCTGCTCACTGGAGACAGGGCCGTTGCACTGAACCGGGCAGCGGCGGCGGACAGCAGTGGTGAATTGGGCGCTGCACTGTCAAAGGCGGGCCGCGAGGCGGTGTTCCCGCTTTTGGAGCGGGTGTTTCTGCGTGCCCGAGAGGAAGGCGCACTGAACTTTGAACACACCGGTGAGGCTGTGGCGCTCTATCTCGATCTCTTGATTGGCGATCAGCAGGTCAGGCGCGTCATCGGACGTCTGCCGAGTCCATCGAAAACCTTTTGCCAAGAACGGTCTGAACGTGCCGTCAAACTCCTCTGTAAACTTCTCGGCTAAATTCAAACACCCAAAGGAATTCAAAACATGAAAACCCTCATCGCGCCCAAGGCCTGCCAGACCATGACCGATCTTCGCGCGCAAATCGACGCGATCGACGTTGAGCTCATAAACCTGCTCGCCACGCGAAGCCTCTATATCGACCGGGCTGCGGACCTCAAGAAAATCGAAGGTCTGCCGGCGCGTACCACAGATCGTGTGGCTGAGGTGCTGGACAAAGTTGGCTCAACCGCGTCCGAAAAGGGTCTGGACCCGGAACTGGCGCGCAAGCTTTGGGCCGAGCTGATCGAATGGTCGATTCAGCGCGAAATCAGGGAGCTTGGCGAATAGAGCCATTCGGAAAGACCAAGGGCGAAATTGGTGGGGGTGGCCATTTGAAACTAATCCGGAATATCAGAGCCGCGGGGGTCTTCCACAAGGCTGCGAAGTCAATGCAGGCTGGGGATTACCCGGCTGTTCTTGACCGCTTGGATGGGTTCAAAGCGCAACCATATTTCATGGCCAAGGCGGAACTGTTTCGCGCAATGGCGCGGCATCGGCAGGACAGGTTTGCAGATGCGGTTCACCATTATGACAATTTCCTGATCAACCATCTCGCGGACATGCCGCGAAAGGACCGTCCCTACGTGGAAGAGTATGCGAAATTCTTCAGAAGCCGTGCCCAAGCGAGAATTGATCCGTCAACGCCGCTGTATTCATCTCTTGAAGAACTGAGAAAGCATGCGGCCTCGGCACCATTCCTTACCAGGGCTGAATTCTCGGTCTGAACTCCGGGCAGGTGCCGACGGGTCTTGAAGGAGCCTGACCTTCGATTGAATGCGTCAAAAGGGACCTTTGCCTGCGGGCCGGGGTTCCGCGCTCGCGAACAGGTATTTTCCCACAGAATCGGCCGTTTATGCCATTTGGTTGCCGATTTCGAAGCAGCAGCTTCGCCTCGTATGAGTGACCATCACAATTTGCGGACAACTCAAGGCTTTTTGCCATCGAAACTGAACAATCGAAGACCACACGAAGAGGCGTGCGTCACGGATGATGAGCTTGACCTGCTCTTCGTCATCTTTATCGCTGAATACCACAACACGCCGCACCGGGGACTGAATGGGAAAACGCCTGCGACGGCTTGGGAAGAACTGACCGAGGATATCGCTTATGATCCAATGCAGATCCCAGGTCCGCAGGACCTTCGTGAAGCTTGTGGGTTCTCGACCACTGCAAGGGTAACGCATGAAGGCGTTCGCTTCGCCGGTGCGACTTACCTCAATGAATTTATTCGGAACGATCGCAAAACACGGGTAGCAGATCGGGTCGCCGCTCCAGATGGAACGGTGGAAATCATCGTCGATCCGATGGACATGGGTGCCATCTCCGTAGTGGGTCATGGTGATACGATTTCCGTTCCTGCATTGGACAGCTCATTGCGTGGGAAGACCCTTCGGCAGTGGCAGGAAGAACGCCAGCTGAGGCGTGCCGAGGCGGCTCTGGACGGCCAACGTCGCAGTGGCGCGCGTGACGAAGCACAGCGGCTTCGCGCGGAACTCGTCGGCAAGATTATGCGTGGCAACGACATGGGCATGACCGGCTACACCCAAACCGCATTGGATCGTGCGAGCCTCGAGTTGTCTTTCGGAAAGGGCTCGAATGAGGAACCTTTCGTCGGACGGGATGAATATCAAGATCCTGTCCACGGGGGCTTCGAGATTGCCGCCGATGACATGCATGATGAAGGAGAATTGGCGCAGGAAGATGCCATCGGAGACGAACACAGGGTCAACTCGGTGGTTCTCCCGGACGAGCCCGGAAGTCTTGATCGTTTCCGGACCAGCAAGAAATTTTCCCGGTAGATGTGAGGGGAGGGATAGTCATGCCATCGACAATCGACGCAGAAAAATACGCCGCACTGAGAAGCAAGGCGCGGCCAAAGATCGACTTTGAAACCGAGTTTTTCGAAACGGAGGACTTTAAAAAATTCAGGGATCGTATTTTTAAGGTTTTGGTCGAACGGGAAGAGCGGCTTAGCCGCGGGTATACCGAATTGCGCGGCGCAGCGTTGATCGGTCCGCCGGGAATTGGCAAGACGCGCATGGTCAAGCGCATTGCCGCCGAATTCAAGGAAGTCGTCGATGCCACCGGGGGGGCTGAAATACGGGTCGTTGATCTGGAGTGTCACGGTACCAAGTCGGGCAACTGTAAGAGAGACCTGCGAACTGATTCTGCACGATCTGGGCTATCCGATCTCCGCTCGTCGTGATGAGGGCTACCTCGTCAGTTTGGTTGGAGATGGGCTCCAGCAAAAAGGGATTGCAGCGCTTCATCTTGATGAGGTTCAAGACAGCGGTCGCTATGTGACAAGCGATAGCATGAAGCACTTAATCGGAAGGTTCCGTAATTTCATGCAGAAAGGAGCTTAGCCAATTTCTGTAATCATTACTGGCACAATGGAAGCAAAAACAATCATCAATCAGGATGGGACAATGCTCCGTCGGGTCGAGCCGATCGAGGTTCTTCCGATGGCCTTTGGAAAAGACGGTCCGCTAGTCAAACGCTCCATCAAGGAACTGTTGGAGAAAGCGGGGCTTGAAGATGACGGCTTGCTTGACGAAAGCGAGTTTTTCAAGATCCTGATGCATGCATCGGCACAGCGTTTTGGCATGGCGATCGAATTGTTTATCGGCGCGACTGGTATTGCGAAGAAATACGAGAGCCAAAGGCTTGGTATCGAGCATTTCGCGGAGGGATCCTACGAAAGGATGAACTGCGATGATGCGCTTAATCCCTTCCTCAGCCGTGATTGGCGAAGCATCGATACAACGATTGAGATGGACAGACACATCAAAGAATCACGGCAGACCCGCAGGAGACCTCGGCAGAGATAACCCGCCAAGATCAAAGCTATTCAAGCCGCTCAGGGATGAGCGGCTTTTTTCTTGAGAATATCGAAGAAAACGAACGGTTCATAAATGTCGCAATACAGAATCTAGGTGTCGTGGGGCCGGAAAAGAGAATGTCGCACCGAAAATATTATCGTTTTATTACAATGGGGTGATATTGTTTAGGAACGGACTTTGGATGTCGAACGTCACCTAGTGGGCGGCAAATGCCCTAGAAGCGATAGGTTGCGCCAATGACCGGGCCGGATTGGTGGAAGCTGAAGTCATTTCCATTGATGTCGTGATCAAAGGAAATGTAGCGGTACCCGCCGCGTAGCAGCCAGCGGTCGTTGATCGCATAGTCCGCAGTCAGCAGGACCTGCCAGGTTTCGCTGCCGCTGCGGAACCCGCCATAGTCCAGGAACCCGGTTCCCGACCATTTGTCTGAAAACGCGACGCGGGCACGGACGCCGATCACCGGATCGGTCCAGCTGCTGTCGACCGAGGTCTGGTTGCCGGGCGCTGTTCCGGGCAACAGGTTGAACTCTGTTTCCGTGCTGAACCATCTGAATCCGCCAGCCAGATCGACGCTGGCTGTCGGCGTTTCGTGGACGCGGTAGCCGACATAGCCGCTCAGAAACTGGGTTTTGAACGATGTGTCCAGACCCGAACTTGCCGGTCCCGGAGTCTCGTTCGAGAAGGACAGGTTCGTATAGTTGTAGTCCGCAAGGAACGACCAGCGGCCGTTCGATGCGGTAAACGTGCCCATGAAAGCAAGGTCGAGGTTTTCCAGCGCGTCAGAGAAGCTGAGCGTGCTATCCAGGGTTCCCGCGGGTGTGTCCAACGACACTTCGGTTTCAGGGGTGAACAGGTAGATCGTGGCCGAATAGGACCAGTCGGACTGCTGAGACAGTGCCGATGTCGCTGTTGAAATCGCAAGCGACAGGCCAAGCATCAGGGGTTTCGCGATCCGTACCGTCTTCATGATGTCCCTCCGGTGAGCCCGTTTTGGCTTTGACCCACAGTAAAGGAGGCTGCTGGCAAACCAAAATGGTATTTTGATTTGTGCATGGGTTGGGCAACGCGCCAGAGATTGGCAGGTCACATCCGCGCAAATACTGAAGACGTAGAATGGGTTAGCATGGTGGGTGATGAGAGACTCGAACTCCCGACATCTTCGGTGTAAACGAAGCGCTCTACCAACTGAGCTAATCACCCGTGAAGGGGGATTTAGCCAAGCTGGTGGGCCGGCGCAAGAGGGTCTTTCAGAATTTCTGCGCCGTTGGCCATGTGTCTCAGGGATTTATGTCCTTCAATGCGGTCAGCAGCTGCGCGACCTCGTGCTCGGTGTTGTAGTGGCACAGCGAAATCCGGATGCAATCGGACAAGCCCAACGGGTTCAGCACGTTCCCGCTGTAATGGTCGGCCTTGCGGGTGTGGGTTCGGATGCCCTGCGCGTTCAGGCGCGAGACCACGTCTGCCGAGGGCATGTCGCGGACCACGATCGACACCAGTCCTTCGCGGGCGGGGTTGTCTGCTCCGGCCAGAATTGTGACGTGATCCATATCGCGCAGGCCGGGCAGGTTGCCGACGCCGTTGATCATCGCGTTGGTCAGATGGGTCTCATAGGAATGAATCGCCTGGCCGGCGGCCTCGATTCTGGTGCGTTGGTCAGCGGCGTCCGAAACCTGACTGCCCAGCCAGTCGAAATAGGCAACCACGTCGGACATCGCGGCGTAGGCGCCGGTGTCGCGCGTGCCGAATTCCCAACCATCAGCGGGCGCGTCAATCAGTTGGTCATGGGGCAGGGCGGTCAGCCGGTCGGATATCCAGGCAATGCCGTAGCCATGCCGGGAAAACACTTTGTAGGGTGAAATCGCATATCCATCGACTCCGTAGCTGTTGATGTCCAGCTGTCCGTGTGCTGCGTGCTGGATGCCGTCGACGATGATGAAACAATCTGGCGACACCGCCCGGATCGCGCGCGAGATTTCAGCCACGTCCATTCCCATTCCCGTAACCGGCGAAGCGTGCAGGATCGTGGCGACCGCTACGTCCGGTGTCATGTGGGCCGCATAATCTGCGGCGGTAACCAGACCTGTCGCGTCGTCATGCGGCACGTTCACATAGTCCAATCCGGCAATGCCCGCCCAACGGCGCGCGGCGCTGCGGCTGGCGGGATGTTCGATCGAGCTGCCGATCACCCTTGCACCTTTGGGCGCATTCACGCAGGCCGTGCGGATCATGCGGAACAGAAGCTCTGTTCCGCTTTCACCCACGAAGAACTGCCCCGAAGGCGCATTCATAAACACGGCAAGATCTGCCTTGGCACGGTTGATGATGTCGACCAACGCATGACTGGCGGGATTGTCCCGCCCCTGATTGTCCGGGATGCCCGCAAAACGGGCCGAGGTTTCGACCACCGAATTCAATGTCAGCGCGCCGCCGGCATTCTCGAAAAAGATGCGGGGACCCTGAAAAGGGCAGCTGTCCACATGGGCAAACCGCGCGCGAACGGTGTCGATCAATCCCGGGGTTTGGTGCAGCATGGTGTACGTCCTGTTTGGTTCATGCCCAGACTCGGCTTGCGAGTGCGCGACATCAATTTCGTTTGCGACAGATTGCGGGTTTGGGATGCCGCCTTTTTCTCTGGGCTTACTCTTTCGACGCCGGAAAGACCAATTGATTCCGGACTCTGCATGGCACGCCGGCGGGAATACACCTTGCCTGCGGCCCGCTGCCTCCGATATGCCAAAAGCAGTGCGACCGTCCGAACAGGAGAGCCGGGGATGCAGTTCGACACATGCCGCCGTCTTGTTGCGGTTGCCACCCTTTTCGGCGCGTTGGTTGCCCCGGTTCGGGTTGCGGCGGCTGAGGTCCTGGTGTTCGCGGCGGCCAGTCTCAAGACCGCGCTGGACCAGATCGCTCCGGAATTCGAGGCCGCGACAGGTCAACGGGTTACGGTTTCCTTCGCAGCCTCTTCCGTTTTGGCCCGGCAGATTCAGCTGGGCGCGCCGGCCGATCTGTTTATCTCTGCCAATACCGCCTGGATGGATGTTCTTGAGCGGAACGGAGACATCGACCCAGCGTCGCGCGTCGATCTTGTGGGCAACGGGCTGGTGCTGATTGCGCGCGCAGGGCAGCCCAGCGAACAGGAGCTTACGCCGAACTTCGATCTGAGAGGCCAATTGAAAGGCGGCTATCTGGCAATGGCTCTCGTTGATGCGGTTCCCGCCGGAATCTATGGCAAGGCCGCGTTGACCGCTCTGGGCCTGTGGGACGATGTTCAGGATCAGGTGGCTCAGGCCGACAACGTGCGCGCGGCGTTGGCGCTTGTCGCAAGTGGCGCGGCACCAATGGGTGTTGTCTACCGTTCCGATGCGCAGGCCGAGGCCCGGGTGGATGTGGTCGGAATTTTCCCTGAAGGCACGCATCCGGTGATCGTCTATCCCGCGGCCCTGACTGCGACCGCACGGCCTGAGGCGCAGGTCTTCCTCGACTACCTGCAGAGCGAACCGGCGACCGGCATATTCAAGGCGCAGGGTTTCACCCTGCCGCACGGATAGCGCCATGGGTTGGTTGGGCCCCGCCGAGATCGAAGCGTTGCGACTGTCACTGCGCGTCTCTTTCTGGGCGACGATCGTTTCGCTGCCACTCGGGATATTCGTGGCCTACGCACTGGCCCGCTGGAGGTTTCCCGGCCGACACGTGCTGAACGGTCTGGTGCATCTGCCGCTTATCCTGCCGCCGGTCGTGACCGGTTATCTGTTGTTGCTGACCTTCAACGTACAAGCCCCGGTTGGTCGGGTGTTGGCTGATCTGGGCGTCGTTGTGGCCTTCCGCTGGACCGGAGCCGCACTGGCCGCCGGGATCATGGCATTTCCGCTGATGGTTCGGGCAATCCGCCTGTCGATCGAGGCGGTTGATCCAAAACTGGAGCAGGCGGGAGCGACGCTTGGGGCATCGCAACCTTTTGTCTTTGTCACCGTGACTTTGCCTATGATCTTGCCGGGGATCATCGCAGGGGCAATCCTTGCCTTCGCAAAGGCGATGGGCGAGTTCGGAGCCACGATCACCTTCGTGTCGAACATTCCCGGCCAGACCCAGACCTTGCCGTCGGCGGTTTATGCTTTCCTTCAGGTGCCGGGCGGCGAGAGCGCCGCGATGCGGCTGGTCATCATCTCGATCGTCATCGCCATGGGGGCGCTGCTTCTTTCGGAATATGTGGGGCGTCGCGCAGCGGCCCGGGTGGCCGGAACATGAGCCTGTCCGTGCAGATAAGGCACCGCCTGCCGGGCATTGACCTGGACATCCTGTTCCAGGCGCCGCGGGGTGTGACGGTGCTGTTCGGACGATCGGGGTCGGGCAAAACCACCATCGTGGATGCCGTGGCCGGTTTGCTGCGCCCTCAAGGCGGGCGGGTCGCGGTGGATGATTGGGTGCTTTTCGATACCGTGAAGGGCCATTGGCTGCCGCCGCATCGCCGCCGGCTGGGGTATATCTTTCAGGAAGGCCGCTTGTTCCCGCACCTGACCGTGCGCCAGAACATGTCTTATGGCCGGTGGTTCGCTCCCCGGGACGCGCGCCGTGAAAACCCCGATCACGTGATAGAGATGCTGGGCATCGGCCACCTGCTGGACCGCCGCCCCGCCCACCTGTCGGGCGGTGAAAAGCAGCGTGTCGCCATTGGCCGTGCTCTGCTGGCAAGTCCGCGGTTGATCCTGGCCGATGAACCTCTCGCTGCGCTGGACGAAGCCCGAAAGGCCGAGATCCTGCCCTATTTCGAGCGATTGAGGGACGAGGTCTCGGTGCCGATCCTCTATGTCACGCATTCTGCCGCCGAAGTGGCCCGCCTTGCCACCTCGGTCGTGGCGTTGCAGGACGGCAAGGTGTTGCGGCAGGGGCCGGCCTCCGAAGTGTTGGCGGATCCTTCGGTTGCGCCGACAGGTGTGCGGGCTGTGGGTGCGGTGCTTGAGGTAAGTGTGGCCGCGCATCACGAAGATGGCCTGACGGAACTGGCGGCAAACGGTGTCCGACTGTTCCTACCGCGCATCCCGCATTCGGTTGGTGATGCGCTTCGGATCCGCATCCCCGCCCAGGAAGTCATATTGTCGGACCGAAAGCCCGAAGGCCTGTCGGCGCTGAACGTCCTGCAGGGCACCGTCGAGTCCGTGCGCGCGGGCGAAGGTCCGGGGGCGATCGTTTCGATCCGAACACCGGCCGGCACCCTGCTGGCCCGAGTGACGCGCCGGTCGGTCGAGGCCCTGGCGTTGCAACCCGGCAAACCGTGCCACGCGGTCGTCAAGACCGTAGCGCTGGCACCGCAGGATGTCGGTGGACGGGTCGCCAAGTCTTAGGTGGCAGGGTCAGCCACCCTGTTCTTTCAGAAGCTGTGAGAACTCTTTTTTCCGGTACAGTTTCATGTGGACCTTGCCGGCCTCATCCCGGGTCCATTCGACGATGCGGTTTCGGGTCATGTCGCTGTCCATGCGGTTCGTGCGCACCCTCGGGTGCGGAATCTCGCGTTTCAGAATCTCGACCATCTGGTTGGTCTGCCCGAAAGGCGCGACCAAGTCGACGATCCAGAAAGATGAACCGCTGGTGAAATCAGTATCCATCAACGGCTTTTCCTGCACCGCATATCGGTATTCCGCTTCAGGGCTGAGCCCGGCAAAGGTCACGAACCCGCGCGGGAATCCGTTTTGGCGAAAGATGTGATACTGCCCCAGCCGCAAAGGCGTTTCGAACGCGTACAGAACCTGGGCGAGGCTGCGCTGCTGGTGGGTTTTGGTCAGTCCGGCAAGGTAGAAGAGCGCGCCGAAGTCGGCGTATTTCTCGGGAGAGAAATCAAACCAGTCCTTTGGAAATTTTCTGCTCAAACCTGACCTCAACCCCTTGGGACATCGGCAGTATATCGGGCAAAAGTCTTGAAATGGTATTCGTTTTCTGTCGCCTCCGCAGCTGAGCGGGCTTGTGGGCGTGGCCTGTTTCCAAAGGTGACCGGGTTTGGCTTTACTCAATGGGCAGGCGGCCTATGATTGGCACAACCCGGTTTTTTGGCGGATAGTTTTGATGAAGCATTCGATTTCAGCCTTGGTTCTGTCTGCAACACTGTTGGCCCCAATCGCCGCACAAGCTGTCGGGTTCGGCATCGGCGTCCGCCCGACCTACCGCACCGAGATAAGATCCGTCGGAGACGGTGTGTACGAGGTCAAGGCAATCGGGTCGTCAGCTCCGGTCAACTACTGGTGCGGGATCGGCGATTTCGCCATTCGGCAGTTGGGTGTCCCCGGTTCGCAACGGATCTACATCTGGAGGGCTTACGAGCCGGGTGTCCGAACCGTGCAGTTCTCGTTGAAGCCGCCGCCGGGCGTGGATACCACCCCCGGCTATTCAATCACCGTCAAGCGGGTGGGTGAGAACATGTCAGCGTCCTCAGCGCAGAACTACTGCTACGACAACTTCATGGATTTCGGGTTCTGACGTCTCAGACCCACTTGGCCAGCGGCGGCAGGCTCATCAGCACGGCGTCGGGGTCATGCCCGGTTTCCAAGCCGAATTTCGTGCCCCGGTCATAGACCAGATTGTATTCGGCATAGAGCCCGCGGTGCACCAGCTGGGTGTTTTTGTCTGCCTCGGTAAAGGGTTGGGTCCGCCGCTTTTTGACCAGCGGCAGAAAGGCCGGCAGGAAAGCGCGGCCAATGTCCTGTGTCAGCGCAAAATCCGCCTGCCAGTCGCCGGTGCAGTAGTCGTCCATGAAAATGCCGCCCACCCCACGCGCACGCTTGCGGTGCGGAATGTAGAAATACTCGTCTGCCCATTCTTTGAGCCGCGGATAGTGACCCGGCCCGTGCGGGTCTAGATGCGCTTTTTGCGTGGCGTGGAAATGGGCCGTGTCCTCGGCATATTCGATGCAGGGGTTCAGGTCTGATCCACCGCCGAACCACCAGGCGTGCGGGGTCCAGAACATGCGGGTGTTCATGTGAACGGCCGGTGCGTGCGGGTTTTGCATATGCGCCACAAGGCTGATGCCCGAGGCCCAGAACCGCGGGTCGTCTGTCATCCCGGGGATACCCTTGCGCGCGGCCATTGCCTGTTGTGCCCGTTCGCCGAGCGTGCCGTAGACGGTCGATACATTGACGCCGACCTTCTCGAACACGCGGCCACCGCGCATGACCGACATCAGCCCACCACCCGCGTCCGAGCCGTCCTCGGACTGGCGTCGGGTCTCCTTGACCTCGAACCGTCCGGCGGGGGCATCGGAAAACGACCCCACCTGGTGGCTGTCTTCCAAAGCCTCGAAGGCCGCGACGATTTCGTCGCGCAACTGGCGAAACCAGGTCGAGGCGGTGGATTTTTCCGTTTCAAACATCGTCAGGCTCAATGCGCGGGGGCGGCAACCGGGTCCAGAAGGGTCCGTCCACCGTCGATTGTGAGGACTTGCCCGGTAATGAACGCAGCCGCGTCCGAGGCAAGGTATTGCGCCGTTTCGGCCAGCTCGGCCGGGGCGGCAATGCGGGCCAGTGGGGTATGATCCTCAATGTCCCGCCGATAGTCCCGATTGTCTTTCAGGGTGGCCTGCAGTGACGCGCTCATGACCGACCCCAACGCAATCGAGTTCACGCGGATCCGATGAGGCGCAAGCGCCACTGCAAGGGACCGGGTCAACTGGTCCTGCGCGGCGCTGGAAACCGAATAGGCCAAAAGGCCTGGATGCGCGCGCTGACCGGCGATCGAGGACAGGTTGATGATCGAACCATTCGGCCCGTCTTCCTGATCCTCGGATTGTTTGATCATCCGCTTGGCCACAAGCTGGCTCAGCCGCAGGGCGGGCATCAGGTTCTGGTTCAGAAGGGTGCGAACCGAGTCGTCTTCCAGATCAAGCGGATCCGTCGAGATGACCTGTCGCGCTCCGTTTACCAGAATGTCGACCTGATCGAATGCATCCAGAGTGGCCGAAAGGAGGTTGGCGATCGTCAGCTTTTCGCGCAGATCACCGGCGAAGTAGCGGACGTTGCTGTCATCGGCCTGTTCGCCTAGTTCTTCTGCCAGACGTTTCTCGTCCATGTCGGCGAACATCACGTTGGCGCCCGCGTCGGCGAAGTGACGGCCGATGGCAAGGCCGATGCCGTTGGCGCCTCCGGTGACGATGGCGGTCTTGCCGGCTATGGAAAAGGACATGTGTTTCCTCCTGAGTCGCGGCGCAGGTTAATCGGCTTCACCGCCGAGGGCGAGAGGCGTGGAATACCTTGAACCGGTTGTCGCCTGCAATTTCCTCGACCCGCGCGAAAGCGTCAGTCAAAGTCGTTTCGTAGGGGAGATGCCGGTTGGCGACCATCCACAAGTGGCCCGAGCGGGACAGGTTGCGCACGGCGGCGGTGATGAACCCGCGCCCCAAGCCGGGATCGGCGCTGCGCGAAGTATGAAACGGCGGGTTCATAACAACGGTGTCCACGGGTTCTGGTGCAGGCCATGTCACCGCATCTGCCCAGTGGAACTGTGCCCTTGGGTCGGGCACATTGATCCGTGCGCATGTCAGGGCAGCAAAGTCGGCTTCGACGAGGTGCAGCGTGCGTACAGTGTCATCCTGCAGCAGCCCGGCGGACAAATAGCCCCATCCGGCACCCAGATCGGCGACCCGAGGTCCAAGCCCTGACGGAAGGGTCTCGCGCAACAGTGCCGAAGCAGGATCGACCCCGTCGGCCGAAAACACCCCGGGCGCGGTTTGGAAGCCGTCCGCCATCTGTCCTGCGGGCGCGGCCCAGTCTGCAAATGCGTCGGGGTCGGCCTTGAACCAAAAGATCTTGCCATGCGCCTTGGCGATGGGGCCCTCGATCTCGACCCGCTTGCGAATGTCCTTCAACAAGCTGTCCACGCCATATGTCTTGGCGCCATCCACGACAACCGTTCCCGAGGCCCGGCTGCACGCATGATGTATCATGGCGCGTGCCTGTGCTTTGGCGCGGGGCAGAAACAGAACCACGTCTTCACAAGCGCTGTCGGTTTCGGGCACAGCTGCAAAGCCGCGGTCCCGGAAATGGTCGTGGAACGGTTTGAAAGGTTGAACAACCTCGACACCGTTCGGCAGCGCCGACAGGTCATGATCCGGCGTCGGTCCAACGACCGACAGCGGTTCCGACAGGGTCAGGCCCGAATCGAGGGCGAGAGACAATCGAGAGGACATCAGAGCGGGTTGAAGGGGCAGAGGCGCGCGTCGCGGCCCTACTCCTCTCTCTCCATGGTGCACTGAAGCGGGTGTTGATGCCGACGAGCGAAATCCATCACCTGCCCAACCTTGGTCTCGGCAATCTCGTGGCTGAATACGCCGACCACGGCCACGCCTTTCTTGTGCACGGTCAACATGATTTCGAATGCCTGCGCATGGGACATCCCGAAGAACCGCTCGAGCACATGCACCACGAATTCCATGGGCGTGTAGTCGTCGTTCAACAGCAGCACCTTGTACAAGGGCGGTCGTTTGGTCTTGGGCTTGGTCTGTACAAGGATTGACGTGTCGCCATCGTCTTCCGATTTGCCAGCCATCATCCAACGGGCTTCAATCATGTCGCGAGATTTTCCGATTCACACTTCGGGTCGTTTCAGGGCTTATATAACGTCGACCCACCCAGAGGAAAGAGCAACCGGGCGGATTCGAAATGGATGAAAACCTGACCATCGTCGCTTTCGACGCTGACGACACCTTGTGGCACAACGAGCGTTTCTTTCAGCTGACCCAAGCGCATTTTGCCGTGCTGCTGGCGGATCATGCAGACCGCGACCATCTGATGGAGCGGTTGTTGGCGGCCGAGAAGCGCAACATCCGCCACTATGGGTACGGCATCAAGGGTTTCGTCCTGTCGATGATCGAAACAGCAATCGAGGTAACAGAAGACAGAGTCCCGGCCAGGGTCATCCGCGAACTGATCGAAGCCGGGCAGGAGATGCTGTCCCACCCGATCGAACTGTTGCCTCACGCGCGGGAGACGGTCGAGACAATCGCAGGTACCCATCGCATTGTTCTGATCACCAAGGGTGATCTTATTGATCAGGAGCGCAAACTGGCCCAATCGGGATTGGGCGAGCTGTTCGACGCGGTCGAAATCGTGTCGGAAAAGACGCCCGAGACCTACCGCGAAGTCTTTCGGCGGATGGGGCAGTCACCTGCCGGTGCAATGATGGTCGGCAATTCGATGCGGTCGGATGTGGTCGCGCCGATCCAGGCAGGGTGCTGGGGCGTGCACGTACCGCACGGTCTGGTGTGGGAGATCGAGCAGGCCGTGATCCCGACAAGCCATCCCCGTTTCCGGGAGATCCGCGATTTGGGAGATCTTCCTGATCTGGTCCGGCAGATCTCCTGACCTGTGACAGATTGGCCCCAGTTTCAAAATTTCACGACGAAGCCGCGCCAACTTTCTGACATCTTCGCCGTTTTGGTGGCGGCCATCCGTTGGGCCGCAACATCTAGACGCCACCGAGCGGAGCCGCGGCCGCGGATTTTTCAGCTTTCGGTTTATTTCAGCAGTGCTGTGTGTTAGCCTCAACCAAATAATCAAAAAGGCTGACCGGGAAAACCCGGCGGCGCGAGGCAGACAAAGGCAAAGATCGTGCAGATTCGGCGGATAGTTCCGGCGCGGGCGGGCTTGCTCGTAGTCACATTGGTATGGATGGCGCTTGTCCTGGCGACTCAGGCGCTTGCGGCTCCTTATGCGGCAATGGTCATTGACGCCAGAACCGGTGAGGTTCTGCACTCCCGCAACGCCGATACCAGGCTGCACCCTGCTTCTCTCACCAAGATGATGACCCTCTATATCGCCTTCGAAGCGGTGCGGAACGGTGAGATCACGCTGGACACTCAGGTGCGGATCACCAAGGCCGCGGCCGCCGAGCCGCCCTCCAAGCTGGGCCTGCGGGCGGGCCAAACCATTGCATTCCGCTATCTCATCCGCGCGGCTGCTGTGAAATCGGCCAATGACGCCGCGACCGCGATCGGCATCGCCCTCAGCGGATCCGAGGCCGCCTTTGCGCGCCGTATGACCCGGACCGCCAAGGCCATGGGCATGAGCCGCACAACCTTCAAGAACGCACACGGGCTAACCGAAGCGGGCCATCTTTCGACAGCGCGTGACATGACCACGCTGGGTCGGCACCTGCTTTATGACTATCCCGAGTATTACAACCTGTTTTCACGCCAATCGACACATGCCGGCATCAAGACTGTCCCGAACACCAACCGGCGGCTGCTGGCAGCCTACCGGGGCGCCGACGGCATCAAAACCGGATACACGCGCGCTGCGGGCTTCAACCTTGTTGCTTCGGCCAAGCGTGGGGACAAACGGATCATCGCAACCGTGTTCGGCGGCAAGTCCAGCACCTCGCGCAACGCCAAGGTGGCCGAGCTGCTGGATATGGGATTCCGGCGCGCCCCTTCACGCGCTCCGATCCGCAAACCCGCCCGTCCAGCATATGCCGGGAATACTGGGCTGGGTGGAGCCACCCAATTGGCCAGTGCGGTCCGCGCACCACAGAGTAGCCTTCGGCCTGTGATGCGACCCGGGGCTGGCGTTGCCATCCAGGTTGCCGGCGCCGTGGCCGAAACCGCAGCCAAGAACGGTGCACGTATTCAAGACGGCATCGCCGCGGCGATCGCCGCAGCGGATATCGCGCCGACGGCGCCTCCGGTCGAGAATGCCGACACGCGCCCGGCCCTGCGCCCTGAAAACCTTGTGCTTGCATCGACCGAACCCGCAGAAGTCGTGGCCGAGCCCGAGCAGGAGGTCGTTACCCGTTTGTCCACGTCGGGCGGGCATCTTTGGGGCGTCAATGTCGGGCGTTACACCACCCGCTACGAAGCCGAGAAGGTTTTGCTGAAAACGGCTCTATCGGAAATGACGACACTGGAAGGCACTTTGCGCAAAGTGAACCAGAGTTCACGCGGATTCGACGCGACCTTTCAGGGTATGACTCGCGAGCAGGCGGATCTGGCCTGCCGTCGCCTGAAGGCGCGCAATGTCACCTGTTTCATGATCGGACCATCATAAGGCCCGGCATTCTCTCCTGGATCGTTGCTGGCCGCGAATGGATTTCGCGGCCTTTTTTTTGTGCCTTGAATGGGGCGGTCATTCGACCCGGCCGGAGGCCAAAGGCCAAGTGGCCGCCAAAAGCAGGGGGGGGCAAAAGCAAGGGGGGCAAAACGCAGTGTTCGGCACACCAACGCTTGTGCATTCCGAGCCGCAAATCGGCTGCAGAGTGAGTCGACTCATGTGGTGCGAGTCGAGTGTTCTTGTGGTGGTGTCAGGGCGCTTTCGCTATATATAGTGGTCTCGTGGGGTCGGACCTTGAAGCCAGCGGGTCGGGCTTGATCTTCGGGGGTGAAACTCCCAGCGACGGAGCTAAGTGGCTGCGGTTTAAGTCACTGACAAATATTGATAAAAATAAAATCAGCAAAAAAGTTTGGCAGTTTGTCATTTTCTGCTTGCGGTGATTTGTAGTTATCCTTAGAACGCCCTTCACCGGCGCTGCTGAGGCGGTGTTGGGTG
>NZ_JBXWSP010000002.1:0-122206 GCF_059613485.1 Ruegeria sp. CRTD044 | reverse complement strand
GCGGGATGGAGCAGCCCGGTAGCTCGTCAGGCTCATAACCTGAAGGTCGCAGGTTCAAATCCTGCTCCCGCAACCAACACAGTCGAACAAAACACCGAACGAGCCGCCCAAAGGCGGCTTTGCTCGTTTTCCACCGCTCGTTTTGCACCAACCCAACCATCGCCGACAAACAAAAGGAAAGACACGCGCAAAATGCGCGATCGAATCTCCCAAGACGCAGGCTACGATAGACCAACGGACTGCCGAGCCACGTCAGTGATCGGTCAGACCAAGTACACTCTTACACGCGCGCTTTTTCAAATGCGGCCCAAGCTACTTCAAATTTCCCGAAATTGAAGCCGGGTTCAGAAGCCGCATTCAGAATTATTCGTTCGGTTTCAAATAATTTCAGAATGGCGTGTTCGAGCTGATCAATCAGATCGGCAGGGACAACAACAGCACCATGCCGGTCCGCATGGATGAGATCCGATGGATTGACCGTCAGGCCGAAGATCGAAACAGGCGTATCGATTTCTCGGACGTGAACGAAACCATGGCTGGGCCCAATAGAACCGGCGATGACCGGAAATCCTTGCGGCATGTCACCAAGGTCCCGCATCACCCCGTTGGTGAGTGCGCCGGTCATTCCGAACCCCTTGTGAACAGACGTATTGATTTCGCCCCAATAGGCGCCGATGCAGGAGGGGAAATCGACATCTTCAACCACTGCAACTGAGGGGGCCGGGGCCTCGGCCATATATCTGTAGTAGTCCATTCGCCGCTGCCTGATCACTTCCGGCGCTTCGGAGGGCGGCTGCACCGCAGCGATCTTGGCGGTACGGGCAAACCCGACGATTGCGCCCTCGGATGGGGCCGAACAGAACATCGTGCCACGCGTGAATTGGTCAAACCCGCGCTTGCCTTGGGCCATTTCGATGGCATTGCAGACTGTGGGTGTGTCGACCTTGCGCAACAAGGCAAGTAGGGACGGTATCATGGAGCCTCCAACCAACGGCGCAACGCCGCTGTGGTTTCCTGGGGTCGCTCGAGGGTGGGCAGGTGCCCCGCACCGATTACGACCTCCAGCGTACTGTTTCCGAGAAGCTTGTGCATCAGTTCGTGCCGCTCCAACGGACATAATCTGTCATCCTCGCCGCATAGGACGAGGCTTGGACCTTGATAAGCGGACAAGGTGTCCGTTTGATCCGGGCGGCCCATGAGTGCGATGGACTGGCGAAGAAAGACCTCGGGGCCCAGATCGGTTGCCATGGCCATGCACAGGTCCAGAATTGCGCCCTGCCGAGGGCCATCGGCCAGATAGTTCGGCTTCAACTCGTCACGCATGACCTGCCGCAATCCACCTTGACGCACGGCCTCCATCTGCGGACCGCGCCGGATTTTGACCTCGTCTGCTTCGGCCAGCAGGTTGGTGTCCAGGAGTGCCAGCCGTTCAACACGTGCTGGCGCCTGGCGCAGTACTTCCATAGCAACGATCCCGCCCATGGAAAGGCCCGCAAGGGCAAATACCGGCGGTGCGTAGCTCAGTACATCGGCAGCCATTGCCTCGACGCTATCCTGGCCGCTCAGCGGGTGGGTCATCAGCGGCAACTGTCCGGACAGGGCTTCGATTTGCGGCCCGAATAGTCGGGCATCGCACATCATTCCGGGAAGAAGAACCAGGGGCGTCATGCCGATGCCAATCTGGCACCTTCGGCCAGGGAGGCCAGCTTGGCATAGGCGATGTCGGGGTCGACCGCACCGAAGCCGGCAAATGTACCAAACCCACAGTCACTCCCGGCGATGACCCGATCCGGCCCCACGATATTGGTGAACCTCTCGATGCGTTGCCGCACCAGCTCGGGGTGTTCGATGAAATTCGTTGTCGTGTCTACGACGCCGGGCACAAGGATCTTGTCGTCCGGAATTTCGCTCTTGCGATCCCGGAAGACGGTCCACTCATGGGCGTGGCGCGGGTTCGACGTTTCGAACAGAACATAGCGGGATTTGGTCGCCATCAGGGTCGTGAACACCTGATCCATCGCAATGTCGCAGCAATGCGGGCCTTCGTAGTTGCCCCAGCAGATATGCACTCGGACCCGATCTTGCGGGACATTCTGCAGCGCATGGTTCAGGGCTTCAACATGCATCTCGGCGATCGCGATGAATTCGGCATCGGAAAGATCAGCGAACAGCATGTGCCGGGAAAGGGCCAGATCGGGGCAGTCCAACTGAAGATCCAGTCCCGCTGCGACGATCGTTTCATACTCCTGCTTCATCGCATCGGCGAGTGCGGCCAGATAGGCCTCGCGGCTGCGGTAGTGGGCGTTCTGCAGAAACAGAGAAATCACCCCAGGCGAGGCGGCGTTCATGAACCCACGTTCGACCCCGTGCTCAGCAATTGCCTGCTTGAGGTTGCGGATATCCTTGTTCAGTTCGTCCTGGCCTTTCGAGCGAACGTCGCCCGTGCATTGCGGCCGGGCGTATTGGGGTGTGCCCCCTTCGTTGGCAAGACGTTGCAAAAAGCTGGGAAACATCTTCAGGTCCGCGGGGGCATTCCGTGGACTGTCCCCTGAGAAGCCTGTGTAGCGGTCCTTTACGTATGTCGCGTACGAGATTTTTGAGGTCTCTCCGTCGCTGACGATGTCGACACCGGCCTCGACCTGACGCCGAACCGTTTCAGACACGGCCTTGGTCATGCAACTGTCGAACGCATCGGCGTCATAGGGCTCGTGCCGCTCGCGCGTAAAGATGAAGTCGACAACTTCCTGGGATCGGGGCAGAGACCCCACATGGGTGGTAAGTATCTTTGTCATGCGGGGTCCTTTCTTGATCAGTAGCCGGTCCAGGTTGCGCCAGCAGGATCTTCGGTCGCGGTGATGCGGTACAACCCGGCCGTACCGGTCATGGATGGAGTGATGGTATAGGCTTCGCCGGGCAGCACCAGCACCGTATCCCCGCCCGAAATCGTGGTTTCGACATCCTCGACAGTGACCCGCCAATGGCCGCTTGCCGGCATCAGCACGACGGGCTTGGCCGATTTGGTAGGGTCTTGAACACCAGAGCCGCGGGTCAGGAAGTCGACCTCAAAGCCGGGCTTGTCCTTGATCAGACCGTTTTCACCGATCACCTTGGCGGGTTTGTCGGCCGCCAGCGCCATCAGGTCCCAGTAGCGGGCCACGTATTTGCCGATCACGGCTTCGACCGGCACTTCGGGATAGGATTTCAGCTGCTCTTCGGTCAGCAAGGGCATAGGCCGGACGTTATGCGGGAGGTCCTGGCCTTTCTTGCTGTCGTAGAGCACGCCGTTGTCACCCAGCATCAACCCGTGCGCCCGTGCGTCTTCAATGACCTGAGGTGCCCAGGTTACGCCGCCGCCGGCATCGTCGCCGCCCAGAATGGACATGATCATCCCGTAGTCGTCGCCCACGTTCTCGAACCCGCGGAAAATGCCGGTAGGAATGTTGAAGATGTCACCTTCCTCGGCAATGAACTCGCCCGCCGTGCCATAGCGACCCCAGAAAAACCGCCAGCGGCCCTTGGCGACAAAAAAGACCTCGGCCGTCGTATGGCTGTGCAGCGAGTTGCGGCATTTGGGCGGTTGGCCGGCGGCCCCGATATTGAAGCCGATCTTGTCGGTTATGTGAACATGTTGATCTGGCGACTCCGAAACACCGCCGCCGATGATGGTAAAGTTCTCTTTCTGATCGCTGCCCGGCGTGTGGGCATCGATGAAGGCCGTCTTGCACGGCTTGAGCTCTCCATAACGGACGATGCGTGATGCGATGGTTGATTGTGTCATGGTTCTGGTTCCGGATTTTGCGTTTGAGGGAATGGTCGGCAGATGTTCGATCACGTTCCCGGAGGCCGCAAATTCAGGCGGCGCGCTCGAAGGCTTTGCCGGAATAGGTGAAAGCGCCGGCTTGCACCGGTCTCGCGCAGGCCGCACGCCAGAACACGATATTCGACCGGAGCGTGCATTCAGACCTCTGCGCCCTGCAGAAGGATCTGCTTCCAGACCGAGGTTTCGTCAAACAGGGTGTATTCGCGGCGCAGCTTGGGTTCGCCGCTGATCAGTTCGCCGAATTCGGCATGGCTGATGCCCAGAACATAGACCTGCGCTCCGGTGGGGGCTCCGAACACCCCCCATCCGTCATGCTTGCCCCACAGGCTCCAACGCAGTGCGGCACGGGGTGGCATATTGGGATCGTCGCGGCCGATCTGGTGTTCGATGCGGAACTCGGCATTGGGGAAGCTGGCTCGCAATCCCATCCAGAACCGGTCGACCGAGTCCCAACCGTGTCCGGTGACCCCGCCGACATATTCCGACTGAACCGCGCGGTCGTATTCAGCCCCGATCGCGCCCATGTCGGCTTTCATGATCCGGGTCAGAATATCGGCATAGCGCTGGCCCCATTCATTGTCGTTGCCTCGACCCTTGTAAGGGCCGGGTTGGTCGATCTCGGGCGTCAGAGGTTTCACGCAGTTTTCCGGCCCGCCCTCGCGAGCGATCAGGTCGGCCGCGTATTCCTTGGGGTCCCAGCCCATCTGGCGCACGATGGCCCCCTGATCGCGGATCAGCCATTCATCGTTGATCTGATTGTCGATCGCATGGCAATCGGCCAGAATCCGGTACCGCAGCTTGGTTCCGGTTGGTTTGCCATAGACACCTTCGGCAAGGTGCGTGGCGGTCGAGATGATGCGGTGGGAACTCAGCATCCCCTCTTCGGGCGTGCCCGACCAGATCACGTCTTCGCCCAGAAGCTGCCGGTCGGGAAACTCGGTCAGGGTCGCCATCGTCGCGCCGATGACGTTTTGGTTGCCCAGTACGACCGAACCCGGTGAACGGACAACGATGTCGTCGCTGTAATATTCATGCAGCGTCGCGATCCCGCGATCTTCCCAGATTTCCTTGGTGATGCCGATGATATAGTCGGGAAAATCCCGGAATTTGGGGTCAAATCCCTTCATGTGTTCGTCCTTTTTGGGTTCCATCCCTTGGGCAACCGGGCCGAGGTTCGTACGATCAGCGGTCCGTCAATTGCCACCTTGCGGGGTTCAGAAGTCTTGGGTTCTTCGATGTGATCAAGCAGCGCGGCAACCGTTTCCGCGACCATCAGGTTCGCCCGCTGCCGGATCGTCGTCAGATTGTATGCGGGCCATCCGGCGGGGGGCACATCGTCATACCCCACGACCGACACGTCTTCGGGGATGCGCAGGCCCAGCTCAAAGCGCAGAACATCCATGACCGCCAAAGCCATATGATCGTTGGCGACGAAAACCGCGTCAGGTCGGCGCTCCGGTGCCACGTCGAACATGGTTCGGGCCGCCGCACGGGCATTTTCGGTGTGAAACTCGCCGATCCCATGTGCAAAAAGATCGCTGCCGGCGTCGCGCAGTGCGGCAAGGAAACCAGCCTCGCGGTCGCGCTGGGTCGAGGCACCCTGCCAGCCCGCGATGTAGGCGATGCGTTGGTGCCCGCCCGCCAGCAGGAACTCGGCCACCTTACGACCGCCGGCATAGTTGTCCGAGGTCACGGTGGTGATACCCTCAAGATCCTGGCTGCGGTTGAACAGCACCACCGGAACGCCCGCCTGCTGGCAGCGGGTGGCGATGTCCGACGACATCGGCACCGAGGCCAGAATGACCCCGTCCACCTGATAGTCGAGGATTTCCTCCATCACGTCGTCGATATTTCCGGCCGAGCGCGAGGCCATGAAGATCAACACGTGATAGCCATGCTCCTGCAGGCGGTTGGACAGTTTCTCCAACGCCTCGGGATAGAAGTAGTTGTCCAGGTAGCCGACAACCAGGCCGATGATCCGGCTTTTGCCCGACACCATCGCCCGCGCCAGCACGTTGGGACGATAGCCCAGTTCGGCCGCCGCCTTGCGCACCTTTTCCTCGGTCTTCTTGCTGACCGAAGCGCCGGGCGTGAACACCCGGCTGACCGCCGACTGGCTGACGCCGGCCAGTTGCGCAACCTGAAGCGATGTGACCTTGTCCGCCATCAGTCCGCCGTCCATCCGCCGTCGATCAGCATCGACGTGCCTGTGACCAGACCCGAGGCGTCGGAGGCAAGATAGAGAACCGCGCCCATGATATCCTCGACCTCGCCCACGCGGTTCAGCTTGATCTTGTCCATGATCCAGGCCGCACGTTCGGGGTTGTCGAAGGTCGATTGCGTCAGCGGGGTTCGGATGAAGGTCGGGCAGACCGTGTTGATGCGCACGCCCTGCTTGCCCCATTCGATCGCCATCGCCTTGACCATGCCTTCCAGCCCGTGCTTGGTCGCACAGTACAGCGCCCGGTCGATGCCGCCGACATGGCCCATCTGGCTGGAAATGTGGATGATCGAACCGGGCCGCCCGGCTGCCATCAGCGCCTTGGCCGCATAGGCCGACAGGAAATAGGCCGAGCGCAGGTTGACGTTCATGACAGCGTTGAAATCCTCGGGCGTGGTTTCGACCGCCGGCCCGTGCCGCGCGGTCCCGGCCGAGTTCACCACCACGTCAAAGGCCCGCCCGTCGAACAGCGCCTGCAACGCGGTCAGGTCGCCCTGATCCAGCACCCGCCCCTCGGCCGACCAACCCTGCGCTTGCAGGGCGGAAACCGCTTCGTTCAGCCGCTCGGCCCCGCGCGCGGCGCAGACCACATGCGCCCCGGCCTCGGCCAAGGCAACAGCGCATCCCAATCCGATGCCCGAAGACGCGCCGGTGACCAATGCGGTCTTGCCGCTCAGCGAGAACGAAGGGGTGCGGGGCAGTTGGGTCATCAGCTCATTCCATCCGGGGTTTCAATGCGGCCCAGGTTACGGGCCTTGTTGAATTCCCGCAGGCGGGCAAAGACGTCAACGCCAAGCTGCGCATAGGCGTCCAGAAGATCGACCAGAACCCAGTTTTCGCGGATCCGCCCGTTCTCCAGCCGCCAGAAATCGAGGCTGCGCATGGTGATCCGCTTGCCCGAAGGCGCGATGCCCATCCACCCGTCATGGGTGACGGTCTGGATCATGTTGGGCCAGCCGGTCACTGCCGCATAGTCGCCATCGCCGAAGAAATGATAGGTGATGTCGTCGACATATTGCCCGCGATCCGGCATCCCGTTCAGGAACGGGATCTGGTGCCAGTTGCGGAACCCGGCATAGCCGCGCCCGGTGCCGATGCCCGAAGGCCCGTACCAGTTCATGCGCGGATGCCAGAACCGTTCCATCTCCATCACCTCGGGCCCGCCCTGCGAAGGGTGCTTTTTCAGATGTTCCAGCATGTCGACGATGTGCTGGCAGGTGGCGCGGCCCTTGTCGGCGTCGTAGGGCCCCGGCACCAGACCGTCCTGCGTGGCCGGGCCCGGCACATGCCATTCGCGGCCCAGGCTGGGCGCCATCGGCCAGGCACGGGCCTGCATCATCACTTCGGGGATGTCCCACAGGGCCTGCATCTCGACGATCCGGCCGTTTTCGAACCGGTAGAACTCGTGAAACCGCATGGTGACCTGATGGCCGGTGGGCGGGATGTCCAGCCACGGACCGGTGAAAGTGCCGGTGTAGTAGCCACCGCAGCCGACCCAGTCGGCGCCGAACTCGTCCGGTCCGGCCATTACGATATAGTCGCGCCGCTCGAGGTCCGGCCAGGCATCCAGCAGGCCCTTGTAGGCCAGATCGTAGAACGCCTCGCTGCCGGTGCTGTCACCGAAGGGGTGGCACAGGCGGAACAGGGCGTCGGGCGCGGTCACCTGCGCCAGCGCGGCCCGCACGCCGGGTTCGTCGAAATCATACATCCCCGCCCGAAGCGGCGCGATCAGCGCCTTGTGCTGCGTATGCCTGTCACTCATTCGGCGGCATCCCGGTATGGGGCCGGTGCGCCATAGGGCACGTTGATGCCGCCATAGCGGCGCACCCGCACGTTACATTGTTCGGCATGGCCCACGAACCCTTCCAGCAGACACAGGCGCGAGCCGTACTCGCCGATCAGGGTTGCCGCCTCGTCGGTCAGGATCTTCTGATAGCTGTGGGTCTTCAGGAATTTGCCCACCCACAAACCGCCGGTATAACGCCCGGCCTTCTTGGTGGGCAGCGTGTGGTTGGTGCCGATCACCTTGTCACCGTTCGATACGTTGGTGCGCGGCCCCAAGAACAGCGCGCCATAGCAGGTCATGTTTTCCAGAAACCAATCATCGCGGTCGGTCATGACCTGAACATGCTCCGAGGCGATCTCGTCGGCGACCTGCAGCATCTCGTCATAGCTGTCGCACAGGATCACCTCGCCATAATCCTGCCAGCTGACCCGCGCGGTGTCGGCCGTCGGCAGGATGCCAAGCAGGCGATCAATCTCGGACAGGGTCTCCTCGGCCAGCTTGCGCGAATTGGTGACCAGAACCGCGGGCGAGTTGTAGCCGTGTTCGGCCTGCCCCAGCAGGTCGGTGGCGCAGAGCTCGGCATCGACGGTTTCGTCGGCGATCACCATGGTTTCGGTCGGGCCGGCGAACAGGTCGATGCCGACGCGGCCGAACAGCTGGCGCTTGGCCTCGGCCACGAAGGCGTTGCCGGGACCAACCAGCATGTGCACCGGGTCGATCGTTTCGGTACCCAGCGCCATGGCGCCGATCGCCTGGATGCCGCCCATGACATAGATCTCGTGCGCGCCACCCAGATGCATGGCGGCGATCACCGCCGGATTCGGCTTGCCCTGAAACGGAGGGGTGCAGGCGATGATGCGCGGCACACCCGCAACGCTGGCCGTGGCCACGGACATGTGGGCCGAGGCCACCATCGGGAACTTGCCGCCGGGCACATAGCACCCGACCGACTGCACGGGGATGTTCTTGTGGCCCAAGATCACGCCCGGCAGGGTCTCGACCTCGATATCGGTCATCGAGGCGCGTTGCGCGCGGGCAAAGTTCATCACCTGCTCCTGCGCGAACTTGATGTCGGCCAGTTCGCGGTCTGACAGCTGAGCGATCAGGTCGTCGATCTCGTCCTGGGACAGGCGGAACGAGGCGGGCGAATAGTTGTCGAACTTCTCGCTCAGCTCGCGCACCGCGGCGTCGCCACGGGTTTCGATGTCCTTCAGCGTCGCCTCGACCACGGCGCGGGTCTTGGCGTCATCCTCGGCCCGGTCTGCGTCGGACTTGCCGCGTTTGAGATACTCGATTGCCATTGTCTTGATCCTCAGTTGTCGGGGCGGGGCGGAGTTTTCTCGCCCCGGTCATATGCTTCCCAGCCGTGGCCCTGGAACAGGTCGACGCCCAGCTGCGCGGCGACATGGGCGAAATCGACGTTCACCCAGTTGTCGACGATCTTGCCGTCGACAACTTTCCAGAAATCCATATAGCGGATCTCGACCCGCTTGCCGGTGGGCGGGATGCCCAGGAATTCGCCCGAATGGGTCGCCTCCTGCCGGCCAAAGGCCGCGGCCCATTCGCCCATGTAAAGCCGCGCCTCGTCGATGCAGACCTTGTCGGAAAACGCAGCCTGGAAGGGGCGCTGCCAGTTGTCCTGAAACTCCTTCAGGCCGTTCTTCGTGCCGCAGCCCTGATTGCCCATCCAGCGGAACCCTTCGGCGAAGAACTCGCCAATGTCGTTGATGCGGTGGTCATTCAGGCCGTCGACCATGGTTTCGATCACGCGGCGCGTGTCTTCGGTTTTGTTCAGGTCGGTGTCGCGGGTCAGAACCGCTTGTTCAGGTCGGGAACCTTTCATCGTCTTGTCCTTGTCAGATTGTCAGGGATTGGGGATCGGGGGGACATGCCCCCAAATCCGGGAAAATCCCTGGGCAACCTGTTCAGCGCCGGATGGCGCGTCAGGGCGTCATGGCGGAACCGGCGGCTCATTAGCCCTTGACCGCGCCGGCGGTCAGGCCGCTGACGATCTGGCGCTGGAAGATCATGACCAGGAAGAACAGCGGCGCGGTGATCGACACGGCCGCGGCCACGGCGACGACCTGGTCGGTGGTGGTGGTTTCGCGGTTGAACATGCCGGCGATGGCCGGAACCATGGTCTGGTTCTGCGCGTCCAGCAGCAGCGAGGTCACCAGAAAATCGTTGTAGGCCAGCAGGAAGCTGAACAGCCCGGTGGTGATGACGCCCGGCCACATCACGGGCATGATCACCCGACGGAAGGCCTGGAAATGGTTGCAGCCGTCCACGCGCGCGGCTTCGTCCAACTCGGCCGGGATGTTCTGGAAGAACGACCGCAGCATCCAGATGGTAAAGGGCTGGTTGATCGCCACCAGAACCGCGATCACGGCAAAGGGCTTGCCGTACAGCGTGGGCGCGTTTTCCCCCAGGATCGGGCGCAGCCATTCGGCCGAGTTGATGAAGACCGGCAGATAGCCCGCCACCAGAACCGAATGCGGCAGCGCGCGGAACACCAACGCGACGATCAGGATCCAGAACGCCAGCGTCGAGCCCGACCGCGCCAGCCCATAGCCCGCCAGCGTGCCCACGGTCAGCGACACGGTCACAACGCCCGCGGTAACGATCAGCGAGTTCTTGAAGTTGTTGGAAAAGCCGCGGTCGATCCAGACGGTCTTGTAGTGTTCGGTCGTCAGACCAACCACGTCCCGCCCCAGCGGGCCGAACAGCGGGTTCAGCACGTTCAGAACTGCCGGCAGGATCACGAAAAACACCAAGAGAAAACCCAGCACCAAAGCCAAACCACCGATGATCCAGCCGAACCAGGACTGACCTGGCTTGGTGTAGGTTCTGACCATCGAGGGCAGTGTCTTGGTCGTCGCAATCACCGCGACCCAAATGGTGACAATGCCGAGGATGATGTCGAGGATGGAAAGGCCTTCCCCGGTCGCAAGAGTCGCTGGACCGAAGATCACGTTCAGCGCGTTGCTGTCGAATGCGTCCACGGGTGATTTGAAGCTCATCACCGCGATCCAGAAGATCGGGAAGGCCGCCACAAGGCACCAGAACGCAAGAAACAGGTTCGACGACAGGCGCAGGCCGAGCGGTTGGCGAAGGGCGCGCGAGGACATATCAGTGACCTCCTTTGTGGTCGCGCCATGTCCGGCGCAGCGGTGCGATGAGAAGGATGACGATTCCGACCATGGTCAGCATGGCGCTGGCCGAGGCCCGGCTGATCGAACGGTTGCCCGCCTGATCCGGTACAAGGAAGTCATAGGTCAGCCATTGCAGCGAGATCACGTAGCCCTGGCTCGAGAAGCCGACGATTTCTTCGAACACCCGGTAGGAGTCCATCAGATGGATCATCGACACGAAGATGATCAGCGGCATCAGGTGCGGGATGACGATGTATTTCAGGCGCTGCCAGCGGCTTGCGCCGTCGATCACTGCGCTTTCAAGGCTGTCCTGGTTTACGGTCTGAAGACCGGCGTAGAACACGATCGCGGCAAAGGGTGCGACGTGCCAGACGCGGTACAGCATCATCAGCAACTCGATTGTCCAGGCCTGCGCGAACAACGCGATGTCGCGGTTCAGCCACCATTCCAGCATGGCCGTCAGGATGCCGTCGCCGCGAAATAGCCAGTTGATCGACAGGGCGCCGATGACCGGCGTGATGATGAAGGGCAGGAGCGACACAAAGATCACCGGACCACGTATGGCCGACGCCGCATTGTTGATCACGATGGCGATCAGCAGCCCGGTACCGATCACCAAGGGCAGAGTGATCAAGGTGAAGGTCAACGTAAAGCGCAGCGCCTTCCAGAAATTGATTGTGGACAGCACGCTCCAGCTGCCTTCGCTGATCGCGCGCCAGGCGCGTTCAGGCTCCAGCACGTTGCGATAGCTTTCCAGCCCGACAAACTGGGTCTGCGTGATGATCTCGCCCTCTTCGTCCAGCCTCGGAATGGACTTTTCCTCGGTCACGCAGGTCTGGGTCAGGAAGCCCGGCGTGCAGGTCTCGACCTCGACCGTCTCATAGATGGGCTGGGTGACGTAGAAACTCTGCTTGAACACGCTGACCAGCGGGAAAGCGATAAAGAGAAGCATCATAAAGACAGAGGGGCCGACAAAGGCGGCAAATGTCCGGAAATTCATGGCTCTGCCTTTCTCATGGTTCTCGTTGGATTGGGTGCGGGAGGGTCGAGGCCCTCCCGCGGCAGGATCAGTTGTTGACCAGTCCGGCCTCTTTCGCGGCGGTCAGATAGTCCGCCTCGATGTCTGCCAGCGTGGTCTGTGCGTCTTTGGCGCCGGTCAGGTAATCGGCCAGGCCATTGCCAAGCGCAGTGTGCATGATCCCCATCGGGCCAGATGCGGGATAGGCTTTGGCGCCGGCTTCTGCCGAAGCGGCTGCACCTGCGGCCAGATCACCGGGCTTGTAGGCCGGGTTCAGCCAGACAGCGGCGTTGTTGTTGGCCTCGACCATTTCTGCATCCATGCCTTCCAGCGCCACGCGGAACGCGGCATCGGCCTCTTCGTCACTCATGTTCGAGGCAAGAACGATGCCGTCCCACCAGATCGTGGTTGCCGGAGCGGCCGAGCCCATCGGAGCGGCGGCCATGACGACCTTGCCGACGACCTGGCTTTCGGCCTCATCGTTCATTGCGGCAGCGCGGCTGGCCCACAGGTTGGCCATGGCGATCTTGCCCTGTTGGAACTGCTGCTGAACGTATGTGGAATCAGACACCAGATACTCGGGGTCCATGTATTCGGTCATGGCCTTGAGCGTCTCCAGAGCCTTCACGCCCTGATCGTTGTTGATTGCAGGCATGTTGCCGTCAGCAAAGAACTCACCGCCTTCGCCCAGGTACATGTTCACGAATTCCTGACCCAGGTTCCAGCCAGTTTTGAAGGTGCCGCCGATGGGGTAATCCATGACGCCGGCCTCTTTGATCTTGGCTGCAGCGGCCAGAACATCGTCATAGGTCTTGGGCTCTTCGATCCCCAGATCGGCCAGAACGTCGCTGCGGTACATCAGGTGCTGGGCGTTCACCATCATGGCGATCGCCATGGTTTGCCCGTCTACCTTGATCAGTTGGTTCGGCAGCAGATCCTGACCGTATTTTGCGACCAGATCATCCAGCGGACGAATGGTGCCCGCGTTCAGCAACGGCACCAGCGTTGCGTTCGACACGCCGCCGATCTGGTACAGAGCCGGATCGGCCGCAAAGGCTTCGGGCTGCTTCTCGCGGAACTCCTGATCCAGCGATGCGCTGAAATTGCCGCACTCGGCCATCGCGTCGGTGACGGCCTTCCAGGCCTCGAACCCGGCGGACAGTGATTTGAGCGGAACGGTGTTCTCGAACGAACACGCCGCCCATGCAGTGCTGGTCACCATGGTCATGGCGCCTGCCATCAGAATTGTCTTGAGTTTCATGCGTTTCTCCCTGTCAGGATCGGTCCGTCGTCGACGTCCGGACCGTTGGTTGGCCCTTTCGGGCTTTGGTTGGGGTCAGCCCCCGATCCGCGCACCGCTCTCTGCTTCGAACAGGTGACAGATTTCTTTCGGCACCGAGAACGAGACCATCTCGCCTATTTCGGCACGGAATGCTTTGTCGGCTTTGACCGAGACCAATGCGCCGCCGACCCGGACCGAAATCATGGTGGCGTCACCCAGCAGCTCGAGCGTGTAGATCGGTGCCGTGATCTGGCCCTGACCTTCGGCCAGTGTCGCATCCTCGGCACGGAACCCCAAGGTCAGCGGGCCGTCAGCAATGTCCAGCCCCGGGATTTCGACACCCGTGGTCCGGAACACGCCGCCCTCGACCTGACCATCCATCAGGTTCATGGCTGGCGAGCCGATGAAACTGGCGACGAAAGTGTTGGCCGGGCGGTCGTAAATCTCGGTCGGGCTACCAACCTGTTGCACAATGCCCTTTTTCATCACCACCACGCGGTCGGCCAGCGTCATGGCCTCTATCTGATCGTGGGTGACATAGATCGTGGTGACGGCCAGTTCGTGGCTGAGATTCTTGATCTGCGCGCGGGTGGATACACGCAGCTTGGCGTCCAGGTTGGACAGGGGCTCGTCCATCAGGAACACGTTCGGTTCGCGCACGATCGCGCGGGCCAGAGCAACACGTTGGCGTTGACCGCCCGACAGTTCCGCCGGTTTGCGATGCAGAAAATCGTCCAGCTCGACCATGGCGCTGGCGCGGCGCACCTTCTCGTCATGGGTTGCGGGGTCGATCCCGCGGACCTTCAGCGGAAAGCGGATGTTTTCATAGACGTTCATATTGGGGTAGAGGGCATAGCTCTGGAACACCATCGCCACGTCGCGGTCCTTGGGCTCAAGATCGTTGACCACTTTGCCGTCGATCAGGATGTCGCCCTCGGTCACGTCCTCAAGCCCAGCGATCATGCGCATTGTCGTGGTCTTGCCGCAGCCGGACGGGCCAAGCAGAACCAGAAACTCGCGATCGGCAATCGTCAGATCGAAGTTGTGAACCCCAACAAACGATCCCCATCGCTTGCCGACATTGCGCAGTTGAATTTCCGCCATGAAGCCCCCCGGGAAGGAATCGTTTTGCATACGTTTGCAAAAGGGTATTCTTGGTTTACCAATTCTGGCAAGACATTTTTGCATACGTATGCAAATATGCCGGAAATCAGTGATTCACCCCCGGGCAGAAACAGGCGTAATATGCTGCAAAACAATGAAAAACAGATGAGCTTTCAAAAAGAGAAAGATCTGGTGAAGGCGTTCTATGAGGACCTGCAGTTGGCCACCAACGACAAGCTGTCAGATGTCATAGGGCGATTCTGTGCGCCGAATCTGCTGTGGCGCGGCTTTCACCCGTTCGGTCAGATTTCGGGGGTCCACGACGTAGCGGAAAACTTCTGGGCCCCGCTGCGAAACAGCCTCAAACGCATGCAGCGGCGTCAGGACATTTTCTTTGCGGGTTGCAACTCGCTGACCGACGAGCGCGAGGTCTGGGTGGTTTCCATGGGCCATCTGATGGGTCTGTTCGACCACTCCTGGTTGGGCATTCGACCGACAGGCAAAATGGCATTCCTGCGCTATTGCGAGTTCAACAAGGTGCAAGACGGCAAGATCGTCGAGACCGCGATGTATTTCGATATCCCGCATCTGATGGTGCAGGCCGGTCAGAACCCGTTTCCGCCCCAAACCGCAGCCCATCTTGTACAGCCCGGGCCCCTGACTCACGACGGTATCCTTGGCGCGGATCAACCGGTCGAAGAAGGGGAGCAGACTCTGGCGCTGATCAACGCCATGATTTCCGATCTGGGCCAGTGGAAAAGTGGCCTGACCCTGAGCGAAGAGCTGAGCCGCACCTGGCATGACGACATGATCTGGTGGGGACCCGAGGGAATTGGCGCCACCTACACGATTGATCGGTATGGCAAGCAACATGCCGGTCCCTTCCGCGCGGCATTCGCCGAGCGGTCAAAGACCAAACATGTCTGCCGGCTGGCCGAAGGTCACTACGGCGGGTTTTTTGGCTGGCCGAACTTCACGGCTATTCCTACCGGAGGGTTCATGGGCATGCCCGCGACCCAAACGCACGGTGAGTTTCGAGTGATCGACATCTATCGCCGCGCAGGCGACAAGCTGGCCGAGAACTGGATCTTCATCGACCTTCTGCATTTCTGGAAACAGCAGGGCGTGGACATACTGGCAAGAACCACGGGCATCGGATCGGCGTAGGTGCAGCCCGGGGGGAGGACTGGATGCAATGGGAGAGGATTTGGTGGAGCCTAGGGGAGTCGAACCCCTGACCTCTTGCATGCCATGCAAGCGCTCTCCCAACTGAGCTAAGGCCCCTTTCCGGTACCGCCTGTGCGGTGGACGGACGTTTATGAAACGACGTGCGCGAGTGCAAGACCAAAAAATCGGATTCGGTGAAAAAAGATGCGCGGCGCACGGGGTGCATCGGGGCGCGGGGCAGCCTGCGCCGCCCCGGCCGGATCACGAGTCTTCGTCTTCCGACGCGACGTCGGTGATGTCGTCCAACGAGACGTTGTCCTCGTCGTCGTCCTCAAGCAGATCGTCGTCCAGATCGACATCGACTGCGTCATCATCGTCCAGCAGTTCGTCATTGGACGTGGCTTCGCGCGCCTTGACCGACGCTGCATCTTCGGCGTCGGCTGCGATCATCCGGCTTTTGCCGGTTTCCAATTCCACGATCTCGCCGGTATAGGGGCTGATGATCGGGTCCTTGTTCAGGTCATAAAACCGCTTGCCAGTGGTCGGACAAACGCGCTTTACGCCCCATTCTTCCTTGGGCATGTCAATTCCCCTTGATATCAGGTGAGTCGTATCAACGATTCAGGTCACCTGCCACATGCGGCGGGTACTGTCAAAGCCTTTGCGCCAAGGAGATCGCACCATGGGGCGACATTCATTGCCCGGACAGCCTCCCGTTGCGCTGACCTTGCGCAAATCGGCGCGGGCACGCCGCATAAGCTTGCGTATTTCCCAGTTGGATGGCCGGGTTACGTTGACTTATCCGAAGGGCGTGTCCGAATCCGAGGCGGTCGGCTTTGCGCGCTCAAAGGAGGACTGGATCCGCCAGCATCTGGGCGCGCGGCCCGTTCCGGCGTCAGTCGGCTTCGGTGAAACCCTGCCGGTCGAAGGTGTGCCAAGGCGAATCGTGCCGGCGGAGGGGCGCCGGGTCAGTTTGCATGCCGATCGGGTTGCGGTGCCCGAAGGGGCCGAGGCGCGGCGCCTCGCCCGCTTTTTGAAAGAGCTGGCGCGTGATCGCTTGACCGAAGCCTGCGACGACTATGCAGCCATGCTGGGGCGGGACTACTCCAGCCTGACGTTGCGCGATACACGGTCGCGGTGGGGGTCGTGCAGTGCAGCGGGAGGGTTGATGTTTTCGTGGCGGCTGATCCTGGCGCCCCCTGAAATCCTGCACTATGTCGCGGCTCATGAGGTCGCGCATCTGGCCGAGATGAACCATTCGGCGGCGTTCTGGGCGCAGGTCGAGCGGCTGTTCGGCCCGTACAAAGCGGCCCGGCACTGGCTGCGCGACAATGGGGCCGAACTGCACCGTTACAGGTTCGATGCGCCCGCCGGTTGACCTCACGGGGATTTGTGATCACATGAGGGCATGTTGACCACCCGCAGCTCCGACTCCCAGATCGCGACCCATGATCAGGTATACCGCGCCCTGCGGTCTCGAATCATGCATGGAGAAATCCCGCCCGGTCAGGCGCTGACATTGCGCGGCATAGGCAAGGAGTTCGGTGTGTCCATGACGCCGGCGCGCGAAGCCGTGCGCCGTCTGGCCGCCGAAGGGGCGCTCTTTCTGTCCAACTCGGGTCGGGTCTCCACGCCCGAACTCAGCAACGACCGGATCGAAGAATTGGCCGCGCTGCGGGCCTTGCTGGAGGTCGAGCTGGCCAGCCGTGCGCTGCCTCGGGCGCATATGGCTCTGATCGACCGGTTGCAGAGCATCAACATGACCGTGGCCGAAATGGTGACCAAGCGTGATGCGGTCGGCTACATCCGAACGAACCTCGAGTTTCACCGCACGCTTTATCTGCGTGCGCAGGCTCCGGCCATGCTAGCGATGGCCGAAACCGTCTGGCTGCAGCTTGGTCCGACCATGCGCGCTCTTTATGGCCGCCTGCGACGGACCGAACCGCCGCATTATCACAAGCTGATCATCGCCGCTCTGAAGGCTGGGGACGAGCCGGGTTTGCGGTTGGCGGTGCGATCGGATGTGACCCAGGGTCTGCGCCTGCTGGTCAGCTGAGCGGGCCTTTGCCCAAAGTGAAAAATCCAAACGGGCGGCGGTTGCGAAGCTAGCCTCAAGGCATTTGCTGCGCTACGCTGCTGCCAACAACAAATAAGAGCAGATTTCAGCCATGATCAATCGACGGACATTCTCACTGGGTCTCGGTGCAGTTTTCCTGAGCGCCTGCGCGGGCGGGTCCGCGCCAACCGGAACAACCGCGTCGCGAATGCGGGCAGTGCCCAATGCCGGCTGGGATTCCTGGGTGGCAAGTTTCAAGGCGCGCGCGGCGGGGCAGGGTATTTCGCAAGCGACGATCGACCGGGCGTTTCAGGGGGCCGGTTACCTACCAGATGTGATCGAACGCGACCGCAACCAGGTCGAGTTCAAGCGCTCGCTCGAAGACTATCTGGCCATCGCCGCGTCAGACGAGCGGATCAGTACCGGCAAGCAGATGCTGCAACGCCACAACGCCACCCTCACGCAGATCGAGTCGCGCTATGGCGTCGACAAAGAGGTCGTGGTGGCGGTCTGGGGGCTGGAAAGCCGCTATGGGCAGCGGCGGGGCGATGTGCCCGTTATTTCGGCCCTTTCCACGCTGGCCTATGACGGGCGTCGCGGGGCGTTCTTCGAAAGCCAGCTGATTGCGGCGTTGAAGATCCTTCAAAACGGTGACACGTCGCCGGCCAACATGACCGGCAGCTGGGCCGGTGCCATGGGGCATACGCAATTCATCCCGACCTCGTATCTGGCCTACGCCGTGGATTTCACAGGAGACGGCCGACGCGACATCTGGTCCAACGATCCGACAGACTCGCTGGCTTCGACGGCTGCCTACCTGTCGCGGGCGGGTTGGGTTCGGGGCCAGCCTTGGGGGGGTGAGGTCGGATCTGCGGCGGCAAATTCGGGCACGCCGGTTGCAATTCTGCAGCCGCAGAAACCCGGGCCGCGCATAGCGGTGTTCCGCAATTTCCAGGTGATCAAACGCTACAACAACTCGGACAGCTACGCGATCGGGGTTGGGCACCTGTCGGATCGGATCGCCGATGGCGCACCCTTTCAGGCGTCTTTCGGGCCCGACGAAACCGGCCTGACGCTGGAAGATCGCAAAGAGTTGCAGCGTCGTCTGACTGCTGCCGGGTATGACACGCAAGGCGCTGACGGGGTGATCGGCAAGAACACCACCGCGGCCATCACCGCGTATCAGCAAGCCAAGGGCCTGCCCGTTACGGGCGTGCCCTCGGTCAGCTTGTTGCGCTCTTTGGGTGGTTGACGGATCAGGCCGCCAGTCCCTTGGACCCCAGGTCCAGGAATTTCTGACGCCGGTCCTTGATCAGCGCGGCGGCATCCTTGCCGTTCAGATCCTTCAGCATCTTGGCGATCGCCCTGCCCACGGATTCGATCGTGGCCGGGCGGTCGCGATGCGCGCCACCTTTGGGTTCGGGGATGATCAGGTCGCAGACGCCCAGCTTTTGAAGGTCCTGCGCGGTCAGGCGCAGCGCCTCGGCGGCCTCGCGCATTTTTTCGGCATCTTTCCACAGGATCGACGCGCAGCCCTCGGGCGAAATCACCGAATAGATCGAGTGCTCCAGCATCGCCACCCGGTTGGCCGTGGCAAAAGCCACCGCGCCGCCCGAGCCGCCTTCGCCGATGATGACAGACACCAGCGGAACACCGATTTTCAGACACATCTCGGTTGAACGGGCGATAGCTTCGGACTGCCCGCGCTCTTCGGCGCCCTTGCCCGGATACGCGCCGGCGGTATCCACCAAGGTGATTACCGGCAGGCCAAACCGACCAGCCATTTCCATAAGGCGCACGGCTTTGCGATAGCCTTCGGGGCGGGCCATGCCGAAGTTGCGCTCGATCCGAGATTTGGTGTCCGAGCCTTTTTCATGCCCGATCACCATCACCGGCTGGTCATTGAACCGTGCCAGGCCGCCGATGACCGCCAGATCGTCGGCAAAATTGCGGTCGCCAGCCAGCGGGGTGAATTCGGTGAACAGGGCCTCGACATAATCCTTGCAGTGCGGACGTTGGGGATGGCGGGCCACCTGGCATTTCCGCCAGGGCGTCAGGTCCTTGTACAACTCGTCCAGCAGCTTGGCCGCCTTGGCGTCCAGCGCGGCGGCTTCGTCCGCTACGTCCATCTCTTCGTTGGCGCGGGCCAGGGCGCGCAGCTCTTCAGCTTTGCCTTCAATCTCGGCCAGCGGTTTTTCGAAATCCAGATACTGGGTCATGACGCCTCTCAACGCGAAAGTTCTCCGCTATATGACCCGAGGTCGCCCCGGATGCAACTCGGCACCGCGTGTCGGGGTGCGTTTCCCCGCGCGCGTCGACATGGTACGCGTGCCTGCGACCTCAGCCTGGCCACAGCACAGGGTACAACGAAATCACCAGAAGAGCCGCCATCGACCAGTTGAACACGGTCAGACGTCGCCGGCTGGTCAGCACGCGTGCCATCTGCTGGCCCAGAACCGTCCAAGTGCTGACAGATGGCAAGTTCACGCAGCCGAATACAAGGGCAACCAGCGCAATGGCTTGCAGGGTCTGGCCCGGGGCATAGGCCGTCGTTGCCGTCAGCGCCATGGCCCAGGCTTTGGGGTTCACCCATTGAAACGCTGCCGCCTGCAGAAACGTCATGGGCCGTCCGACGTGCCTCGGGCCCTTGGCAGGAGCCGCATTGGCAATTCGCCACGCGAGGAATAGCAGATAGGCCACCGACGCGATTTTGAGGATCACGTGGCTGACGGGATAGGCCTCGAACACCTGCACCAATCCTGCGCCGACCAACAAAACCATCAGCGTAAAGCCCAAGCCGATACCCAGCATATGGGGGATTGTCCGCCGGAACCCGAAATTTGCCCCTGAGGCCATCAGCATCAGATTGTTCGGCCCCGGCGTGATGGACGAGACAAAGGCAAACGCGACCAGCGCAAGTAGGATGTCGTAAGTCATGGCGCAAAGATCGCCCAGGTTTGCTCAAATGAAATTGCGATTTCGTTCTCGATTGCATAAAGCTTGCAATAAATGGCGAATATTGACCTCAAGAATCAGCAAATATTGCAAGAGCTGGCCCGAAATGGCCGGATCAGCAACCTTGAACTGGCGGACCGCGTAGGGCTTTCGCCGTCAGCCTGTCTGCGCCGGGTGCAAGAGCTTGAGCGGTCCGGCGTCATCAGCGGGTATCGCGCCGTTTTGAACCCTGCGGCGATGGGCGTCGGTTTTGTCGCCTATATCGGCGTCGGACTGGGTGAGCATACAAAGGCCGCTCAGGAAGGTTTTGAAAAAGCGGTGCAATTGGCGCCCGAAGTGGTCGAATGCCACAACATCACCGGTACGATCGAATACTTGCTGCGGGTGGAATGCGCCGACCTGTCGGCCTACAAGACCTTCCATACCGACGTATTGGGCACGTTGCCCCATGTCACCTCGATCACGTCCTACGTGGTCATGGGATCCCCGAAAGACCTGCGGGCCTGAGCTTGAGCCCACTGCCGCTAGGGCCTTGCAGGCATGTGTATCCCGGAATATCGTCGGCCTGAAAGCGCCAGAAATTCGGCATCAGATCGAACAGTGCGCGATGTCAGGGAGACACGATCATGAGTTTTGTTCGGACAGGCGCATTGGCGGCCTTGGTGGCGATTGTCGCCGGTGCCGCATTTGCCGCGCCTTTGAAATTGCAGCCCGCCAACCCGCAACCCAATCCCAAGGCGGGGTTGAACGTGAAATATGTTGGGCAGGGTACTCAGAGAAAGATCCGCGATCTGAGCCAGGCCAAAAGCGTGTTGTCCAAGGCCAAGCCGGGCAAGCCACTGCGCGGGCTGGACTATGCCGACACCAACAAGGGCGAGCCGGTTCTGACGTTCACGGACCCCTACAATGTTGCCGCTGAAATCACCGGGTACATGCGCTTTGATTCTCCAGGCATTTACGAACTCGAAACCTGGTCCAATGACGGGCTCGAGGCCTATGTCGGTGGTCAGCAGATCGGCCGTGTCACCGGGATTCAGGGGTGTGAAGCCAACCAGCGCACCGAGGTCGAAGTTCCAAAGGCGGGCTGGTACCCTCTGAAGATCATCTATTTCCAGAAGCTGGGAACGTCCTGCCTGATGATGAAATCCGGCAAGCAGGGTGAGAAGTTTACCTGGACACCAAACAACGTGTTCGGCCGCTGAGGCCAACCGAAGTCAGGAAAAGGCGCTCGGAACGAGCGCCTTTTTTTAAGTCCCCATCAGCCGTTTGCGGCGATCAGCTCGGCCTGCGCCACGATCACCTCGGCCTGCTTGATCGAGGCGATGTCCACCAGCCGTCCTTTGTAGACCGTGGCGCCTTCGCCATTGGCCTTGGCTTGCTCCATCGCAGCCAGGATCTCGCGCGCTTCGGTCACCGCCTCGTCCGACGGGGTGAAAACCTGATTGGCCAGCGCGATCTGCTTGGGGTGGATCGCCCATTTGCCGACCATGCCCAGCGTCGCCGAGCGGCGCGCCTGCGCGATGTAGCCTTCGTCGTCCGAGAAGTCGCCGAACGGTCCGTCGACCGGCAGCACCCCGTGGGTGCGGCAGGCAGCCACGATCGCAGCCTGCGCCCAGTGCCACGGGTCCGACCAGTATTTCTGGCCCTCGCGCAGCATGTAATAGTTTTCCTGCGTGCCGCCGATTCCCGTGGTCTGCATTCCCATCGAGGCGGCGAAATCGGCCGCGCCCAGGCTCATGGCCTGTAGGCGCGGGGAGGAGGCCGCGATTTCCTCGACATGGGCGATGCCGGCGGCGGATTCGATGATGACCTCGAAGCTGATGGGCTTGGTGCGGCCCTTGGCGCGTTCAATCGCAGTGACCAGAGCGTCAACCGCATAGACATCCTCGGCGCAGCCCACCTTGGGGATCATGATCTGATCCAGCCGGTCGCTGGCCTGTTCCAGCAGGTCCACCACGTCGCGGTACCAATAGGGCGTATCCAGCCCATTGATGCGCACCGACATGTACTTGTTGCCCCAATCCACGGTGTTCAACGCCTCGATCACGTTGGCGCGGGCGGTCTCCTTGTCGGACGGGGCCACCGAATCTTCGAGGTCGAGGTTGATCACGTCCGCGGCCGAGGCGGCCATCTTGGGGAACAGCTTGGTGTTGGATCCGGGGCCGAACAGCTGACAGCGGTTTGGTCGCGCCGGGGCGGCGGGTTGGATACGAAAGCTCATCGGCACCTCGCTGAGTAATGAAATTGCGATTTCAGTTGGCAATTGGGTATTAAATTGCGCGTCCCTGCGCAAGCCTGATTGTGCAGTTGCGGCAATGCTGTTGCAGAAAGCTGTGCGCAACCCCCGGAACGCGGCGGTCAAAGTTTCATCATTTTGAAAGTTTCGAAGCTTTTTGCGCCATTCGGGAGAATCTTGCAAAATTCTCCGGTCGACGTGCGGGAGGTTGGAGGAAAACGAGAAACGCTCGTTGACGGCCTTCAATAGGTTGGGGCGCAAGAAAAGGAGAGCGCGCGATGATCGAGACACCGTATTTGCTGTTTTTGGGAGATGCCCCCGACCAACTGGCCGCCAAGGTCGCGATCGGCATTCGGGACTGGCGCCCGGAAAACGCCGTGGGTCAGCTGCGGATGGAGGGCTGCAAGGCCGATCTGGGACTGACCGACATGACCCTGGCCGAAGGCAAGGCCGCCGGCGCCAAGACGCTGGTGATCGGTGTCGCGAACCGCGGTGGCGTTATCAGCCAGGCCTGGAAAGAGGTCCTGATCGCCGCGCTGGAAATGGGCTATGACCTGGCCTCGGGCCTGCACAACCTGCTGCGCGACGAAGGCGATCTGGTGGCCGCGGCCCAGACCCATGGATGCACCCTGCATGACGTTCGCGTGCCCACGGTGGGTTATCCGATCGCCAACGGGCGCAAACGCAGCGGCAAGCGCTGTCTGGCGGTGGGCACCGATTGTTCTGCGGGCAAGATGTACACGGCCATGTCGATGGATGCCGAGATGCGCAGGCGCGGGATGAAATCGACCTTCCGCGCCACCGGCCAGACCGGCATTCTGATCACCGGGCAGGGCGTTCCGCTTGACGCCGTGGTGGCCGATTTCATGGCCGGTTCCGTCGAATACCTGACACCCGAGAACGATCCCCATCACTGGGATCACATCGAGGGGCAGGGGTCGCTGTTCCATGTCTCGTATTCCGGCGTGACCATGGCGCTGATCCATGGCGGTCAGCCGGATGCTCTGATCCTGTGCCACGAGCCGACCCGCACCCATATGCGCGGTCTGCCGGAATATTCCCTGCCGACGCTGGAACAGCTGCGCGACACGGCCCTGCCTTTGGCGCGCGTCGCCAACCCTGCCTGCCAGGTCGCGGGTGTGTCGATCAACACCCAGCACCTGAGCGAGGAGGACGCGAAAGCCTACATCGCCAAGGTCGAGGCCGAGATGGGCCTGCCGACGACCGATCCGTACCGTTTCGGCGCGGGCAAGCTGGTGGACGCGCTGGCCGCGATGTGATCCAACCGGGGCGCCGATGGCGGGGGTGCCCGCCTCCGGCCCTGGAAACTGCAAAGAGTAAGGAGTGGGCGCGTGCAAATCGACGTCTCTCGTGATGTGTTCCGGTTGGCGCAGGTGTTCACCATCTCGCGCGGGTCGCGGACCGAGGCCAAGGTACTGACGGTGCGCCTGACGGATGGGGCGCATCAGGGCTGGGGCGAATGTGTGCCTTATGCCCGGTATGACGAAACGCTGGAGTCGGTCGAGGCCGAGATCCGCGCTTTGCCAGAAGCATTCACGCGCCAGTCGCTGATGGACCTACTGCCGGCCGGGGCCGCGCGCAATGCGGTGGATTGCGCCCTGTGGGACCTTGAAGCCAAGCGGGCGGGCAAGCGCGCCTGGGAACTGGCCGGCCTGCCCGCGCCCAAGCCCGAGATCACCGCCTATACCCTGTCGCTGGACACGCCCGACGCCATGCGGGCGCAGGCGGCGAAGAACGCGCATCGTCCGCTGTTGAAGATCAAGCTGGGCACGCCCGACGACATGCCGCGGCTCGAGGCCGTGCGGGCCGGGGCGCCGGATGCGAAGATCATCGTGGATGCCAACGAGGGTTGGTCGGCTGAGGTCTATGCGGATCTGGCGCCGCATCTGGTGCGGTTGGGCGTCGCGCTGGTCGAACAGCCGCTGCCCGCCGGAGATGACGAGGCGCTGATCGGACTCGATCGTCCGGTGCCGGTCTGCGCCGACGAGAGCTGCCACGATCGCGCCAGCCTGCCCGGGTTGAGGGGCAAATATGACGTGATCAACATCAAGCTGGACAAGACCGGCGGTCTAACCGAGGCGCTGGAGCTGCGCCGCGCGGCGCAGGCCGAGGGCTATGGCATCATGGTGGGCTGCATGGTCGGCAGCTCTTTGGCGATGGCGCCTGCGACACTGGTGGCGCAGGGTGCGCTGGTGACGGACCTTGACGGCCCGCTTCTGTTGGCCGAAGACCGCGACACCCCGCTGATTTTTGACGATGCCGGAGTACACCCGCCCGAGGCGGAACTCTGGGGCTGATGGAGACGAACATGACCCGTACCGTTTACGTGAACGGCGAATACCTGCCCGAGACCGAAGCCAAGGTCTCGATCTTCGACCGAGGCTTTCTGATGGCGGATGCCGTCTATGAGGTGACAAGCGTGCTGGACGGCAAGCTGATTGATTTCGAGGGTCACGCGGTGCGCCTGAAGCGGTCGCTGGACGAATTGCAGATGGCCGAACCCTGCAGCAAGGGCGAGCTGCTTGAAATCCACCGCAAGCTGGTCGAGCTGAACGGCATCACCGAGGGGCTGGTCTATCTGCAGGTCACCCGAGGCAGCGACGGCGACCGCGATTTCGTCTTTCCCTCGGCCGGCACCAAGCCGACGCTGGTTCTGTTCACTCAGAACAAGCCCGGTCTGGCTGACAATCCGGCGGCGAAGAAAGGGGCCAAGATCATCTCGATCGAGGATATCCGCTGGGGCCGCCGCGACATCAAGACGGTGCAACTTCTGTACCCGTCCATGGGCAAGATGATGGCCAAGGCCGCTGGGTGCGACGATGCTTGGATGATTGAAGACGGGTATGTCACCGAAGGCACCAGCAACAACGCCTATATCGTCAAGAACGGCAAGATCGTTACCCGCCCGCTGTCGAACGACATCCTGCACGGGATCACCCGCAAGGCGGTGTTGCGCATGGCGGCCGAGGCGCAGATGGAAGTCGAGGAGCGCCTGTTCACCATCGACGAAGCAAAGGAGGCCGACGAGGCCTTTACCACTTCGGCCAGCGCTTTCGTAATGCCTGTGGTCGAGATCGACGGCGTAGCGCTGGGCGACGGCACACCCGGCCCGATCGCCACGCGCCTGCGCGAGATCTATCTGGACGAAAGCCTAAAGGCAGCGATCTGAATGCAAAGGCCCGCCGATCTGGCGGGCCTTTTTGTTTTGGCGTCAGTCTTTTTTGCCGACGTTCCCCTCGAACGCGACCTTGAATTCCGCCTGTTTCTCGGGGCTGGCCTCGGTCTGGTATCTGGATTTCCACTCATCCATGGTCATGCCATAGAAAATTTCGCGGGCTTCATCCTTGCCCATTTCGATGCCTTTTTCATTGGCGGCCTCCTGATACCACCGCGCTAGGCAGTTTCGGCAGAACCCGGCCAGATTCATCATGTCGATGTTCTGAACGTCGGTGCGGTCCTGCATCAGGTGTTTTTGCAGGCGGCGGAAAGCGGCGGCCTGCAGTTCAATCTCGGTCTGGGGGTCCATGGGTGGGCTCCGGTTCGTGGGATTTGATCCAGACCTAGCAAGCCCGAGGCCATTGCACAACGCGCGCCGGTTCAGACCAGCTTGAGGGCAATCCAGGGCATCAGGCAGAAGATCAGGGTCAGGATCTTGTAGTTCGCAAGATACTTGAAATAGGCCTTTCTGACCTCGGCCTTTTCCATCTGGAACATGCGGCCGTGAATGGCAGCGATGCGGTCCTGCAGGGCCACCACCATCAGGGTCGACAGCAGCAGGACCGCAAAGTTCAGAACGGTCATCCAGCCGAAAAAGGCTGTCAGGGTTTCAGGTGTCATGACGGCCTCCTTTCAGCCCAAAAATGGGGACCGCCTGTGCGCCGCGCAAGAGCATGGGCGTCGTTTGGTCGCGGATTTTTCCAGCGTTACAGACCGCTTGCGGCCAGCGCGTCCTGCAGGATCGGCGCCAGCCGCTCGGCCCAGGCGCGCTGCCCGGCATGATCGGCGATCAGGTCGTTGCGCAGCTCGATCAGTGCGTTGGGGCGGCCAAAGGCGGTGGCGTGCCGGTCGATCGCATCCCCGGGCAGCACTCCGGTATAGGGTTCGTTGACGCCGACGCACAGATCCTCCTCGGCCCGCAGGCGTTCGATCAGCGGGGCCGAGAACCGCTCGTCCTCGGTGTGAAGGATGCCGACATGCCAGGGGCGCGGCGGGCGGCCCCGCAGCTGGCGCGTGAAGGAATGCATCGACACGATTACGGCGTGGGGCAGGGCGGCCATCTTGGCCAGCGCTTCGTGATAGGGGCGATAGCACAGGTTCAGGCGCCGTTCGCGCTCGGCGGCGTCGGCGTGACGGTTGGCCGGAATGATCGACCCGTCATACAGCTTCATCAACAGGGTCGGGTCGTCCTCGCCCCGGTTCGGGTCGATCACCAGCCGAGAGAAATTGGCGGCAATCACCGGCGCGTTCAGGATCTCGCCCAGATGTTTCGATACCTCGTAGGCGCCCACGTCATAGGCGATGTGGCGCTCCATGTCCTCACGCGGAAGGCCAAGGTCACCGCCGTTGATCTGCGGCGGTACGATGTTGGTGGCATGGTCGCACGTGATCAGCCAGCGGGACGGGCGATCCGCCCCGTGCACGTAAAACGGAGTGTATGTCATGAGCCTGTCATCTTGTTTGCCGCAGGTGTAGGACAGTTGCCTCGGAAAGGGAATTGCGCAATAAGCAAACCGACTATTGTTTGCGGTAACATTCGACCATCAAGGAGAGCAAGATCGATGCGACGCCTGAGAAATGTGAAAATCGTGGCGACGCTGGGACCGGCGTCCAACGACTATGATATGATCCGTGCTCTGCACGAGGCCGGCGCCGATGTTTTCCGCCTGAACATGAGCCATGGCAGCCACGACGAAATCCGTGAACGCCACCGGATCATCCGTCAGATCGAAAAGGACCTCGACAGCCCGATCGCCATTCTGGCGGACCTTCAGGGCCCGAAACTGCGGGTCGGTGTGTTTGCGAATGATGCAGAGGACTTGGTCGAAGGTGCCGCGTTCCGTCTGGATCTGGACGAAACTCCGGGCGATGTCAGCCGGGTCTGCCTGCCGCACCCCGAGATTTTTCAGGCGTTGGAAGCGGGGGCGCATCTGCTGGTCAACGACGGCAAGATCCGGCTTGTGGTTGAGAAATGCGGCCCCGATTTCGCGGATTGCAAAGTTGAAATCGGCGGGACCATCTCGAACCGCAAAGGTGTGAACGTGCCCGACGTGGTGCTGCCGCTGGCAGCCCTGTCGGAGAAGGACCGCGACGATCTGGAGTTCGTTTGTCAGCTGGGTGTCGACTGGCTTGCGCTGAGCTTCGTTCAGCGGGCCAAGGACGTGTACGAAGCGCGCGCCCTGGCTGACGGTCGCGCCGCTATCCTGTCCAAGATTGAAAAACCCGCGGCGGTCGAGGCGTTTGACGAAATCCTCGACGCATCGGACGGCATCATGGTCGCCCGTGGCGATCTGGGCGTCGAACTCCCGGTCTCGGCCGTGCCTCCGATTCAAAAGCGACTGGTCCGAAAGTGCCGCGCTGCCGCCAAGCCGGTTATCGTTGCGACCCAGATGCTAGAAAGCATGATCGAAAGCCCGATGCCCACCCGCGCCGAAGTGTCGGACGTCGCCACCGCCATATATGAGGGAACCGACGCCATCATGCTGAGCGCCGAGTCGGCCGCGGGCTCGTATCCGATCGAGGCCGTTCAGACCATGAACAAGGTCGCGATCGAGGTCGAAGCCGACCCAACCTACAAACAGATCATCGACGCTTCGCGCCAGACCAAGGGAACGACCGTTGCCGACGGCATCGTGGCCGCGGCCCGTGAAATCGCCGAAAAGACCGACATCAAGGCGATCTGCTGCTTTACCCAAAGCGGCACCACCGCACTGCTCACCGCCCGCGAGCGTCCCGGTGTCCCGATCATCGCCATGACTTCGCTGCGGGGCACCGCGCGGCGTCTGTGTCTCAGCTGGGGCTGTCACTGCGTGATGACGCCCGAGCTCGAGCGGTTCAAAAGCGCCGTGGTCAATGCGGCGCGCGCGGCGCGAGCCAGCGGGTTTGCCGGCGCCTCGGATCAGATCGTGGTGACCGCCGGTGTCCCGTTCAACGTGCCAGGCTCGACCAACATCCTGCGCGTCGCACCCTGCGACGAGCGACTGATCTACTCGACGGATCCCGAATAGGATCAGCCACCCGGTCCGCCGGGTCTTGCTTTGGCGCCGACAGGCTCTTTTACGGTCTCCATCACCGTGAACGAGCTTGTCTGGTGTATCCCCGGAAGCTTGTTGATCTTGTCGCCCAACACCGTTCGGAAATGCGCGATGTCGCGTGTCCGAACGGTCAGCATGTAGTCGAATGATCCGGCGACCATCAGGCAGGTTTCGATTTCAGGTACCCGTCGCACGGCTTCGTTGAAACGGTCCAGCGAGTGTTCGGCTGTGGCCGTCAGCGAAACCTGCACCACCGTCAAGTGCCCCAGCCCCAGCCTCTCTTTGTCGATCACCGCGCTGTAGCCGGTGATGTACCCGCTCTTTTCCAGCCGTTTCACCCGCTCGGAACACGGCGTGTTGGTCAGGTTTACTCGGGCCGCCAGTTCGACTATTGGCAGGCGTCCATTGGCCTCGAGCTCGGCCAATATCCGTTGATCGATCTTATCCAAATCCCTGTCCATCAGGCAATTTCCCTGCGTTTTTGAGGTCTGGCGGCATATTTTCCTGAAAATAGACCGAAAAAATCTCCTTTTCCTAGTGATTTTTCCTGATACTTGACCGAAGGGCAGTCTTGTAAAACGAGTTCCAGGTTCCGGCTGCCCTGCCGGGGGCACGGGCCCCGGCCAAATCAACAAAAACGGAGGAACGAGATGACAACGAAAATTGTCATAGGACTGGACGGGACAGAGACCGGAGATCGCGCGGTCGGCTTTGCCAAGGATCTGGCAAGTCGGATTGGATCGTGTGAACTGCTGGTTGCCTATGTCATCGAATGGTCGCCCTATACTTTCCAAACTCCCGAGGAAAACGCCCTGCGGCACAAGCGGCGCGAAGAGGAGATCGCGCTTGCCACCAGCCGCGTGGTGGAACCCGCCGTCGAGGCCTTGAAGGCCGCAGGCTTCAGCGCCCGCGGTATTGTCCGCCATGGCGATGTGGCCGAAACGCTGAACGCGATCACGGTCGAAAACGGCGGATCGCAGATCGTTGTGGGACGATCCTCGGCTGACGGCATCAAAAAGCGAATCTTCGGCAGTTCGACCCAGAATCTGGTCATGCACGCCGACGTTCCGGTCACAGTCGTGAACTGACGGGAGGAGCAGACATGAAATCGATCAAAACCCTGGGCCTGTCCGGTGCGGCCGCGGCCCTGCTGGCCAACCCCGCGCTTGCGCAGGAGGCCCCCGGTCTGGATGAAAAGATCAACCAGGCCTTCGCAGATCTGACGGGTCCTTTCGTCAGCTTCATCTTCGCACCTTTTCCCGGGACGAGCTTTCCCTGGATCGTGATGTGGCTGGTCGTGGCCGCAACGGTGTTCACGCTGTATTTCGCCTTTGTGCAGATGCGGTTCTTCAGCCATGCGATCAGCTTGGTGAAAGGTGACTATTCCGACCCCAACGATGCGGGCGAGGTCAGTCACTTCCAGGCGCTGGCAACGGCGCTGTCCGGCACGGTCGGCCTGGGCAACATCGCGGGCGTCGCGGTGGCAGTCGGCATCGGCGGACCCGGTGCGACCTTCTGGATGATCCTCGCCGGCCTTCTGGGCATGGCGTCGAAATTCACCGAATGTACGCTGGGTGTGAAGTACCGCAACGAGTACGAAGACGGCACCGTTTCGGGCGGCCCGATGTACTACATGTCCAAGGGCTTTGCCGAACTGGGTCTGCCCGGCGGCAAGATCTTGGCGGTCCTGTTCTCGATCTTCTGTATCCTTGGCGCGCTGGGCGGGGGTAACATGTTCCAGGCCAACCAGGCGCACCAGCAGATCGCGGGCATCGTCGGTGACTATCCCGGTTGGATCACCGGCCTGGTCTTCGCGGCCGTGGTGTTCATGGTCATCGTGGGCGGCCTGAAGTCGATCGCCCGCGTGACCGAGAAGGTCGTGCCGTTCATGGGCATCCTGTACGTCGCCACTGCGCTGGTCATCATAATCATGAACGCTGACATGATCGGCTGGGCCTTCGGTCAGATCTTCGCTGGTGCCTTCACCGGTCTGGGCGTGGCCGGCGGCATGGTCGGTGCTCTGATCCAGGGCTTCAAACGCGCCGCCTTCTCGAACGAGGCAGGCGTGGGTTCGGCGGCCATTGCACACTCGGCCGTTCGCACCAAAGAGCCGATCACCGAGGGCTTTGTTTCACTGCTCGAGCCGTTCATCGACACCGTGGTGATCTGCACCATGACCGCGCTGGTGATCATCATCACCCAGCAGCTGGTGATCGACCCGGCAACCGGCCTGTACGTGCTGAACGAAGCGGGCACCGCGATCGCAACCGTCAATGGCAACACCGGTGTCAGCCTGACTTCGGCCGCCTTCGGCAGCGCCTTCAGCTGGTTCCCCTACATCCTGGCCATCGCGGTGATCCTGTTCGCCTTCTCGACCATGATCAGCTGGTCCTATTACGGCCTCAAGGCCTGGACCTATCTGTTCGGCGAGGGCCACACCAAGGAACTGGTGTTCAAGATCATCTTCTGCGTCTTCGTGGTGATCGGGGCTGCGGCCAACCTGGGCCCGGTGATCGACTTCTCGGATGCGGCGATCTTTGCCATGGCCGTGGTCAACGTCTTTGCGCTCTACTTCCTGATGAAAGTGGTGCGTCAGGAACTGGCCTCGTACAGCGCGCGACTGAAAAGCGGCGAAATCCGCAAGTTCGCCGACTGATGACACCAACCGGGGCGGCCCTGCTGCCCCGGTTCCCGACCCCGGTGCAAAAAGCACCCGAACGGGTCAAAAACCCCTTGCCAGCATGACCGAACTTGCGTAAACGGCGCATCTGATCGCGCGACCGGCCGATGTGGCATGCCGAGTCGCGTTTCGGACCGAACCCTGAAAGGAGACGGAAATGCCCAAGATGAAGACCAAATCGAGCGCCAAGAAGCGCTTCAAGGTGACTGCGACCGGCAAGGTCATGGCCGGTCAGGCCGGCAAGCGGCACGGCATGATCAAGCGGACCAAAAAGTTCATCCGCGACGCCCGTGGCACCACCACCCTGTCCGCCCCCGACGCCAAGATCGTCAAGGGCTACATGCCCTACGACCGCTAAGAGGAGATACCGATATGTCCCGCGTTAAAGGTGGAACCGTAACTCACGCCCGTCACAAGAAGGTCATCAAGGCCGCCAAAGGTTACTATGGCCGCCGCAAGAACACCTTCAAGGTTGCCCGTCAGGCCGTCGACAAGGCCAACCAGTACGCAACCCGCGACCGCAAGAACCGCAAGCGCAACTTCCGTGCTCTGTGGATCCAGCGCATCAACGCCGCTGTTCGTTCGCATGACGAAGCTCTGACCTATTCCCGCTTCATCAACGGCCTGAACCTGGCCGGCATCGAAGTGGACCGCAAAGTCCTGGCCGACCTAGCCGTGCACGAGCCGGAAGCGTTCGGCGCGATCGTCGCCAAGGCACAGGCCGCTCTGGCTGCCTGATCCTCTTTCGAGAGACAGTGAAAGAAAGGCCGTCCCGTTCGGGGCGGCTTTTTTCTTTGGATCGACCAGATTGGATTTCGCGTAAACCAAGTATGGGATTCCGTTATGGTCACTACACGCATTTGATGTAATCATCTGTTAAGTTTCACTGATGAATTGAATGCGGAATACTGAAATGCCTATTTGCCAAAGACTTACCCAAGCCCTTCTTGTCTTGACTGCAGTGGTGATCTGCCACCCGACAGTGGCAAGATCGCAGGACACGATCACCGAACCTGACCTTCCTGACGTATTGGTTGAAACCTTTGATGGTGACGACACGACGCTCATGCTGGGCGGGCAGATCGACTTTCAATCGGCCAAGCCGCCCTGGGCCGTTTATGTGGCCGATGGAAAATTCGTCATGGAGAACAGACAGGATGCGCGCAGCCTTCAGTTCAACGACGTGGCGTGGGTGAAGTTTCCCGGCTCGGATTCGTTGGAGAGCACGCAGGACATGGTAATCTCTGCCGTGGTGGACGGAGAGTTCAGCGGCAAAAGCGGTGTGGGCATTCTGGTTGGCAGCGGAAAGTCCGGGAAATACGTGGCGTTCACTGTGGACGACAAAGGGCGCTATCACGTACTGCAAAAGGACGGCCGCCAATTGCGGCTGGTACACGCAGACAGACATGACGCGATACGTGTCGGCGCCCCGAACAAGCTGACCTTCCAGGTCCGAGGGGCGCACGTGGTTTTCTATGCCAACGGAACCAAGGTCGTTCAAACGCTGTTTTCAAAGCGAACGTCCTCGAACCCCGGCCAGGGCGCTCGGGCAGGGATAGGCCTGGCAGCCTTTGGAACTGGTCGTTTCGAATTTGATGAAGTTGAGATCAAAAGAGCCAACTGACGCCCAAAAACGCAGGTCGCGCGAACTGGAACCGTTGGGTGGTGTCCTCGCGAGGGTACTTGCCCCTCTGGCCTCCTGATCCTCATTCGCTAAACAGTGAGAGAAAGGCCGCCCGACTAGGGGCGGCTTTTTTGGTGCCTGAGTGCCGGCTTTTTGCGCAGGCAGACATCCGGGCCAAAAACCGCTAGGCTTGCACGTGCTGAATTGACCAACATTGGTTTTGCAAGTGCCATGCTTGAATTTGATGCAGCAACAACGCGTCTACTCGATAGCGTGTATCAAGGTGCCGATGTCACCCGACGGCGGCGAGGGTCTTTTGACGCGTTGCGACCAGCCCCGGGTGATATCATCGCGGACGTTGGGTGCGGAAATGGTCTTTTGACAGCAGAGCTCGCGCGGGCGGTTGGTCCGACCGGGCGTGTTTTGGGCATCGACCCAAGTGAGGCGATGCGGAGTTCCGCCAAAAACCGCTGCCATCAATATGACTGGGTCCAGATCATGGAGGGTGAGGCAGGCCAACTTCCGGCCAAGGACGCCTCACTCGACAAGGCGGTGTCGGTTCAGGTTTACGAGTATTTAAATGACATTGCCGCCGCGGTGGCGGAGGCCCATCGCTGTCTCAGGACGGGTGGTCTGCTTGTCGTGGGCGACATCCATTTCGACAGTCTGGTTTGGTACAGTGATGATCCGGCAAGAATGGATCGGATGATAAAAGCCTGGGACAAGCACTTTGTCGGAAGAGACGTGCCCGCTCTACTGCCACCGATTTTGAGAGACGTGGGTTTCACTGTCGAAAGCGTCACGCCGATCACGATTTGCGATAACGAACTCCGGCCAGATGGGCTGGCCAATATGATGATCACACTGATGAAAAGGTTCGCCGAGTCCAACAAGCTCGTCCCGGATCAGGAAGCCAAAGCGTGGGCGGATGAGCAGAGATCATTGGCCGCGAAGGGCCGGTTTTTCTTTTCGCTAACCCATTTTGTCATCAGCGGACGCAAGTCCTAGACTTTGGTCTGGATGCGCTGATTGAATCAAACAAAGGCTATTGCCTGAGCGAATGGAGATCAAAAAAGAAACCGGCGCGAAGAACGCCGGTTTCACTTGGTCTTTTATCCTGCGCTGGGTTTACCCAAACACACGCCCCAGCGCGCCATCAACCGCGTCGGTGATTTGGTCGATGTCGTCCGCCGTGGCAATCAAAGCGGGCGAGAAGCACAGCGTGTTGTTGCGCCCGGGGACCGAGCGGTTGGTCACGCCAATGATTACCCCTTGTGCCATGCAATCGGCCACGACCGCTTGGGCCAGCTTTTCGTCCACCGGTTCTTTGGACGCGCGATCCGCGACCAGTTCGGCCCCCAGGAACAGGCCCTTGCCGCGCACGTCGCCGATGACCTTGTGCTTGTCCATCAGTGCCTGCAGGTTGCCCATCATGCGATCCCCCATCGCGGCGCAATTGCCCAGCAGGTTCTCGTCTTCGATGATGCGCATGTTCTCGATCGCCGCCGCCGGCCCAGCGGTGCAGCCGCCAAAGGTCGAGATGTCGCGGAAATAGTTCATCGGGTCCGCGGCATCGTCTTTGAACATGTCAAAGACTTCCTCGGTGGTCACCATGCAGGCAATCGCGGCATAGCCCGAGGCCACGCCTTTGGCCATGGTCACGAAATCGGGTTTCACGCCGTATTGCTGGTACCCGAACCAGGTACCGGTGCGACCCACGCCGCAGACGACCTCGTCGATATGCAGGAGGATGTCGTATTTCTTGCAGATCTCCTGCACGCGCTGCCAATAGCCCTCGGGCGCTTCGATCACGCCGCCGCCGGCGGTCACCGGCTCAAGGCACAGCGCGCCTACGGTGTCGGGGCCTTCGCGCAGGATCACGGCTTCGATCTGATCGGCGGCCCATTCGCCAAAGTTCTCTTCGGGTGCGCCGTCCAATTCGTGCTTGCGGTATTCCATGCAGTGCGGAACGCGCACGAAATCCGGTGCAAAGGGGCCGTATTGCGCGTTGCGCTCGTCCTGACCGCCCGCCGACATCGCCGCCAGGGTCGAGCCGTGATAATCGCGGTCGCGGTACAGGATCTTGGTCTTCTTGCCGCCGTACTTCTTGTGGGCGATCTGGCGGACCATCTTGAACGCCTTTTCGTTCGCCTCGCTCCCCGAGTTCGTGTAGTAGACCCGGCTCATGCCTGGCATCTTCTCGATCAGCTTTTCGGCAAACAGCGCCCCGGGGATCGAGCCCGCCGAGTTCGCAAAGTAGCACAGCTTCATCAGCTGGTCGTAGACGGCCTTGCAGATGGATTCGCGGCCATAGCCCACGTTCACCGTCCATACGCCGCCCGAGACGGCATCCAGGTGTTCCTTGCCCTTTTGATCCCAGACGCGCATGCCCTTGCCTTCGACGATGATGCGTGGATCGTTCGTCTCAAACGGCTTGTGCTGGATCAGATGGTGCCAGATATGGGCGCGGTCGGCCTCGACCACGCGGGAAAGATCGTTTTCGTTGAACGTGCCGTCCATGACATGTCCTTTCAGTAAGACGCGACGCGCGGGAATCACGATGCCCGGCGGGCGCGGATGAACCAGATACCGCAGATCAGCCCGAAAGCCCGGTACGCAGTAGGGCCAGATTACCCGATCACGTAGCTCCAGTATATTCGCCTCGCGTATTTTTACGGGTTTGTTTTGCGGCAACCTTTGTGCTCAATACGAAAAATCCGACGACTTGGGGAGGAGAGGCGGATGGCGACCCACAGCATTTATCAGCGCGATCTGGACAAAGGCCCGGCAAATTTTACGGCCCTGTCCCCGCTCAGCTATATCGAGAGGACCGCGGCCGTTTACCCTGACTATCCCGCCGTGGTCTATGGTGACCGGCGCCATAGCTGGGCGCAGACCTATGCGCGCTGCCGCCAGTTGGCCAGTGCGCTGGCCGCGCGTGGGGTGGGCGCGGGCGACACGGTATCGATCATCGCCGCCAACATCCCCGAGATGTACGAGGCGCATTTTGGCGTGCCCATGGCAGGCGCGGTGTTGAACACGATCAACACAAGGCTCGATGCCCCGATCATCGCCTTTATCCTGAACCACGCCGAATCCAAGGTGCTGCTGGTCGATCCCGAATTCTCGGGCGAGGTGAAGCAGGCGCTGGAGCAGGTGGATCACGGCATTCTGGTGATCGACATCGAGGATCCGAGTTTCGATGGCGGTGAGAAGCTTGGCGCGCTGACTTATGACGATCTGCTGGCCGAGGGCGACCCGGATTTCGACTGGTCTTTGCCCGCCGATGAATGGGACGCGATCACGCTGAACTACACCTCTGGCACCACGGGCAACCCCAAGGGTGTCGTCTATCACCACCGTGGCGCGGCGCTGAATGCCACGTCGAACATCCTGACCTGGGGCATGCCGCAGCATTCGGTCTATCTGTGGACGCTGCCGATGTTCCACTGCAACGGCTGGTGTTTCCCCTGGACCATGGCCGCGAACGCGGGCACGTCCGTCTGCCTGCGCGCGGTGCGGGACGAGCCGATCTACCGCGCCTTCAGCGACGAGCGCGTGACCCATTTCTGCGGCGCGCCCATCGTTCTGAACATGCTGGCCAACGCGCCCGATCATCTCAAGGATTTCGATCATGAGATCAAGGTGATGACCGCAGGTGCCCCGCCGCCCGCCGCGGTGATCGCGGCGATGGAGGGGATGGGCATCGAAGTCACTCATGTCTATGGCCTGACCGAGACCTACGGGCCGTCGGTCGTGTGCGCCTGGAAGGACGAATGGAACGACAAGCCCGCCGAGGAGCGCGCCGCGCTCAAGGTGCGGCAGGGGGTGAAATACGTTGCCCTGTCGGGGCTGATGGTGGCTGATCCCGAAACGCTCGAGCCGGTGCCGGCCGATGGCGAGACCATGGGCGAGATCTTCATGCAGGGCAACATCGTGATGAAAGGGTATCTGAAGAACCCCGAGGCCACGCAGAAAGCGTTCCGCGGCGGCTGGTTTGCCTCGGGCGATCTGGGGGTGACGCATCCCGACGGCTATATCGCGCTGAAGGACCGGTCAAAGGACATCATCATTTCGGGGGGCGAGAACATCTCGTCGGTCGAGGTCGAGGATATCCTCTACAAGCACCCCGCCGTGATGGAGGCCGCCGTGGTCGCCAAACCGGACGAGAAATGGGGCGAGACGCCTTGCGCCTTTGTCGAACTGAAGCCGGGCGCCGAGGCGACCGAGGCCGATCTGATCGCATTTTGCCGCGACCACATGGCCCATTTCAAGGCACCCAAGACGGTGGTGTTCGGGCCGCTTCCCAAGACATCGACGGGCAAGATCCAGAAATTCAAGCTCAGGGAACAGGCGCGGGCGCTGGGCTAGGCGCCCTGCCGGTCAAAGATCGACAGGTCCAGATCCAGCATCTCGCCCATCCAGATCGCCCGGTCGCGGTGGTCGGGCAGGTGCTCGCCGGTTTCGGGGTGGGTGAACACGGTCAGCCCCTGCCGGTTCAGCATCAGCCACGGTATCACCTTGTCGAAGGCATCGGCGGCAAAGCTCAGCTGGCAGCTCCAGCGGGGGTGAGGGCCGACATTGCGGCTGTGCATGTGGCCCATCTGGACGGGGAGCAGGCGTGCAGCCTCCTCGCAGACACGGCGGGCGGTGTCCTGCGTTTCGGCGTCGAAATAGACATGGGCGTGATAGCCGGTGATCTGTGGCATCGGGGGCCTCGTGCGGTGGTTTCCGGCACAAGGCTAGGCCCGATCGGCGCCGGTGCACAGACGCATCGGCAAACAGACCCTGTGCGCGGCTCAGCCCGGCGCGTGGGCGTCCGGGTGGGCCGCTGCAAAGGCGGGGTGGTCGGCACAGGCCGCCTCGACCGCCAGAATGCGCGGTATGTCCGACAGATCGACCTGCCAGCGCCGGGCGTTGTACATCTGCGGGATCAGGCACAGATCGGCCAGCCCGGGCGTTGATCCCGTGCAATAGGGGGCTTGTTCGAACCCTTCCAGCATCGCCTCGAAGGCCAACAGACCGGGGCGGATGAAATGGCGCATCCAGTCGCCGGGCATGTCGCCCCGTCTGCCGCTCAGCTGCGTGGCGTGGCGGGCGACCTTCAGGTTGCAGACCGGGTGCAGATCGACCGCGATGGCATGGGCCAGCGCCTGCGCCCTGGCCCGCGCAACCGGCTCGTCCGGCAGTAGGTTCAGGCCCCGCGTCCGGTCGAGATAGTCCAGAATGGCCAGCGACTGGGTCAGTTGCACGCCGTCGATCTCGAGCACGGGCACAAAGCCCTGCGGGTTGCGCGCCAGATGCGCGGGCGCGGTCTGCTCGTCCTTGACCAGATCGACGGTCTGCGCGCGATAGGCGATCCCGGCCAGGTTCAGCGCGATGCGCACCCGGTAGCTGGCCGAGGACCGCCAGTAGTCATACAGGACGACGTCGCTCATCGGGCTTTGGCTGCGTCGATCGCCTGTTTCAGGATGGCCCGGTCGCCGATATGGTTGGCCAGCACCAGCACCAGCCGCGCATTCAGCGCATCGCTTTCGGCCTTGTCCAGACCGTCGTGCGCGGCCAGCAGATCGGCATAGAAATCATCCGCGCCGTCGATATTCGGGGTGAGGATCAGTTCATCCATTGTGCCTACTCCTTGCCGATGGCCCGGCGGATCGCATGCCGGAACGCGTTGTCTTCATAGCTGTCGCGCCGCGCCGCCACATGCTGGTCGGGCCGGATCAGATAGACCGCACCTTCCGCGTCGCCCAGATACCGCCGCTTTAGCGCCAGCGTCCGGTCGTCCTTGACCGACAGCGCCAGCCGCTCGACCGTCACACCCTCTTCCTCGATCCTGTCTGGGGCTTCGGCGTCGATGGTCAGCAGGGTGAACTTGCCCGCCAGCTTGGGCAACAGGAACGCATCCCCCAGCGGCGCATCGGGGCAGGGCGAGCCGGGGCGCGTTTCGGCCGGACCATTCAGCGCATCGGCCGAATTCAGCAGCGAGCCGTCATAGGTGCAGGGCACGCTCAACCGCCCGGAATTCACCAGCGGGCGGGCGAACTCATAATGTTCGCTCAGGTCCAGCACCGCGTCGCGCAGGATGCGTGACATTTCCGATTTCGGCGTGATGAAATCAGTCGAGCGGGTGGAGTTCAGGATGTTTTCGTCCGCGCCGTGGATGCGCTCGACATCATAGCTGTCCAGCAGGCTGTCGGGGGCGGTGCCGTCAAGGACCATCTTCAGTTTCCAGCACAGGTTGTCGGTGTCCTGCAGGCTCGAATTGGCCCCGCGCGCGCCGAAGGGGCTGACCTGATGCGCGCTGTCGCCGGCAAACAGGACGCGGCCGTGGCGGAATTTCTCCATCCGGCGGCACTGGAAGGTATAGATGCTGACCCATTCCAGCTCGAACTGGACATCCTCGCCCAGCATCGCCTTGAGGCGCGGGATCACGTTTTCGGGGCGCTTTTCCCGTTCCTTGTCGATGTCCCAGCCCAGTTGCAGGTCGATGCGCCAGACATTGTCGGGCTGTTTGTGCAGCAGCGCCGACTGGCCGCGGTTGAAGGGCGGGTCGAACCAGAACCAGCGCTCGGACGGGAAATCGGCCTCCATGATCACGTCGGCGATCAGGAAGTTGTCCTCGAACACCCGGCCCACGAAATCCAGCCCCAGCATCCGGCGGGTGGGCGAATTGGCCCCGTCGCAGGCGATCAGCCAGTCGGCTTCGACGGTGTACGACCCCTCGGGCGTTTCCACCTCGAGTTTGACGTGGTCGTCATGGGTACCGATCGCCTCGACTTTGTTGCGGCCACGGATCTCGATCGGCGCGCCCTGGGCCTGCAACGCGCGGACCCGTTCGACCATGAACTGCTCAAAGTAGTATTGCTGCAGGTTGATGAAGGCCGGATGGGCGTACCCCTCATCGGGCTGCAGGTTGAATTCATAGACCTTTCGGTCGTCGAAAAACACCTTGCCGGTGTTCCACAGCACGCCCCTGTCCACCATCGGCCGGGCGCAACCCAGTCGGTCGGAGATTTCCAGCGTGCGCTGGGCGAAACAGATGGCGCGGCTGCCGAAACTGACCTTGTCGTTGTCGTCCAGCACCACCACCTCGACGCCCTGCTGGGCCAGGTCGATGGCGGCGGCCAGCCCGACCGGACCCGCGCCAATCACGATCACCTGATGCCGCACCGGGGCGGGGGCATCCTGATCGGGGCTGCGGGCATAGGCATAGAGCGGCTGTTCAAAAATCTTGTTCATGGGCTCTCTCCCCAAGTTCTGTGCGCGTGGCGCACAATCCCTGCCCACCGGCGCGGGGCGCCGATGGCTCTCCTCCATGGTTGCATCGTTTTCAGGCCGGCAACACGATCTGGATCAAGTCGCCGGGCCATTTCTCAGCCCTGCAGGGCCTCCCACATCTCGAGATCGCGCTGGGCGGTCCAGATGCGAGGGGTATCGATGCCGCGCGCCTCGTCATAGGCACGGGCCACGTTGAAGGGCAGACAGTGTTCATAGATGGCATAGTCCGAGAATTTCGGATCGCATTCCGCACGCACTGCGTCCCAGGCCTCTTTCAGGCTGCCGCCGCGCGCCGCCACCTTGGCCGCCGGGCGATAAGTGCTTTCGACGAAATCGCGGGTGTTCTCGATGGCGGCGTTCACCATTTCCTTGCCGACCAGCGCATCGCCGCGCCCCGGCGCGATGGCATCGACGTCGAACCACTGGATCTGATCCAGTGTGTCGCCCCAGTCGCTGAAATGCCCGTCGCCGCAATAGCAGGCCGAGTGGTATTCGACGATGTCGCCGGTGAACATCACGTTCTGGTCGGGCACGTGGATGACGATGTCACCAGCCGTATGTGCCCGGCCCAGATGCATCAGATCGACCCGGCGGTTGCCCAGATAGACCGTCATCGTGTCGTTGAAGGTGGTGGTGGGCCAGGTCAGGCCGGGTATGCTTTCATGCCCTTCGAACAAGCGCGGAAAGCGTTGGAACTCGCTATCCCAGTCCTCTTTCCCGCGCTCGACGACCATGGCGCGGGCCATGTCCGACATGATGATCTGCTGCGCGCCGAAGGCGCTGGCGCCCAGCACGCGGACCGCGTGGTAATGGGTCAGAGCCACATGAGTGATCGGCTTGTCGGTCACCGACCGGATGCAGTCGATCACCTTTTGCGCCAGGCGCGGCGTGGCCTGGGCCTCGACCACCATCACGCTGTCATCGCCGATGATGACGCCCGAGTTCGGGTCGCCCTCGGCGGTGAAGGCATAGAGCCCTTCGCCCACCTCGGTGAACGAGATCTTCTTTTCGGTCATGTCCCCCTGGGACGCGAATGCCTTTGCCATTTGGCGCTCCTTATCGTGCGTATGGGTCTTCAAGGGCGGGCAGCACCGTGCCGGTGCAATCGCCGAAGCCGATCGTGTAGCCATCGCCCCGGGCGGCGCCTTTGAGGGTCAGCGTGTCGCCGTCCTCGATGAAGCTGCGGGTTTCGCCGGTCTCCAGCGTGATGGGTTCCTTGCCGCCCCAGCTGAGTTCCAGAAGCGAGCCGCGGCTGTCCTTCGTCGGCCCCGAGATCGTGCCCGAGCCGAGCAGATCGCCCACGTTCATCGGGCAGCCCGAGGTGGTGTGATGCGCCAGTTGCTGCGCCGAGGAATAATACATTTCCTTGTAATTGGTGCGGGCGATGGTGGACGCCGGTTTGCCCTCGGGCGCCATCGTCACCTCAAGCTCGATGTCATAGAGCATCGGACCACAATCCTTGAGGTGGTCCAGCAGTTCGACCTCACGCGGGGGCGTGTCGCAGCGGAAAGGGTCCAGCGCGGCCTTGGTCACGATCCACGGCGAAATCGAGGTGGCGGTCGCCTTGGCCTGGAACGGGCCCAGCGGCTGGTATTCCCAGGCCTGGATGTCGCGCGCAGACCAGTCGTTCAGCAGGACATAGCCAAAGATATGATCGTCGGCCTCCTGCACGGTGATCGGGCCGTCGGACGGGGTGCCGACTATGGCGCCCATCTCCAGCTCGATGTCGAAACGGCGGCTGGGCAGGAAGGCGGGGCGGTCATGGTCGGGCGATTTCAACTGCCCCCACGGGCGGCGGATATCGGTGCCCGAGACTACCACAGACGAAGCGCGGCCATTGTAGCCGATGGGGATGTGCAACCAGTTGGGTGGCAGCGCGTTTTCCGGGCCGCGGAACATGGTGCCGACGTTGGTGGCGTGGTGCTTGCCCGCATAGAAATCGGTGTATTCGCTGACGGCAAAAGGCATGTGAAAATGGGCCTCGGCCTGCGGAACCAGCAGCGGTTCGACCTTGTCCTGTTCTTTCGACCCTTTCGCCAGCAGGGCGGTCAGCCGCTCGCGCAGCGCGGCCCAGACAGCCGGACCCTGTTCCATCAGCGGGTTCCAGAAGGGCAGATCGAACAGCGGCTCGTCGCCCAAAGTGATCAGCCCCTCGGCCTCGGCGGCGGACACGTCGAGGATCATGTCCCCGATGGCCACGCCGCAGCGCGGCTCGGAACCTGCAGTCGAAAAGACGCCATAGGGCAGGTTGTTCAGCGGAAACGGGTGGTTCGCGTCATTGGCCGAGGCCACCCAGGATTTCATCAATGGCATTGCGTTTCCTTGTGCAGTGCGGTGGCCGTGGGCCACCGGTGTCATTTCTTGCCGGGCGTGCCGTCGAATTTCTTTTCCAGATCCGTCCAGCAATCGATGTAGTCATCCTGCAGCGGCGCCTCGTTCGCGGCAAAGGCGGTCAGGTGCTGCGGGAAGCGGGTCTCGAACATGAAGGACATGGTGTTGTCCAACTTGTCCGGCCCCAGATTGGCGTTGGATGCCTTTTCAAAGGCTTCCTTGTCGGGGCCATGCGGGATCATCATGTTGTGCAGGCTCATGCCGCCCGGCACAAAGCCATGCGGCTTGGCGTCATACTGGCCGTAGATATTGCCCATCAGCTCGGACATGATGTTCTTGTGGTACCACGGCGGGCGGAACGTGTCCTCCATCACCATCCAGCGTTCGCGGAACAGGACGAAATCGATATTCGCGGTGCCCGGCACGCCCGAAGGCGCGGTCAGCACGGTAAAGATCGACGGATCGGGGTGGTCGAACAGGATGGCCCCGACCGGGCAGTAGGTGCGCAGGTCGTATTTGTAGGGCGCGTAGTTGCCATGCCAGGCCACCACGTCCAGCGGGCTGTGGCCGATCTTGGTGGTGTGGAACTGGCCGCACCACTTGATCGTCACGGTCGAGGGCACCTCGCGGTCCTCGAACGCCGCGACAGGCGCCTTGAAGTCACGCGGGTTGGCCATGCAGTTGGCGCCGATCGGGCCGCGGCCCGGCAGCTCGAATTTCTGGCCGTAGTTTTCGCAGACGAAACCGCGGCAGGGACCTTCCAGCACCTCGACACGGTAAACCAGGCCGCGCGGGATGATGGCGATTTCCTTGGGTTCCAGGTCGATGATGCCCAGCTCGGTCGCAAAGCGCAGGCGGCCTTCCTGCGGCACCACCAGCAGCTCGGAATCGGCCGAGAAGAAATAGTCTTCGACCATCGATTCAGTGACCAGATAGATGTGGCTGGCCATGCCGACCTGAGTGTTCACGTCCCCGGCGGTGGTCATGGTGCGCATGCCGGTCAGCCAGGTCAGCGGCTGGTCGGAATGAGGCACCGCGTCCCAGCGGTACTGGCCCAGGCTGATCACGTCTGGATCGACATTCGGGGCGCTTTTCCAATAGGGCAGGTCGATCTTTTCATAGCGGTGGGAATGCTTGACCGACGGCCGGATGCGATAGCACCAGGTGCGCTCGGGCGGGTTGGCGGTGAAGGCGGTGCCGCTGAGCTGTTCGCCGTAAAGGCCATAGTTGCATTTCTGCGGGCTGTTCATGCCCTGCGGCAGAGCGCCGGGCAGCGCCTCGGTTTCGAAGTCATTGCCAAAGCCGGGCATATAGCCTGCGTGGGTGCCAACGGGCGTGCTGGCTTGGGTCAGAGCGTGCGGGTCAGTCGGACGATTCATCGGGGTTCCTCCGTTTGCTGCTTGTCGAATAATAGTTGATTTTGTAACTAACAACCATGACACAGCCAGATTCCTCCGAAAAAGATGACTTCGACCTGCGAAATTTCCTGCCCTTCCTGCTCAACCAGGCAGCCGAGGAAAGCTCGTTGGATTTTCAAAAGGTCTACAAGAACCGCTATGGGATGCTGCGCACCGAATGGCGCGTGTTGTTCCACCTGGGCAATTACGGAGAGATGACCGCCAAGCAGATCGGGGAACGTGCCAAGATGCACAAGACCAAGATCAGCCGCGCGGTGCACAAGCTGGAACAGCGCCGATACCTGCGGCGCACCCGCGACGAAAACGACCGCCGGATGGAGCGGCTGACCCTGACCCCCGCCGGTCTGACGGTGTACCGCGAATTGCGCGACATCGCCCGCGACTATGACGCCCGGCTGGCGGGCATGTTCACCACAGGCGAGGCGGCCCTGTTGCGGATGATGCTGCGGCGGCTGGCCGGGATGGACTGACCTCTGGTAATCTGGCCCCGCAACCCCCAAGTGGGGTGCAGACCAGACGGAGCCCCAAGATGCCATCCACCGACCCCAAAGCCTACGCCGAAAACCTGATCGGATGGTTGCTGGACCGGGGGCTGGAGGGGGCCGAACAGTCGGAAATACTGGAAGGCTATTGCCTGCGGCTTGTGGATGCGGGCGTTCCCCTGATGCGGTTTCACGCCGCCCAGAGCGCCTATCACCCCACTTATGGCGGTACCGGCTTCAACTGGTACCGTGACGAAGGGGGCAGCGTCGAGAATTACGAACACACCGAGGTACCGCCCGCACAATGGGTGAACAGCCCGCTTTACGAGATGCTGCAGACCGGCGCGAAGGAACTGCGCGAGAGGTTGAAGGACCAGAACGAACCCAGCCGGTTTCCGTTTCTCAACGAACTGCACCAGAGGGGCGCCACCGACTATTTCGCATCCGGGCTGGTTTTGCAGAAGGTCGAACCCGAGCGCCGGATCGCGCTGGACCAGATGCCCGAGGGGGTTCTGATGTCTTGGGCGACGGATCACGCCGAGGGGTTCGACGAAATGCATCTGGATCTTATCCGATATGCCCTGCCGCATCTGGGCCTCGCCTTGAAATCGGCCGCGAACCGGAAGATGGCGCAGGATCTGTTGCGTGTCTATCTGGGCGGGGATGCTGGCCACCGTGTACTGTCGGGTGAAATCCGGCGCGGGTCGCTACAGCAGATCGACGCTGTGATCTGGAATTTCGACCTCGAGGGCTTTACCGGCCTGGCCGAACGCCTTCCGGGGTCGGACATCATCGCGATGCTGAACGACTATCTGGCCGTGGCGGTCGAGGTCGTTCAGGGTTGTGGCGGCAATATCCTGAAATTTATGGGCGACGGCCTGATGGCCATGTTCGACGTGGGCGAGATCGACGAGGACGCCCGCGCCGCGCTGGCCGCTGTTGGTGTTCTGCAGACGCGTATGGCCGAGCTCAACGCGGAACGGGCCGCCGCCGGCCTGCCGGTCGCCAATTTCACCCTTGCTCTGCATTCGGGCGAAATCCTGTATGGCAATATCGGTGCTGAAAGCCGGCTGGATTTCACCGTGATTGGCCCGGCGGTGAACCAGGCCGCGCGTATTGCTGGCATGCACCGGTCGCTGGATCGGCGTATTCTGATCTCGGATGACGTGGCCCGCGCCGCTCAGCCCTGCGAACAGGACCTGATCTCGGTCGGGCGCTACATGCTGCGCGGCGTGCCCGAACCCAAAGAGCTGTTCACGATCTTCGCGCCGACGGCTTAGAAGTCGATCTCGACCCCGGGCAAGTTCAGTTCGCGCATCATGTCGCGCAACTCCTGCCGCGCTGCGATGTTCGAAATGTTGAGCTGTTTCACCCCGATATCCTTGAGGTCCAGCAGGGTCAGCCCGCGCGGGAACAGTTCGCGAAAGATCACACGCTCGGAAAAGCCCGAGGCGACGCGGAAGCCGATCCGTTTCGACAGCATCTCGATGGCGCGCTGCATCTTTTCCTTGTTGACCATGCGCTGGGTGCCCACGCGGTTGCGCACCACGACCCAGTCGATCGGTTTCAGCCCGGCCTGCGCCCGCAATTGCCGCGCGTTCCAGACCATCTCGGAATAGACCGAGGGGCCGAGAATCTTTTCGCCCTTCGAGTCGATCCGGGCCAGCAGGTCGAAATCGATGAAACTGTCGTTCAGCGGCGTGATCAGCGTGTCGGCCAGCGAATGGGCCACCTGGCTCAGCCTAGTGTGGGAGCCGGGGCAGTCGATCAGGATGAAATCGCTGTCGCTCTCCAACTCGGCCACGGCAGCGGACAGACGGTGGTCATAGATGTTCTCGCCGGGTTTGAGCTTGCTTGCGTCGATCTCGGGCAGGTCATGGTGGCGCGGGCTGGGCAGTTCCAGCTTTTCCGTGGACAGGAAATTGCGGCGGTTCTCGAAGTAGCGGCCCAGGCTGCGCTGCCGCAGGTCCAGATCCAGGGTGCTGACCTTGTTTCCCAAACGCGCAAGCGCGGTTGCAACATGCATGGAAACCGTCGACTTGCCTGCGCCGCCCTTTTCGTTCCCCACAACGATGATATGTGCCATACCTGTATTCCCAAGTCGCGCCGTGTTTGCCTACACGTTGTTTGAACCCACTATATGTTGTGTGATCCGCGAAGAAAAGCGGTCCTGTAGGGTCTGCGGGACAATATCAGTGTCTAAATTGGATTTTTTCGCGATACCCGCCGCTTGACGCTTGGATGTTGCCAAACGGGGCGTCCGTCGCCACAGTCTGTAAACTGACTTGGACGCAAGGACCCGGTTTGGAGCACGTATTCCTGAACGTATTGAACATCGTTCTGCCGGTGCTGATCTGTGCCGGTGTGGGGTACGGGCTGGCGGTCGCGCGCGCACCGTTCGACAACAAGTTGATCGGCGGGATTGTCTCGAAGGTGGGATATCCGACACTGATCATCTCTCATCTGTCCGCCACCAAGATCCAGATTGCCACGTTTCTGGACATGATGGCTGCTGCTGCCCTCGCCATTGCGGCGTTCGGCGTGCTCGGATTTCTGGCGTTGCGGCTGTTGCGTTGGCCGGTGCGGGCGTTTCTGACCCCGCTGATGCATGGCAATGTGGGCAATATCGGATTGCCGATCACTTTGCTGGCACTGGGCGATGCGGGCATGGCCTATACGATGGCTTTTGTCGTCGTGGTATTGGTGAGTATTTTCACGGTCGGCATGTGGATCCCGGCCGGAGAGTTCTCGGCGCGCAAGCTTGCAACATCTCCGATCATCTATGCGGTTATCATCGCGCTGACGCTGATGGCTACGGGGTCTACCCTGCCGCAACCGATCGCCAAATCCTTTGACATTCTGGGCGGGCTGTCGATCCCGCTGATGTTGCTGACACTGGGTCACACGCTGGCCACGCTTCGGACGGGCAGCCTTGGCCGGGCGGTTATTCTGACAGGTCTGCATCTCGTTCTGGCCGCCGGGATTGCCACCACGCTTGTCTGGCTGTTCGGCTTTACCGGGGTCGAACGCGGAGCGTTGATCCTGTGCTGCCTGATGCCGTCCTCGGTTGCGACATACCTGTTCATCGACCAGCATGTTCCAGAATATGGCCCGGAAGTGGCCGGGTACATCATGGTCTCAACTCTGACGACGATCCTGGTGCTGCCACTCGCCTTGGCCTACTGGATCTGACTTTGCCCAACCAGGAACCGACATCATGATATTGCACTGCGTGTTCTTCACTTTCCGATCAGATGCACCGCAGGGCGCGCGCCGCGCCGTTCTGACCGGCTTGGCCGAGCTATGCGCCGACCTGGAGGGGGTCTTGGCCTTTGAAAGCGGCCCCAATCTCGATTTCGAAGGAAAGTCGCAGGACTATCGCGATGGGTTCGTGATCCGCTTTGCGGATCGACACGCCGTGCAGGCTTACGCCGAACACCCGACACACCGGCGGTTGGGCGGTCAGCTGTGTGATCTGTGTCAGAATGGTGCTGACGGGATCATCGTCTTTGACCTCGACGTTCCGGACGCGCAATAGAAGCGGCCAACGAAGAAGGCCGCCCCCATGGGGACGGCCTTGGAAATTCCGCAAAGGCGCTGGTTCAGAAACCCAGGCCTTCGTACTTCTTCTTGAACTTCGACACGCGACCGCCGGCGTCCATCAGGCGCGACGAGCCACCGGTCCACGCGGGGTGCGAGGAGGGGTCGATTTCCAGGGCCAGCTGATCGCCTTCGGCGCCCCAGGTCGATTTCATCTGGATCACGGTGCCGTCGGTCAGTTTGACGTCGATCATGTGGTAGTCGGGATGGATGTCTTTTTTCATCTTTCCGCTCCTTACGCCTCGGCGCCAGCCTTGGGCTTGTAGTTGGTGACTTCTGCGATACGAGCGGACTTACCGCGACGGGTACGCAGATAGTACAGTTTGGCGCGACGGACGCGGCCACGACGGACAACGGTGATGCTGTCGATGTTGGTCGAATACAGCGGGAACACACGCTCCACGCCTTCGCCAAACGAGATCTTGCGAACGGTGAACGATCCGGCGATGCCGTCGCCGTTTTTGCGCGCGATGCAGACGCCTTCGTAGTTCTGCACACGGGTGCGCGAGCCTTCGGTCACCTTGTAGCCGACACGGATGGTGTCACCGGCTTTGAAGTCGGGGATGTCTTTCCCCAGGGCGGCAATCTGTTCCGCCTCAAGCTGTGCGATCAGGTCCATCGCAGTTACTCCTATCTGCTCGTGGTTGGTCCACGAAGTTGGGCACGATCTGAGAGCTCTTGGTCTTCTCCGGGTCCCGCGATCTGCAGCCCGCCAGAGGTCAGGTCGAATGTTCCTTTTGGTCCGGGTTATTCCACAGCTTCCCTGATCCGAAGAAGGGCAGGTGCGTTCCTGCGATCAACCCAAAACACCAGAGTCGCCCGAAAGGCGGCACCGGATTGCGCCCGTTTAGGGAAGTCGGACGTGTATATCAAGCCCAAATCGCCGGTTTTCAGGCCAAATCGCGGTGGATTTGGTGGGAATCCGCCGTCACTTGTACCGCGGCGTTGCCTTGTGCCGGGGATCGGGCATTCTGGGTCATAATTTAAGGGCGGGTTTAGAGGCAGAGCAACAGGATGAGCAAAGCGATTTTCTGCGTGGTTCTAGCGCTGGCACTGATGTCTTGCGGGCGTCGTGCGCCGGCGCCCCAAATCGTAGACCAACCGATGGTCGCGGGCCTTTCCGGACCTTCGGTTTTGTACCCAGCCTTTGCGGATGCCGACCCGCATGACTGGGAGCGGCGGCGGCCCGAGCACTATCCCGTGCATGGGCTCGACGTCTCGCGCTGGCAGGGACCGATCGACTGGCGTCAGGCCAAGGCCTCGGGGGTCAGTTTCGTGTTCATTAAGGCGACCGAAGGGGGCGACGTGGCCGATCCGATGTTCCAGGATCACAGTCAGGGCGCTCGTGCGGCAGGGGTTCCGTGGGGGGCATATCACTATTACTACTTCTGCCGCCCCGCGGCCGAGCAGGCCCGCTGGTTCATTCGAAACGTTCCACGAGGGGCCGACCTGCCGCATGTGCTGGACATGGAATGGACCCCCCATTCCAAAACCTGCACCCTGCGCCCCGATGGCAAGACGGTGCGGGCCGAGGCGGAAAGGTTCCTCGACATATTGGAGCGACATTACGGCCGCCGGCCGATCGTCTACACCACGGTCGATTTCTACGAGGACACAGGTATCGGACGGCTGCCAAAGACCGAGTTCTGGCTGCGCTCGGTCGCGGGGCATCCGCGCAATGTCTATCCCAAGGCAGTCTGGCGGTTCTGGCAGTATACGGGTACCGGTTTGGTTCCCGGCGTGCAGGGGCGGGTGGACATCAACGCCTTCAATGGCTCGCCTGATATCTGGGCGCGATGGAAGGCGGGCGCACCCTAGTCGTCGGCTTCCCCGCGCGCCTTCAGGTAGGCATCCCACAGGTCCGGGCGGCGCGCGCGGGTAATCTCTTCCGCCATCTGGTGACGCCATTCGGCGATGCGACCATGATGTCCGGACATCAGGATCGGTGGGATCTCGCGCCCGTTCCACTCGGCTGGCCGAGTGTATTGTGGATGTTCCAGCAAGCCGGACGAAAAGCTCTCTTCCTCGGTCGAGGCCTGGTTTCCCAGAACCCCGGGCAGCAGTCGCACGGTGGCGTCGATCAGCGCCTGCGCGGCAATTTCGCCTCCGGTCATGACGAAATCGCCCAGCGAGACTTCCTGGATGCCGTAGTGCTCCAAAACCCGTTCATCAACGCCTTCAAAGCGGCCACACAACAGGGTTATGCCATCGCAACGGGCCAAGTTCTGCATCATGCGCTGATCCATCCGGCGCCCGCGCGGGCTGAGGTAGATCAGCGGCCAGTTGCCCTGTACCCCATCCATCGTGTGATCGATCGCGGCCCCCAGTACATCCGGCCGCAACACCATGCCGGCACCGCCGCCTGCGGGCGTGTCGTCGACATTGCGATGCTTGCCGACCCCGAACTGCCGCAGATCTACCGTTTCCAGTTGCCATAGCCCGTCTTGCAGCGCCTTGCCGGTCAGGCTTTCGCCCAAGACGCCGGGAAAGGCAGATGGGAACAGCGTGATCACCTTGGCCTTCCACACGCCATGCAGGTCCGGCGTGGGCGTCAGCAGCTCACGCGGTTTCAGCGTGGGGCGAATAGCCTTGCGGCCATGTGACTTTGCAGGTTTGTTCGTCATGTGTTCGTGGTCAGGCTGTTTTGGGCGCGTTCGACGATGCGCGCTTTCTGTCTGACCAGCGCCGCCTCGTCCAGCCCCGATCGGTTCAACTCGAGCATTTCGGATAGCGCTTCTCGCGGCAATGCCGGGTTTGACCGAGTGGGCTTGACCAGCAGGGCGGCCTTTTCGGGCGGCAGATCCAGGAACTCGGCAAAAGGTGTTCCGGGGCCAAAGCTGCGCTCACGTAGGTCTTCCAGCCATTCGGTCTGCACTCGAACCGAGGGCAGCCGATCACGAACGGCGTCCGCAGTCTGCTGCAGTGAAGGGAGCTCTTCGAGCCTCTCGCGGAACGTGTCAAAATCCTGCACAAGCCGCGTGCGCTGAAGATCATGGGCCCAGAGGCTGCGGATCCAACTACCGCGCTGGCGCAACGAGAGATAGACGGTGATGTCCAGTTCCGACCCGACAAGCCGGTTGCGCAGCGTATCGACCACGCAGGCGGCCAGATCAGGGGCTTCGGCGTATCCCACAACCAGATTGCGGCTGGGGCGAAGCCCCGAGAAGTTCTCCTCGCTCAGGATCAGCCCGCGCTTTTCCCCGAAATCCAGCGTCGCCAGAAGTTCGCGCCAGCGATTGCCGAATTCGGACAGCGTACCGAATGTCCCATACAGCGAATGGCGCGTGGCGGCTTCGGATAACCCGGATTTGCGGGTGACATAGGGCAGAACCAATGCGTGGCGCGGCCAGATCAGCGCTCGGTTCTCGAACAGAAAGGATTGCGCGGCGGTCGTGCCGGTTTTGTGAAGGCCCAGATGCAGCAGGATGCGCCGCGTCACAGCAGGCCCTCGGGAGGGTCGGCGACGATACGCCCGGCCTCAAGGTCAACTGTGGGTACGGCGGCCTTGGTGAATGGCAGGAATACAGTCGATTTTAGCCCCGGCCCGTGCAGTTCGAGCAGGTCGTCGGCGCCGTGGTTTTGCACCGATTTGACCCGCCCCAACAGGGTTCCGCCGGTGTCATAAACCTCAAGCCCCAAAAGGTCGGCGTGATAGAATTCGTCATCCGGAAGCGATGGCAACTGCTCGCGCCGGGCATAAAGGCGCAGCCCCTTCAGGGCGTCCGCCTGTTCCTTGGTTTCGACCCCGCCCAGACGCGCGGCAAATCCGTTCTTGATCGCGCGTGTGATGATCAGCGGATAGCGCTGGGCGCCACTCTCGTCGGTCAGGGGGGAGTAGGTCTCGATATCCTCGGGTACCGCACAATAGCTTTTCAGGCGGACCTCGCCGCGTACGCCAAAGGACCCGGCGATGCTGCCGACACAGATCAGATCAGTCATTGGGCATTTCCGTTGTCACGCATATTCCACTTTCCCAGACACCGATTTCGCCGCAGGCTTCGCGTTGATTGTTGCGTTCAAAGAACACGCCCACAATAAAGGCGATCAGCAGCAGGATGGGAAGGCGTATCAATCCAAACATGCCACCCTACCGCGTTTCCACCGGCAGGCTGCCGCGGCGGCACTCCCAGCCATGGGTTTCCAGTTCGGGCGTGTCCGAGCAGTCCTCGGGCCAGCCCACGCAGAAATAACCGATCAGCCGCCAGCCTTCGGGCACCGACAGGTCGCGGGCCAGCCGGTCGGGATCGAGGATCGAAACCCAGCCCAGCCCCAGGCCATGCGCGCGCAGCGCCAGCCAGAACAAAGTGACGGCCGAGACCACCGAATAGCGGCGCATCTCGGGCATGGTGCCTGCGCCCAGCCCCTGGCCCTTGTCGGTGGCGTCATCGCAGAACACCGCTAGCTGCACCGGCGCCTCCTGCATGCCCGACAGTTTCAGCTGGCTGTACAGCTGCGCCCGGTCACCGGAATAACCCGCCAGCGCCGCGTCATTGGCCACCATGAAATTCTCCAGCGCCGCGGTCCGGGCCGCTGGGCTTTCGACGCGGATCAAGCGCCACGGTTCGCTCAGCCCCACCGAAGGGGCCAGCTGAAACGCGTCGAGGCAGCGCGTCAGCACTGCCTCGTTCACCGCTTCGGTGCGGAACCGGCGTACATCGCGCCGGAGCCGCATCAACAGATCAAACTGCGTGCGGAAATCTTCGGTGAAAGCCTGATCCTGCACGCGCCCGCCTGTTTACTCTTCTGCAGCAGCAGCAGCTTCTTCTTCGGCCGGAGCGGCAGCAGCCTCTGCGGCTTCAGCAGCCTTGGCGGCTTTCTCTTCGGCGCGCTCCTGGGCCTTCTTGCCCGGGGTGCCCTTCTGAGGGTTGTTGCGCTCGGCTTTTTCCTTGGCGCCGGCGGCTTCCAGCATGCGGGCGATCCGGTCGGTCGGCTGCGCGCCCTGGTCCAGCCAGTACTGGATGCGCTCCATGTTCATCTTCACGCGCTCTTCGCTGTCTTTCGGCAGCAGCGGGTTGTAGGTGCCCAGCTTCTCGATGAAGCGGCCGTCACGCGGCATGCGGCTGTCCGCTGCGACGATGCGGTAGAAGGGGCGCTTTTTCGAGCCGCCACGGGCCAGACGAATTTTCATTGCCATTGTGGTATCTCCTTTGGATGGCGTTGGCCGGAAAGCTCCGGCTATTTCTGGTGTTTCTTGTGGTGTCGGATGACTTCCTGAATGATGAAATTCAGGAAAGCCTTGGCGAAATCGGGGTCCAGATCCGCCTCTTTCGCCAGGTCTTCGAGTCGTGCGATCTGCGCGGCCTCGCGCGAGGGATCGGACGGGGGAAGTTCGTGTTCGGCCTTGAGCTTGCCAACGGCCTGCGTGTGCTTGAACCGCTCGGCCAGCGTATAGACCAGGATCGCGTCCAACCGGTCGATGCTGTCGCGGTGGTCTTTCAGCAAGGCCGCGGCCCGCGTCACGGGATTGTTCATTGGCCGGTCCTTTCGGTGGTCAGATCGGTCGTTGACGTGTCGAGTTTCGGGTGCCGCCAGATCTGCGCGGACTTGCCCAGCACTTCGCCCTCGCGCTCGTAGGTCGCACCGAGGCGCTCCGCCAGAGCGCGCGAGCGGTCATTGGCGTGGGCGATATAGCTGATGACGCCGTTCAGCCCCTGATGGCGCGCCGCGTGGTCGCGGGCGGCCTGCGCGGCCTCAAAGCCCAGACCCTTGCCCTCGGCCTGTTCCATCAGGGTCCAGCCCAGCTCGGGTTCGTCCCAGCCCGGCACATAGATCATGCCGGTCCAGCCCACGAAAGAACCGCTGGACTTTTCGGTCAGGTGCCACAGGCCATAGCCACGCAGCGCCCAGTGGCCAAGCCGGTTCGCCAGTCCGTTCCAGCAGCCCGCCGCATCCCTTGGCCCGCCCACCATGTGGCTGCGCTCGGTCGCGTAGAAGGCTGTCATCGCCGGCAGATCGTCCAGATTCGGCGCCCGCAGGATCAGGCGCTCGGTCTCAAGGGTCGGGATGGCGAAGGTCGTCATGCGTAGGCCTCCATCCCGCCATCTTCGTCGCCGGGCAGGTGGCGATAGACCAGAACCGGCTCGTCGAACCCGGCCTCGGCCTGTAGGTCGCGCTGGGCGCCCAGGCGCTCGGCCACGCGGACCGAGGCCGCGTTGTCGAGGTCTACATAGCTGACCAGTGACGGCAGGGCCTGCGGACCCAGCGCAAAGTCGCGGGCGGCTTCGGCCGCCTCGGTTGCAAAGCCACGCCCCTCGGCGGCTTCGGTCAGCAGATAGCCCAGCTCGTGTTCGCGGTCGCCGAATTCCATGCCGACCGACACGAACCCCAGAACCTGACCGCCCGAGCGGTCCTCGATGGCCCACATTCCCGCGCCGCGCAGCAGCCAGCCCGCGACGTATTGCAAGAAATCTAGCCAAGCCGCCTGCCGGTCAAACGGGCCGTCCATGTGTTTGGCGCGGTCCGACATCAGGATGTCGGCATAGGTGTCGAAATCCCCGATCCGCGGCGCGCGCAGCACCAGCCGCGCAGTCTCCAGCCGCGGCAAGTCCGCAGCCAGCCGCGCCGACAGAGCGGCAGCGGGGCCAGTGGCCGGAGCCTCCCAGGGATATGCGACGGGCGCGGTCACTTATTTCTTCTTTCCGAACCCGCTCAGGCCGGGGGGCAGGGCCATGCCGCCGCCCATGCCGGGCATGCCGCCGGGCATCTTGCCGCCCATCGCCTTGGCTGCGGCTTCCAGCGCCTTGGGGTCCATGCCCGCAGCCATGTCCTCGGGGCTGGGCCCGCCTTTGCCGAACATGCCTTTCATGGCCTGTTTCAGCATCTTGCCTTTGCCCATCTTGCCCATCTTCTTCATCATGTCCGACATCTGCCGGTGCATCTTGAGCAGCTTGTTGATGTCGCTGACTTCCATGCCCGAACCGGCCGCGATGCGTTTCTTGCGGCTGGCCTGCAGCAGCGCGGGGTTGGCGCGTTCCTTCTTGGTCATCGACTGGATCATGGCGATCTGCTGGCGCAGGATCCGGTCGTCCAGTCCGGCCTGATCCATCTGCTTGGCCATCTTGCCCATGCCCGGCATCATGCCCATCATGCCCTGCATGCCGCCCATCTGGATCATCTGCTCCAGCTGCATCTTCAGGTCGTTCATGTTGAACTGACCCTTCATCATGCGCTTCATCATGCGCTCGGTCTGCTCGAGCTCCATGGTCTCCTGGGCCTTTTCGACCAGGGCCACGATGTCGCCCATACCCAGGATTCGGCCCGCGATGCGGTCGGGCTCGAAGGTTTCCAGCGCATCCATCTTCTCGCCCAGACCCACGAAGCGGATGGGCTTGCCGGTGACCGCGCGCATCGACAGTGCCGCGCCGCCGCGCCCGTCGCCGTCCATCCGAGTCAGGACCACGCCCGAGATGCCGACCTTGGCGTCGAACTCCTCGGCCACCTCGACGGCGACCTGACCGGTCAGGCCGTCGACCACCAGCAGGGTCTCGCGCGGGTCGACCACGTTGCGGACCTGCTCGACCTCGTCCATCAGCACTTCGTCGATATGCAGACGGCCCGCGGTATCCAGCATGTAGACGTCATAGCCGCCCAGCGTGGCCTGCTGCTTGGCGCGCTTGGCGATGTCCACCGGTTTCTGGCCCGGCACGATCGGCAGGGTGTCCACCCCGATCTGGGTGCCCAGAACCGCCAACTGGTCCATTGCCGCCGGGCGGTAGACGTCCAGCGAGGCCATCAGGACCTTCTTGCCCTCTTTCTCTCTCAGACGTTTCGCCAGCTTGCCGGTGGTCGTCGTCTTGCCCGAGCCCTGCAGGCCGACCATCAGGATCGGCGCGGGCGGGTTGTCGATCTTGAGCTTGCCGGGGTCTTCCTCGCCGCGCAGGGTATCGACCAGCGCGTCATGCACGATCTTGACGACCTGCTGGCCCGGCGTGATCGACTTGGTCACCGCCTGGCCGGTCGCCTGTTCCTGCACCTTCTTGACGAACGCACGCGCCACCGGCAGCGACACATCAGCCTCAAGCAGCGCCACGCGAACTTCGCGCAGGGCGGTCTTGACGTCTTCCTCGGACAGGGCGCCCTGTTTGGTCAGCCGGTCAAAGACGCCAGAGAGGCGTTCGGATAGATTTTCAAACATGCCTTCGGCCTCCTTCGCCGGTTGTCGGTTGGCGCCCCATAGATAGGGGCAGACGGGTCAATGCACAAACGCCCCCACGGGCGAAACTCGCTGGTGGGGGGCGATCCCTGAACGACTCAAGGGACCGGAAGAACAGACGCTTCCGGATGTTGCGTTGGCGTTTAGGCCCATTGGCCACCCGAGTCAACCATCCGCGCTTGCCGGGTTGCATCGTCTTGCCCCGTCGGCCATGACTGCTGCGCTATTCGGGAGAAGACCATGGACGCCTCATCTGCCTTTCAGGACACGTTGCCGCTTAGTTCCGATGCACTGCTGGCGCAGCTGGACGATTGGGGGCTGCCCTATCGCCTGCACAGCCACGTCCCGCTGCGGACGGTCGAAGAGTCGAAGGCGGTTGAGGATCAGTTCATGGTGCCGGGCGAAAACGCGTTGCGGCTCAAGAACCTGTATCTGCGCGACAAGAAAAAGCGGAACTACCTGGTGACGCTGGAGCAGAGCCGCGAGATCGACCTCAAGGCGCTGGGCGCCGAACTGGGGGTGGGCAACCTGTCCTTCGGGTCGGCGGATCGGCTGATGCAGAACCTTGGCATCCGTCCCGGCGCGGTCAGCCCGCTGGCGATGATCAACGGCGTGGGCAACGATGTGCGGTTCTTCATGGACGACGCGGCGCAGCATGCGGACGTGATTTATATGCATCCGCTGGTCAACGACCGGACGGTGGCCATGGCGCGCGACGATCTGATGGCCTTCTTCGACCGGATTGGGTGCGAGGTCACCTGGCTGCCCTGATCAATCGCTCAGCGCCTCTTTCAACGCGGCGGCGACATGGGCGGCCGAGGGATTGACGAACAGGTGCCCGTCGGCCTCGAAAACCGGGTCATCAAGATGTTGGGGAAAGGCCAGCGGCAATTCGGTGCAGGCCAGCAGGATCGCGGTTCCGGGGGCGGCGTGCCGGTTGCATAATGCCAGCAGACGGTGGCGGGCATTGGCCGAGGCACCGCCATAGAATTCGGTGTCGATCATGGCCTGCATTTCCGCGATCTGGTCCTCTGGAAGTCGGTCATTGGCTGTGATGCCTTCAGCCGCCAGCCGTTCCGCATAGTGGCGCGCTTGCATCGTGACCGAGGTTCCCAGAACCAGCGCGCTTTTTGCGCCTGTCGTTTTGGTGGCCACGGCGGTTGCATCAAAGATACTCAGGATCGGCATGGTCACGCCCTGCCGGATCGAATGCAAACGGGCGTGGGGTGTGTTCGAGGCGATGATGCCGAAATCACATCCCGCCTTTTCAAGCGTCAGCAGTGCTTCGCGGAAGACGGCATCGAACGCGGACCAGCTTGCTTCGTCGTCGGCGGTTCCGCGCAATGCGCGGGTTTTAGCCTGGGTGACGGATTCTATGGTCATCGGAGGAACAGGAAGCGGCGATCCGTGCCCACGGTCTGCAAAATGGCGCCCGGCGCCCTCGGCGATGGCGCGGTAATAGTCTATTGTCGACGCCCAGCCGACCCCGCCCAGAATTCCGATCTTCTTCATGACAACCGTCCAATCTGCCGATCCCGCTCGGGGACAGATTGGACGGTTTGACCAAGGATGGCCAGTGGCTGGATCAGGCGGCCAGTTCGGCCACGGCTTTCTGCGCGTTGCTCAGAGTTGCTTCCGGGTCCAGCGCCATGCGGTCAGCGGCCACCACATCCACGTCATGGATGCCGATGAAGCCCAGAACATGGCGGGCGTATCCGGTCGCAAAGTCGATCTCGGACCCCACTGCGGTACCGCCCGAAGCGATGGCGAGGATGGCGCGTTTGCCCTCCAGCAGGCCCTTGGGGCCATTCTCGGTATATGAGAACGTCAGGCCCGCACGGGCGACCAGGTCGATCCAGGCCTTGAAGGCGGCCGGCACCGAGAAATTGTAGATCGGCAACCCGATCACCACCGTATCGGCCTGCTGCAGCTCCTTGACCAACTCGTCCGACAGGGCCAGCAGGTCGCGCTGGGTGGCGTCGCGTTGATCGGCGGGGGTGAAGTTGGCGGTGATCCAGTCCTCGGTCAGCAAGGGCAGGGGGGTGGCCAGGTCGCGGCGGATGATGCGGCTGGCGCCCAGGTGCTGGACGATGCGGGCCGACAGGTCGCGGGTGGCCGAGCCGGTGCGGCGGGCCGAGGCGTCGATATGCAGGATGGTCTTTGTCATGGCGTGGGTCCTTCTCAGGGTTCGGATTTTGCGTCTGAGCCCAATATGAATATTGCGTGAGCGAACGAAACTGGGATAAATCAACAGGCATTGTTGGAAATTGCACAGAATTGGTTTTGTCATGGACAATTGGGACGAGGTCCGCACCGCCTATCAGGTTGCGCGCATGGGCACGGTCAGCGGCGCGGCCGAGGTTCTGGGGGTGCACCACGCCACGGTGATCCGCCATATCGACGCGATCGAGGCCCGGCTGAAGGTCAAGCTGTTCCAGCGCCACGCGCGCGGCTACACCCCGACCGAGGCGGGCGAGGATCTGCTGCGCGTGGCCCAGGCCACCGAGGATCAGTTCAACCAGCTGGTCGGGCGGCTGAAGGGGCGCGGAGGCGATGTTTCGGGAGAGCTGGTGGTGACTTCGCTGGCCTCGCTGGCGCCGCTGGTGGTGCCCACGCTGACCGCGTTCCAGCAGGACCATCCCGACCTGATCGTGCGCTATCTGACCGGCGACCGCCTGTTCCGATTGGAATATGGCGAGGCGCATGTGGCCATCCGTGCCGGTGCGGCCCCAGATCAGCCGGACAACGTGGTGCAGCCCTTCATGACGCAAGAGGTGGGGCTTTATGCCAGTCAGGACTATATCGCGCGGCGCGGCCTGCCCGCGGGAGTCGAGGATTTCCCCAACCACGCCTTCGTCGGGGCGGATGACGAAAACAGCCGCGCGCCTTTTTCGCGCTGGCTGCGCGCCAATGTCCCGGCCGAGGCGATCACCTTCCGCTGCTCCAACAACTTCACCGTGGCCGAAGCGGTTCTGGCCGGGGCAGGGATCGGCTTCATGGCCCGGTGGGAAGCCGCCCGCCATCCGCAGTTGCAGGAGGTGATGGAGCCTCTGCCGGAATGGGCCGGCAACCTGTGGCTGGTGACCCATGTGGATCTGCACCGCACCAACAAGGTGCAGACCTTTCTGAAATTCCTCAAGGAGCAGGCCAAGGACTGGCTGCCATGAGCCCGCAGGCGCGTGGCCATCTGGCCATGCTGGTGTTCTCGGCGCTGGTGGCGGGCAGTTTCTCGCTGGGTTCGATGATCGCCAACGAGATCGCGCCGGCGGCGCTGAACGCCGCGCGGTTCGCGATTGCCGGCGTGGTGATCGGCATCGCGGCGATGATGACGACCGGCCTGCCGCGCAGCGCGGCGCGCGCGCCGTGGCGCTATCTGGTGCTGGGCGGGCTGTTCTCGGCCTATTTCGTGTTGATGTTCTACGGGCTGAAGACCGCGCCGCCGGTCAGCGCGGCGGCGGTGTTTACCCTGACGCCGATCCTGTCGGCGGTGGCGGGTTGGGTCCTGCTGCGCCAGATCACCACCTCGCACATGGCCCTTGCATTGAGCGTGGGCGCGGTTGGCGCGCTGTGGGTGGTGTTCCGCGCCGATTGGCTGGCCTTTCGCGCCTTTGAGATCGGGCAGGGCGAGATCATCTATTTCTGGGGCTGCGTGGCACATGCGATCTATACGCCCATGGTGCGCAAGCTGAACCGGGGCGAGCCGCCGGTCGTGTTCACCTTTGGCACGCTGGTGGCCGGATGCGCGGTGCTGACGGTGTTCGGCTGGTCCGACATCCGCGCGACCGACTGGGCCAACCTGCCGGCGATCGTCTGGATCGGCCTGTTCTACGTCGCCATCTGCGCCAGCGCGGCCACCTTCGTTCTGTTGCAATACGCCACGCTGCTGCTGCCATCGGCCAAGGTCATGGCCTATACCTACCTGACGCCCAGCTGGGTGATCATCTGGCAGATCGCGCTGGGCCAGCCGGCGCCGGGCCTTCTGGTCCTGGTGGGAATAGGGCTGACGATCCTTGCCCTGCTGCTGTTGCTGAAAGGGGATGACTTGGGGATGGCTCGGCAACAAACCGCGCCGGACTGACCTTTGCCAAAGCGCCCGTTCGTGTCAGGGTGAGGCAAACTCCGAAAGGACCGGAACATGCACAGATTGATTGCCTCGGCCACGCTAATGCTGGTTTTTGGGTGTACGCAGGACACCGCCGACAATTCAACCCTTCAAGCCAGCTGCGAGGCATTGGTGGCTGCTGAGGCCAACCGGAGCCCCGCGGATGTCCAGGCTCTGTCGACAACTGCCGAGCCGGCGGGGACCGTCACACAGGTCGCAGTGGCCGGCGCTCAGGCCCCATGGCTGTGCCGCGCCGATCCCAGCGGTGTGGTCACAGGGGTCGAGTACAGCCAGCAAGGCTGATCCTCTTGGATTGAGCCACATCAAGGGCCGGTTATGTCAAACCCGCTAAGCTGTCGGCGTGAAAGGAGCGACTGATGTTCAAACACATAATGTTTCCCGTCGATCTGCATCTGCCACCCGAAGTGCGCAAAGCGGCCGAGGTTGCGGCACAGGTCGCCCGGTGGCAGGGGGCGCGGATCACCATCGTCAGCGTGACAAGCAATCAGCCCGGCGACCCCACGCAAACGGAAGCCGCGATCAAGGACCATCTGTCCGATCTGGCGGACGAGTTGTCCCAAGCTAGCGGAGCGCAAGTTGATTTCCGCAACATTCATTCGGTGGATGTGGCGGTCGAGGTGGATGGTGACCTGGCCCGCACCGCTGAAGAGATCGGTGCCGACCTGATCGTGGTGGGCACCCACGCGCCGCGGATTACCGACTTCATCCTGTCCAGCCATGCCGGATACCTGGCCAAACATGCCAGCATGTCGGTCTTCGTGGTGCGCTAGGCCTCATCACCCGCGGAAAGCTGGTTTTCCAGGAACCGCTCGAACGCATCCAGATTCACGGGTTCGAACTGCCCGAACCCTTGCATCCAGACCGAGGCCGCGCGCAGGGCGTCGGGTTCCAGCTTGCACCATTTCACCCGGCCACGCTTTTCCTGACTGATCAGCCCGGCTCGGGTCAGGATCGTAAGGTGCTTCGAGATCGCCGCCAGCGACATCTCGAACGGCTGGGCCACGTCGGTGACGGCCATGTCATCCTCGAGCAGCATCGCCAGTATCGCGCGCCGCGTGGGGTCGGCCAGGGCCGCAAAGACGGTATCGAGGTCATCGGACATGATCCCGCTGAACCACAGCGGGAAAGTTTGGTCAACCATTTGGTTGAATATGCGGAATCCGATGTTTCCAGCGGCATGGTTTGTTCGCGGCCCGATCGTCAGTCAGAGCGTGTCCATAAAATTCATTTGAAAACATAGACTTAAGCTGCGTCAATTGGAGCCATCAACAGCGTTGACTCTGCGCGCGAGGCCGCTTAGCAACTGCGCCAAGACTGTGCGAGGGAAACGCCCGTGACCGATGACGACCCAAAGCAGCGCCTGACGCAGCTTGAGGCCAAGATCGACGCGGCAAAAAAGGCCAAAGCGCCGAAACCTCGTGCGGACGCTGACATATCCGGGGGCGAGCTGGCCTGGCGGATGGTCATCGAGATGGTTTCCGGTCTGGGGATCGGATTTGGCATCGGGTACGGGCTGGACAGCCTGTTCGGGACGATCCCGATCTTCCTGGTGCTGTTCACATTGCTGGGCCTTGTCGCGGGCGTGAAGGTCATGCTCCGCAGCGCGCAAGAAGCTCAAGAGAAACAGGCGGCCTCGACACAGGCCGAGAAGGACGAGAGGGACTGAACGTGGCGACCGAGACCACCGCAGCAGAAGGCAGCAGCCTGGTTTTCCATCCGATGGACCAGTTCATCGTCAAGCCGCTTTTCGGCGGTGAGATGGCTTGGTACACGCCCACCAACGTGACCCTGTGGCTGTTCTTCGCGGTTCTGGCCATCATCGGCCTGCTGGTGCTGAGTACCTCGAAGCGCGCCATCGTCCCGACCCGCATGCAGTCGATCGCCGAGCTGGCCTACGGCTTCATCTACAAGATGCTGGAAGACATCTGTGGCAAGGAAGGCGTCAAGTACTTCCCGTATGTCATGACCCTGTTCATGTTCATCGTCACAGCGAACTTCCTCGGCCTGATCCCGACCTCGTTTACCACGACATCGCATTTCGCGGTCACAATTCCGCTGGCGCTGGCCGTGTTCCTGACCGTGACCGTTCTGGGCTTTGTCAAGAACGGCGCCGGCTTCCTGAGCCTGTTCTGGGTGTCCAGCGCGCCGCTGGCGCTGCGCCCGATCCTGGCGATCATCGAGCTGATCTCGTACTTCGTGCGCCCGGTCAGCCACTCCATTCGTCTTGCGGGTAACGTCATGGCCGGCCACGCCGTGATCAAGGTTTTCGCCGGCTTCGCCGCGGTCGCCGTGATCTCGCCCGTATCGGTTCTGGCGATCACCGCAATGTACGGCCTCGAGGTCCTGGTGGCCTTCATCCAGGCCTACGTATTCACCATTCTGACCTGTGTTTATCTGAAGGACGCTCTGCATCCGCATCACTGATCAGGGGCGACCCTGAGCACAGGAACGATAACCCAAAATCGAAACTTCCAATTCGTAAGGAGATACATCATGGAAGGCGATCTCGCACACATCGGCGCAGGCCTGGCAGCAATCGGTTCCGGCGCGGCCGCAATCGGGGTGGGCAACGTGGCCGGCAACTTCCTGGCCGGCGCTCTGCGCAACCCTTCGGCGGCTGCTTCGCAGACCGCAACTCTGTTCATTGGTATCGCATTCGCAGAAGCCCTGGGGATCTTCGCATTCCTGGTCTCGCTGCTGCTGATGTTCGCCGTTTAATCTGCGGAACCTGATCCTTACGCGCAGGTGGGCCCAAGCCATAGCGGCCCACCTGTTGTAAAGACAACGTTCCGACGGAGGACATCATGGCGACAGAACCCATAGCTGCAGAAGCAGTCGGCAAATGCGTCGATTCCCATGGCTCGGCCATCGGGATGCCGCAGCTCTGCTTCGATTGGTTCCCCAACCAGATCTTCTGGCTGGTCATTACGCTGGTCGTCATCTTTCTGGTCCTGTCCCGCGTGGCCCTGCCGCGCATCGCGGCGATCCTGGCCGAGCGTCAGGGGACCATTACAAATGACCTGGCTGCGGCCGAAGATCTGAAGGCCAAGGCGGTCGAGGCCGAAGAGGCCTATAACAAGGCGCTGGCCGATGCCCGTGCCGAGGCCCAGCGGATCGCAGCCGAAGCGCGCGCCGAAATCCAGGCGGACCTGGATGACGCGATTGCCAAGGCAGACGCGGAAATCGCGGCCAAGGCGGCAGAATCGGAGAAGGCAATTGCCGAAATCCGTGCCGGAGCGCTGGAAAGCATTCAACAGGTTGCCAACGATACGGCGGCCGAACTGGTGACTGCGCTGGGCGGCGAGGCGGATGCCAAAGCCATCAGCAGTGCCATCAGCGCGCAGATGAAAGGATAAGTGACATGCGGAATACACTTGCTCTTATCCTGACCGCAGGCTTCGCCAGCCCGGCGCTGGCCGCAAGCGGTCCGTTCTTCTCGCTGGCGAACACCGATTTCGTCGTGACGCTGGGCTTCATCGTCTTTATCGCGGTCCTGTTCTATTTCAAGGTTCCCTCGATGATTGGCGGGGCGCTGGACAACCGTGCCGAAGGCATTAAGGCCGAGCTGGACGAGGCCCGTGCCCTGCATGAAGAAGCGCGCAGCCTGCTGGCCTCATACGAACGCAAGCAGCGCGAAGTGCAGACTCAGGCCGAAGCCATCGTGGCCGCGGCGAAGGAAGATTCGGTTCTGGCTGCCGAACAGGCAAAGGCGGATCTGGAGAAATCCATCGCGCGTCGTCTGGCTGCCGCGCAGGATCAAATCGCATCGGCCGAGGCCTCGGCAGTGAAGGAAGTGCGCGACCAGGCTGTTACTGCGGCCGTTGCGGCTGCCAAGTCCGTGTTGGCCAAGCAGATGACTGCGGCGCAAGCCAACAAGCTGATTGACTCGGCGATCTCCGAGGTCGGTGACAAGCTGCACTGAGCTGTTCGGCACGAGCCAATCGCAATCTCCAAAACCCGAAAGCTGTCCGCTTTCGGGTTTTTTGCTTGTAGCCCGCGTCATAGTCTGTTGATTCAGGGCAGTCAGCTTGTGGCGTTTCGGTGAGGTACGATGACATCCGGACATACCAAGATTGTTGATCCCGCCCCTGTGTGCGTGTTTGCGTTCAACCGACCCGAACATACGCGACGGACGTTGGATGCCCTGGCGCAATCGCCCTTGGCAGCGTCGACATCCGTGACCGTATTCATCGACGGTCCCCGCAATGATGCCGAGAAACCGATTGTCGACGCCGTTGCGCAGGTCGCCGAAACGCAGCAGGGCTTCGCCAGTATCGAGCTGCGCCGACGTGACCAGAATGCAGGGCTGGCCGTATCGATCGAGGAGGGTGTTTCGCAGATGATGGCCGAGCATGGCCGTGCGATCATTCTCGAGGATGATATCCTCACGTCGCCAGCCTTTCTGCATTATATGAACCTTGCCCTGGAGCGCTACAGGGATACTCCGGATGTCTGGCATATAGCCGGGTACAATGAGGACGTGCCTGCCTTTCGCCGAGCGCAGGGCGCGTATCTGTGGCGTTTCATGAGCTGCTGGGGATGGGCAACCTGGGCGGACCGTTGGGCGCATTACAGCCGCGACCCTGACGCGCTGGTGGATGAGTTTTCAGACGCAGACATCGTCCGCTTCAACCTCGACGGGGCACAGGACTATTGGTCGCAGGTTCTGGCGAACCAGACCGGCGAGTTGAAGACATGGGCGGTTTTCTGGTACGCGACCATTTTCCGGAATCGCGGATTGTGCCTGTCCCCATATTTTTCCTATGTCGAGAACATCGGTTTTGATGGATCCGGCAGTCATGGTGTGGTGAACAAATCCTACACGCGCAGCCGCCTGAACTCCAACCTTTCGCCGGGCTTACCTGACCAGATCTCGGAAAATACCGATGCGGTGGAGCAGGTGAAACTGTATTACCTGACCAAACCCGGCAAACTGCAAAAGATCAGGCGCAAGCTCAACAGGTTTGTCGGCAGGCTCATGTCCAAGAGGGAAAGATGATAGAGCGCATAGGAAACTGGCTTCGCGAAAAGCGCTACAAGCGCCACAGGCTGCAAACGGTTCGGGCCAGGCACGGTTTGCGCCTGGTCACACTCGGCTCTGACTATGGTGGCTGGACTTTCCTCGAGGACGAGAGTCTGCAGGGTTGCACGATCGTCAGCGCTGGTCTTGGAGAGGACGCGTCCTTCGACGTCGAGTTTGCGAACCGCTACAGCGCAAGGGTCGTGATCATCGATCCGACACCTCGGGCCGTGGCCCATTTTGGCGCGATGAAAAAGCGTTTCGGCCAAGTGGGTGAAACGGGCTACGTTTCAGGTGGTTCACAGCCCGTTGAAGCCTACGACCTGAGCACCTGCAGTGAAGACAACCTGATAATGGTCGATCGCGCCCTTTGGTGCCGCAACGAGACACTGCGTTTTTTTCTTCCCAAGAACCCCGAGCATGTGTCGCACTCGATCGTGAATTTCCAGAACGATTATCGTCAGGATACCGATCACCTGATGGTTCAGGCCGATACATTGCGGGAAATACTGGACGATCACGCAATTCCAATCGAGGAAGTCCAGCTGTTGAAGCTCGACATAGAAGGTGCGGAAGTCGAAGTTCTTGAGCAGATTCTGGCAGACGGGCTGCGGCCCCGGCAGATCTGCGTCGAATACGACGAACTCAACCGGCCCGGAAAGAAAGCCTTTCAGCGGGTTGATGCCGCAGACAAGGCACTGAGGGCGGCAGGGTATGTCTGCGTCTATGGAAATGGCAGTACCGACTATTTGTACCTGCACGAGAAACAGCCCTGACGTGCTTCTTTCGAGTATTTCATGCGCTAGAAAACGGGCGGAACAAAGCGTCGTGACTCTGGGGCTCGCGACCAGATTCTACGCCGGACAAATGGAGTCGCGGTGCTCAAGGTAAACCACATCAGTTTCAGTAGTTCCGAGGGGGGCGCGGCGATTGCGGCGCACCGGCTGCATATGGCCCTAAACGCCAGCGGCGTGAACTCAACCATGACCGTTGCGCGAGGTCAGGAAGGGCCAGGCATCACCACGTTCAAGCCAGCCAAGGGTCTGGGACGAATGATTCAACGGGAAATGGCGCGCGGTATCCGGCGCAGGCATGAAGCGGATTTCTCGGGTTTGATCTCGCTGGGTCAGGTCCGTTCGGGCTTGGCGCAGTACCTGAACCAACAGTCCTCGCAAATTCTGAACCTGCACTGGGTCAACTCGGATCTGATGTCGATCCGCGAGATCGGAAACCTGTGTCATCCAGTTGTATGGACCATGCATGACATGTGGCCGTTCTGTGGGGTGGAGCACTACTCTGAGGGCGATGCCTGGAAAAACGGTTACGCGACCGAGCAGGATAGCCGAGCGAGCAGGCTGAACCGCCGTGTCTGGAAGAGAAAACAGCGGTTTTGGACGCGGCCGTTCCATCTTGTTGCACCCAGCCGCTGGCTGGCGGATTGCGCCCGGCAAAGCACCTTGACGCAGGACTGGCCCGTTTCAGTCATTCCCAACGCAATCGACACCGATGTCTGGCGCCCCACCGACCGAGACGCGGCAAGAGACCGATTGGGTCTGCCACGCGATTCTGCTGTCATCGGTTTTGGGGCCATGGGGGGCGACAGCGATCCGCGCAAAGGATTTCGGCACCTCAAGGAAGCTCTGTCGATCCTGAAACAGGAAAGATCTGATATCCGGGTTCTGATATTCGGCGCGGATGCGCATGAGGTCGATCTGCCCTTTCCGGCTCATTTCACTGGACAACATTCAGTGCCCGAGGAACTGCGGTCTGTTTACGCGTGCGCGGACGTTTTTGCGTTGCCGTCCCGACAAGACAACCTGCCCAACACCGGCGTCGAGGCGCTTTCATGCGGTATTCCGATCGTCGGGTTCAAGATCGGTGGATTGCCCGATCTGGTCCCGAACCCCGGGTGCGGGCAGCTGGCCAAACCGTTTGATGCGCGGGACTTGGCGGATTGCCTAAAGGGGGTGATTGATGATCAGCGTTCCTGCGAGGCTCAAGGGCAGAAGCGCGACGGGAATGCTGCGCGCAAACATGCCCTGCAGAGCTATGCGATGCCAATCGTGGCCGAGCAATACAGGCGCCTTTATGAAACGCTGGGGTTGAAGGTGCAGTGAGAGGCAGAGGGCCTCAACCGCCCAAGTTGCCAACCTCATGTTCCAGCCGCTGGCGCGCAATCAGTTCGTTGCGCCGGGCCTTCTGCTGGTCTTCCATGCAGCGTTCGACAAAGCTCAGATGCTGTTCCACCGCCTGCCGGGCGGCTTCGGGGTCGCGGGCCTGAAGGGCTGCGTTGATTGCCCTGTGCTGGTTCAGGATAGCGTCGCGTGTGGTGCGCTGGTGGAACATGATCTGGCGGTTGTAGAACACGCCCTGCCGCAGCAGATCGAACATCGACCGCATCATGTGCAGCATCACCACGTTGTGGCTGGCCTCGATGATGGCCATGTGGAACTGCGCGTCCAGATGGGCCTCGTCATCGGCCGCGTTGCGGGCATGGGCGGCCTCCATCTTGTCGAAAATCGCCTGGATCACCTTCAGGTCGCTGTCCGAGCCCAGACGCGCGGCGCGTTCGGCCGCCAGCCCTTCCATGTCGCGCCGGAACGATAGGTAATCGAACACGGCCTCGTCATGGCTGCTGAACAGACGGATCAGCGCGGGCGAAAAGGCCGAGCCCAGAACCTCGGCCACATAGATGCCCGAACCGGCCTTGGCAGTCAGCAGGCCCTGTTCCTGCAGTTGCGAGATCGCCTCGCGCAGCGACGGGCGCGACACACCCAGCCGGTCGGCCAACTCGCGCTCGGACGGCAGGCGCTCACCGGGGCGCAGGATCCCGCGCAGGATCAGCAGTTCGATCTGTTTGACGACGGCCAGGGACAGTTTCTCGGTCTGGACTTTCTGAAAGGGCATCGGATCATCGCTGAAAATTGGTCAAATCATATGACCACACATGCCCGGCCCGCGCAAGAACGGGCCGCGATCACATTGGCTGAAACACTAGGTCAGCATTATTGACTTTAAGCGCAGAGGTCATAGCGTCAGTCCGACCCAGCGGAGGAGGCTCGGCCCATGCACCAGTTATTTGCAACGCGCGCCGCGCGAATGAAGGCGTCTGAAATCCGCGAATTGCTGAAACTGCTGGATCAACCCGGCATCATTTCCTTTGCCGGCGGCATCCCGGACCCGGCGCTGTTTCCGGCCGAGGCGTTTTCTCAGGCATTTCAACAGGCGCTTGGCGCTGACAGCCGGGCTCAGGCATTGCAGTATTCCGTGTCCGAAGGTTACATGCCGCTGCGGGAATGGATCGCCGGCCACATGCGCCAGATCGGCATCGACTGCGGCCCCGACGACGTTCTGATCACCTCGGGCTCGCAGCAGGCGCTCGACTATCTGGGTAAACTGTTTCTGTCGCCCGGCGACACGGCGCTGGTCGGATGGCCGACCTACCTGGGCGCCTTGGCGGCCTTCAACGCCTATGAACCACGCTTTGACCGGTTGCGCGAAGGCGGCAATGCGGGCGCGGCGCAATACCGGGCCGCGGCGGGGCCGGGGACGGTCAAATACGCCTATCTGTCTCCCGATTTTGCAAACCCGACCGGTGAGACCGTCGATCGGCAGGGGCGCGAGGCCCTTCTGGATCTGGCCGAGGAGTTGGACTGCGCCCTGATCGAGGACGGCGCTTATCAGGCCCTGCGTTATGACGGGCAAGCGATACCGCCGATCCTCGCGCTGGAACTGGAGCGGAAAGGCGATCTCCAAGCTTGCCGGACCATCTATTGCGGCAGTTTTTCCAAGACCCTGTCGCCCGGACTGCGGGTGGGTTGGGTCGTGGCGGCGCGGCCAGTCATCGCGCAGCTTGTGCTAATGAAACAGGCCGCCGACCTGCATTCGGCCACCATCAACCAGATGGCCGTGCACCAAGTGGCCCAAACCTGTTTCGACAGCCACATCCCGAAAGTGCGCGCAACCTACGGTGCGCGCCGCGACGCGATGCTGGCGGCGCTGGATCGGCACATGCCCGAAGGCGTGCAATGGACCCGGCCCGAGGGCGGCATGTTCATCTGGCTAACCCTGCCGCCCGGCTCGGATGGCGCGCAGCTGCTGGCCCGCGCGCTTGAGACGGTCAAGGTCGCCTTTGTGCCCGGCCAAGCCTTTCACCCCGATGGCAGCGGCGCCAACACGATCCGGCTGAGTTTCTCCAACTCGGACGAGGCCACGATTGCCGAGGGTATTGCCCGGTTGGGCGCGGTCCTGCACGGGTAAGTTCGGGAAAGCTTTCGTTAACCATTTTGCCGCAAAGCTGCGGCATGATCCGGTTCCTCGCCTTGCTGTTGCTGGCCGGTTGCTCGGCCGGTACGCCCCATTTCCGCGACCTGCCAGCGACCCGCGTGGCCGTGAACGGCAGCGTGTTCCACGTGCGCCTGCGCGGCGACCTGGCCGAGGCGGTCCGCGTCAACAGCCAATATGCCCCGCGGCTGGGGCCGGTCCGGGATCGGGCCGCATTGGCCATGGCGCAGGTCTCGGGCTGTCCGGTCGCCGATGTATTGGGCGACGCGGCGGTGACCGTGGGCATCCTCGCCTGCGACCGCAGGGCGTCGGACCGGCTGTTGCTGGCTGCGGTCACGCCGACCAACTATGAATGCATCGACTTCGGAACCTATGAAAGCGGGTCGGACACCGGATGCCAGGTGTTCGAGTGTTCGCCTTATTGACTCCGCGCAATTCCGCCCAAATCAGCAAGATATTGTGGATAACTCGGCCCAATATCCCATATCCTGCGCAACTTCGTTGACTCGCGGGCATTCCCTTGTCCAGACTTTCAAGGAACGGGAATCATGGAAATCTGCCTTTGCGCTTTACCAAACTCAAACTCACCGGCTTCAAAAGCTTCGTCGATCCGACCGATCTGATCATCGCGGACGGGTTGACCGGTGTGGTGGGGCCCAACGGCTGCGGCAAGTCCAACCTGCTCGAGGCGCTGCGCTGGGTGATGGGCGAGAACCGCCCCAAATCGATGCGCGGCGGTGCGATGGAGGACGTGATCTTTGCCGGTGCCGCCACCCGTCCGGCGCGCAACTTCGCCGAGGTCGTCCTGACCATGGACAACTCGGAACGTCTGGCCCCGGCCGGGTTCAATGACAGCGACCAGATCGAGATCGTGCGCCGCATCACCCGCGACGTGGGCAGCGCCTACAAGGCCAACGGCAAGGACGTGCGCGCCCGCGACGTGCAGATGCTGTTCGCCGACGCCTCGACCGGCGCGCATTCGCCCGCTTTGGTGGGGCAGAACCGGATCGCCGAGCTGATCAACGCCAAACCCCGCGCCCGCCGCCGCATTCTGGAAGAGGCCGCCGGCATCTCGGGTCTGTACCAGCGCCGGCATGAGGCCGAACTGAAGCTCAAGGGCACCGAGGCCAACCTGACCCGCGTCGATGACGTGCTGGAACAGTTGGGCACGCAGTTGGCGCAGCTGGCGCGCCAGGCCCGTCAGGCCGCGCGGTATCGCGAAATCGGCGAGCAATTGCGCCAGGCCGAGGGCATGTTGCTGTATCGCCGCTGGAAAGAGGCCGACATGGCCCGCCAGCAGGCCGAAGAGCGTCTGCGCGACCGCACCACCGAAGCCGCGCGCGCCGAGGCCGAGGCCCGCGCCGCAAGCGCGAAACGCGCCGAGATCGAAGAAACCCTGCCGCCGCTGCGCGAGGAGGAGGCCATCGCCGCCGCCGTGCTGCAGCGCCAGCAGGTGCAGCGCGATCAGCTGTCCGATCAAGAAACCCGCGCGCGCCAGAGCATCGAAACCCTGACCGCCCGCATTCAGCAACTGGGCCGCGACATCGAGCGTGAAACCGGTTTGAACCGCGACGCTGGTGAGATGATCGAGCGGCTGGAATGGGAAGCCCGCGAACTGGCCAAGGCCGCCGAGGGCCATGACGACAAGCTGGCCGAAGCTGCCGAAATCGCCCGCGAAGCCGCCGCGGTTCTGCAGGAGCGTGAGGATCTGTTGGCGCAGGAGACCGAGGACACCGCTCGCCTGGTCGCGCGTCACCAATCGGCGCAGCGCCTGGTCGAGGACAGCCGCAAAACGCTGGCACGGTCCGAGGCCGAAGAGGAAAAGGCCCGTGCGGCCGTCGCCGAGGCCCGCGCCGCGCTGACCCGCGCCGACGGAGCGTTTGAGGCCGCGCAAGCCGCCGAGGAAGAGGCGCGCGAGGCCGCCGAAGCCGCCGAGGAAGCGCTGGCCGCCGCCGACGAGCTGCGCGGTGAAACGCAGGCGCGCGAGGCCGAGGCCCGCGCACAACGCTCCGAGGCCGAGGGCGAGCTGGGGGCTATCCGGGCTGAGACCACTGCGCTGGCCAAGCTGGTTGAGCGCGACACCGCCGAGGGCGGGCAGGTGCTGGACCTGCTGCGGGTCGAGCCGGGCTTTGAAAAGGCGCTGGGTGCCGCGTTGGCGGATGACCTCCGCGCCCCGCTGGTCGAAGGCGATGGCCCGTCAGGCTGGGTGCAGGTGCCGGGCTATGACGCCGATCAACCGTTGCCGGACGGGGCCGAGCCGCTGGCGCTGCACGTCTCGGGGCCGGACTGCCTCAGCCGTCGCATCGCGCAGATCGGCCTGATCGACGCGGATCAGGGCGCGCGGCTGCAACCCTTGCTGAAACCCGGCCAGCGGCTGGTGTCGCGCTCCGGCGATCTGTGGCGCTGGGACGGGTTCCGCGCTTGGGCAGAGGATGCCCCCAGCGCCGCGGCGCTGCGGCTCGAGCAGCTCAACAAGCTTGAGGCGCTGAAACAGCAGCTGGCGCGGGTCGAGGCGCAGGCCGACGGCGCCCGCGCCGCGCATGAGGCTCTGTCGCGGCAACTGACCGAGGTGACCGAGGCCGACCGCCGCGCCCGCGAGGCCCGCCGCGCCGCCGACCAACGCATGGCCGAGGCCGCCCGCGCGCTCAGCCGGGCCGAGGCCGACCGCAACCTGGCGCAGGGCAAGCTGGAGAACCTGACGCTTGCGGTCGACCGCCACAAGCAGGATGCGATGGCGGCCCGTGCCCAGCTGCGCGAGGCCGAGGCCGCCCTGGCCGAGCTGGGCGATTTGGACACTGCCCGCGCACGGGTCGAGGACATCAAGCAGACGGTCGAGGCCGCGCGGATCACCATGCTGACGCATCGCTCGACGCATGATGAGTTGCGCCGCGAGGGCGAGGCCCGCACCCGCCGCGCGCAGGAGGTGGCCAAGGACTTGAGTGGCTGGAAACACCGTTTGGAAACCGCCGAGAAGCGCATCGCCGAGCTGGCCGAGCGCAAAGCCAGTTCCGAGGAAGAACTGACCGAGGCGATGGCCGCGCCCGCCGAGATCGCCGAGGCGCGCGAAGAGTTGAACGAGATGATCGAGGCCGCCGAGGCCCGCCGCGCTGAGGCCGCAGACAAGCTGGCCCAGGCCGAAGCGCTGCAACGCGAGGCCGTGCTGGCCGAGCGCGAGGCCGAGCGCAAGGCCTCGGAGGCGCGCGAAGCCCGCGCCGCGGCGGAGGCGCGGTTCGAGGCGGCCAAGGAAAGTGTCGCCGCCGCCGCCGAGCGCATCGCCGAGGATCAGCAACTGACCCCGAACCAGTTGTTGAACCAGCTGGACGTGAACCCCGACGACATGCCCGCCGCCGATGCCCTGGAAGCTGAGGTGAACCGCCACAAGCGTCAGCGTGATGCCATGGGTGCGGTGAACCTGCGCGCTGAGGAGGACGCCAAGGAGGTTCAGGAGGAGTTCGACACGCTCAACAGCGAGAAATCCGATCTGGAAGAGGCAATCAAGGCGCTGCGCAGCGGCATCGCCAGCCTCAACCGCGAGGGCCGCGAGCGCCTGCTGACTGCCTTTGAACAGGTCAACGCCAATTTCGCCATGCTGTTCAAGCATCTGTTCGGCGGCGGCGAGGCCAATCTGGTGATGGTCGAGAGCGACGACCCGCTGGATGCGGGGCTCGAGATCATGTGCCAGCCGCCGGGCAAGAAGCTGTCGACCCTCAGCCTGTTGTCGGGCGGGGAACAGACCCTGACCGCCACCGCGCTGATCTTCGGCGTGTTCCTGGCCAACCCGGCGCCGATCTGCGTTCTGGACGAGGTCGACGCACCTCTGGACGATGCCAACGTGACCCGGTTCTGCGATCTGCTGGACGAGATGTGCCGCCAGACCGACACGCGGTTCCTGATCATCACCCACCACGCGGTGACCATGGCCCGGATGGACCGTCTGTTCGGCGTGACCATGCAAGAGCAGGGCGTCAGCCAACTGGTCTCGGTCGATTTGAAGAAGGCCGAGCAGATGGTCGCCTGACCGCTCACCGCAACGTTATTCCGCGAACGGGCCGGGCCGGGCTAGGCTGGCTGCATGAAACACCTGTTGCTGATCGCCGCGGCCTGCGCCGCCTCGCCGCTTTGGGCTGCCGAATGGGCCATACGCCCCGGTGATATCCCCCTGAGCCCCGCTGAACTGGACGCGTTGGCTGGGCAGACGCTGACTTTCTATGACGACGGGCAGTCGAAATACTCGGCCGGTGGGGCCTATTCCTATACTTATTCGGCGGTCAATGGCGGCGGAACGGCCTTCGGAACCTACTCGATCGCCGCTGATGGCAGCATCTGTGTGCAGTACCGCAACGGGTTCGACCGCTGCGATCTGTACGTGCGGAACAATGGTCGGTTGATCCTGATCACCGAAAAAGGTGAACGTTACCCGGTGCGACCCGAGTGATCGGGGCCTGCCTTTCACCCGCCGTGCCTAACCAGGAATCGACCGATGACCCGACACGCTCCGACCCTGCACATGCTTTGCGGAAAGATCGCCGCAGGAAAATCGACGCTTGCCGCCCAGCTCGCGAGGAAGCCCGGCACAGTTCTGATTTCCGAGGACGCCTGGCTGAAGCCGCTTTTTGCCGATCAGATGGTGACAGGTGCCGACTATCTGCGCTGTTCCACGCGTCTGCGGGCGGCGATGGGTCCGCATGTCACCACTCTGCTTGAAGCGGGCATGTCGGTTGTTCTGGATTTCCCGGCCAACACGGTCGAAACCCGCGCCTGGATGCGCGAAATTCTGGATCAGACCGATACGGCGCATCAGATGCATGTGCTGACCACGCCCGACACCGTTTGTCTGGCCCGACTGCAAGCACGAAACGCAGCGGGCGACCACGCCTTTGCCGCGACCGAAGAGCAGTTCCGCCGGTTTTCCAAGCATTACGCGGAACCCACGCCTGAGGAAGGATTCACGCTGGTATTCCACGACCCAACGGATTGAGCGTCTAAAGTCGGTTTAGCAAATCAACTGTCGGCCAGGCATCTGCGGGCAGGCCCAGCCGGGCCTGCTCAGCCTGTACTGCAGCGCGCGTACCGGCCCCCAAGATGCCGTCGATCTTGCCCACGTCATGCCCGCGCGCCTGCAGTCTCGCCTGCAGTTGTTTCATCTGGGCGCCGGTCAGGCCCGGATCGGGGTTGCCCGCGGCATAGACTTGCGCGCCTTCGAGCCTGGTGGCGAAATAGGCCGCGGTCAGGACATAGACAAAGCTTTGGTTCCACTCGAAATAGACATCGAAATTCGGATAGGCCAGAAAGGCCGGACCCTTGCGCCCCTGCGGCAGGATCAGCGAGGCCGGCAGGTCGGCCAGCGACCCGCTGCGCGCCTGCACGCCCATCGCCTGCCAGTCCGAGACCGGGCGCGGTTTGCCCGGCCCGCTCAGCGACCAGTCCATCTGTGCGGGCACGGTGACCTCCTGCAGCCAGGGCTGACCTGGCTGCCAGCCCAGATGCGACAGCATCTTGCCCCCAGACATCAGCGCGTCGGGGGCCGACGTTTTCAACCGAACATGCCCGTCGCCATCACCGTCCACGCCGTTTTCCAGAATGTCATGGGGCAGCATCTGCACCATGCCGATCTCGCCCGCCCAGGCGCCCGTGGTGCGGTTCGGGTCGAAGTCTCCGTTCCGGAACAGCTCGATCGCGGCGAAGATCTGCGGCCGGAACAGTTCGGGGCGGCGGCAATCATGGGCCAGCGTCACCAGCGCATTGCGGGTGTTGAAATCGCCCTGAAACGCGCCGTAATCCGTCTCGAACGCCCAGAAGGCCAGCAGGACCCCGCGCGACACACCGTATTCGGCCTCAATCCGGTCGAAAACGGCATCGTATTTCTGCGCCATCGCCTGGCCGCGCCTGATCCGATCCTGCGAGATCAGGCGGCGCGAGAACTCGATGAACGGTTTCTGGAACACGCCCTGCGCCCGGTCGGCCTTCAGCACCTTGGGGTCCTGCTGCACACCGTTGAAGAACGCATCGACCGTGGCCGTGTCGAACCCCTGCTGTGCCGCTTCGGCCTTCAGTCCGCGAACGAAGGCGTTGAAGCCGCCGCCGCATTGGGCAAGGGCCGGGGCGGCGAACAGGCAAGCGGCCATAAGGCCCGAGACAAAGCGCATGACGAAAACCATCCTCAGAAAACCGTGTTCAGAACAACCCACACCGTCAGTCCGGCCAACGCAAGCCCCCAAACCTGCCAAAGGATCCCGCATGCGCGGAAAACCTCCGTTGCGCCGATCGTGCGCCGGGCTTCGCCGTTGACCCAAGCCAGATCGCGCATCTGCCCGTCATAGCTGCGCGGCCCGGCCAGTGCCACGTCCAACGCGCGGGCCATGGCGGCCTCGGGCCAGCCGGCATTGGGCGAAATGTGGCGCTGCGCGTCCGCGACGATGGCCCGCCATTGGCGCCACTGTCCCGACAGGGCCATGATCATCAGGCAAGTCAGCCGCGCCGGGATCAGGTTCAGCAGATCGTCCAGCCGGGCGGCGGCCCACCCGAAGTCTCGGTACGTGTCGTTGCGGTACCCGATCATGCTGTCGGCGGTGTTCACCGCCTTGTAGACCAGCAACCCCGGTAGGCCGCCCAGCAGGAACCAGAAAGCCGGGGCGATCACCCCGTCGCTGAGGTTCTCGGCGGCGCTCTCGATGGCCGAGCGCGCCACCTGTGCCTCGGTCATCTGCGAGGTGTCGCGCGACACGATCATTGCCACCGCTGCGCGGCCCTCGGGCAGGGACTGCCGCAGCGCGACGCCCACGGCGCGGACATGCGCCACCAGAGAGTTCTGTGCCAACAGGATCGCGCAGACTACGACCTCGACCGCCCAACCAAGCGACGCCAGCGCCGCACCGACCACCCAGCCGCCCAAGACCAGCAGAAGGGCGACGAACACGCCCTTGGCCCGTCGATGCGTGCCGTGATTCAGGCGGCGGTCCAACCAGCCGATGGCGTTGCCCATCAGCACCGCCGGGTGCCGCAGGCGCGACCACAGCCAATCGGGCTCGCCCAATGCGGCGTCCAGCAGCATCGCCAGGGCCAGCGTCAGCGCGGTGCTCACAGCGCCGCCTCGAGCCGCGACCAGCCATGCTCGGGCGGCAGGCCCAGCCGCAGGAACCGATCAGAATAGGGGAAGATGCGGCTCCAGATATGGGCCTGTGCCAGCCGGTCCTGCCAGACGGCGGCATCGTCCACGTCATACAGGCGGAACAGCGTGGTTCCGCCGACCAAATGCGCGCCCTTGCCGGTCATCAGCGTATCCAGCCGTTCCGTATCACGGGCCAGTCGGGCGCGTGTGGCCTCGGCCCAGGCCGTGTCATTCAAGGCCTGCGTGCCGATGCGCAGGGCCGGGCCGGACACCGCCCATGGGCCGGTCAGATCGTTCAGTCGCGCGATCAGGTCGGGATGCCCGATGGCAAAGCCCAGCCGCAGGCCCGCAAGACCCCAGAACTTGCCAAAGCTTTTCAGGACGATCACGCCGGGGCGCTCGGACAGACGGATCAGAGATGCTTGGGGCGTCACGTCGCAAAAGCTTTCGTCGATCACGGTCAGCGGCGCATCGGCGTCCTCGGCCTGCCAGATCCGGCCGTCGGGATTGTTGGGATGCACGAACACCCGCGCCTGCGTCGGGCCGCCGGGCTGCACCGTCCAGCCCTGCGCGGCAAAGGCGGCGGCATGTTCGTTGTAGGTTGGCATGGTGATCTGGACTGCACCAACGGGGGCCAGCGCCGGGATCCGCGCGATCAGGGCCGAAGCGCCCGGCGCGGGAAGAATCGCCGCGCCGTCCGGCACACCCCAGAACCGGCGGGCCGCATCGCTCAGCCGGGCAAAGGCCCCGTGGTCGGGCAGGGCGGTCCAGTCTTCGGACGTGAGGTCCGCCACCGGGTAGGGGTGCGGGTTGATCCCGGTCGACAGGTCGATCCATTCCGCTCGCGCGCCGCCGTGGCGAGCAATGGCGTCGTCCAACCCACCGCCGTGGTCACGCTTGCCGCGTGGGTTCAAGTCGTCAGTGCGGTCAGTCATGCCGGAATCGTCCAAAACGCCGAATTTACCCCGCTTCAAGCGGATTTACGCCGTTTTTACAAGCAAATCCGGTTCATAGAGGAGGGCTGGAGCGGCCGTTAACCCTTTGTTAACGAAATAACGTGATCACAGCTTATGGGGGTCGGCACCACTCACCTTATCAAGTGCCGAGGTTGTTGCAAATGAAAGTTCTGATTGTTGAGAGTAACCCCGATCTGGGTCGGGTCTGGCAGCGGCACCTGGAACGGCAGGGGGCCGAGGTTACTCTGGTCGAAAGCCAGGAGGCAGCGATCCTTGCACTTTATGGCACGCCCTTCGACATCATAATCCTGGACTTGGTTCTGGATTCAGGCAGCGCGTTGGCTGTCGCCGATTTCGCCAGCTATCGCCGCCCGGATGCCCGGGTGATTTTCGTCACCAACACCACGTTCTTTTCCGACGGGTCGATCTTTGCGCACAGCCCCAACGCCTGCGCCTATGTCCAGAGCGGAACGCCGCCCGAGGATCTGGCGGCGATGGTCGAGCATTACGCTGCGGGGCGCTGATCGCGTCCGTGCGGCTCCCAATAGTCCAGGATGGGGTTGATCGGGATGATCCGGTGCGGATTGATGCTGTCGTGACTGTAGTGATAGTGCCGCACGATATGGTGCAGGTTCACCGTGCCCGCCACGCCCGGCCATTGATACAGTTCGCGCGTGTAGGCCCACAGGTTGGGATAGTCGATCAGCCGCCTGCGGTTGCACTTGAAATGCAGGTGGTAGACCGGGTCGAACCGGATCAGGGTCGTGAACAGGCGCCAGTCGGCCTCGGTCAGGCGATCACCCATCAGGTATCGGTTCGTGGACAGCCGGTCTTCCAGCCAGCCCAGCGTGTCGAACAGGGGGTGCACGGCCGCGTCATAGGCCTCCTGCGTGGTGGCAAAGCCGGATTTGTAGACGCCGTTGTTCACGTTTGAATAGACCCGCGCATTGACCTCTTCGATCGCGTCGCGCATCTCGGCGGGCCAGTAGTCGTCGGTGTTGCCGGTGATTTCGTCGAAGGCCGAATTGAACATGCGGATGATTTCCGAGCTTTCGTTCGACACGATGGTCTCTTGCACCTTGTCCCACAGGATGGGCACCGTCACCCGGCCCGAGTAGTTCGGGTCGGCGCGTGTGTAGACCTGATAGGCAAAGTCCAGCCCATACAAAGCATCGCCGGTGGCGCCGTGATCGTCGGTCTGGAAAGTCCAACCGCGGTCCAGCATGTCCGGATGAACCACCGAGACGGTGATCAGGTCCTGAAGTTCCTTGATCTGGCGGAAGATCAACGTCCGGTGTGCCCAAGGGCAGGCCAGGCTGACATACAGGTGATATCGCCCGGCTTCGGCCTTGAAACCGTCCTTGCCCGAGGGACCTGAATTGCCATCGGCCGTTATCCAGTTTCGAAACTGGGCAGCCGAACGTTTGAACGCTCCGCCGGTGGATTTCGTGTCATACCAGGTATCGTGCCAGGTGCCGTCGACCAACAGGCCCATCTTGGATCCTCCGTTTCCGTGTCCGGACAAAGCTTAGTGCGACAGCGCCGCAGTTCACATCGCCGACGGCGCGCAGCATCTCTGCGCAGTCGCACAGTGCCGCCCGGGATGGCTGTGCAACAAATCGCCCACAGGTCCGCGTCAACGGTCGGACTTCACTGGATTTTTACGAAGATACCCCCACAATAGATGGCATAGCTTGGGGGGAATTTTGATGAGTACTTATGTTTCCAAAGAAATTAGCGCCGAATTGGATGCGGCCCGAATCGCATCGCTCAAGAAGTCCAGCCGCCTGCGGGTGGAAATGGGCGACAATACCTACAGAATCCTCAAATTGTGGAAGGATGGTTTCGCCGTCGAGGCCGAGACAACACCGCGTCTGCGTGGACTGGTCGATATTTTTGACGGCGCCAACCACCTGTATCAATGCCTGATCGTCGCTGACGAGGAAGACGGCGGCCAGATGCGATATGAGTTCAAGCGCAGCACCGTCGCGGCGGACAAGGCGCCACTGGATTTCTATCGCGCGCCGGATGCCCCAATCGCCCTTCTCGGCAAAGACGACTAGGGCAGACCGTTCGCACGGCCTTATTGAAGGTCGGAAAAAGCAAGTTTCAAACGGGCGCACGCGTCCTCGACCCGCGCCCGCTGAGTGGCGAGATTGAACCGTTCGAAGGTCTCGCCTCCCGTTCCAAACCCCGGACCGGATGACGTTGCGATCCGCGCATCATCGCGCAGACGGCGCACGAATTCGGCGTGGTCCATTCCGGTGCCCGAGAAATCCACCCAAGCCAAGTAGGTCGCCTGCAGGGGCATCGACCACAGGCCGGGGATCTCGGAAATAGCAGCATCGAACAGCGCGCGATTGCCGTTCAGGTGGTCGATCTGGGCATCCACCCATTTGGCGCCCTCGGGTGAGTAGGCTGCGGTGATTATCGCCACGCCCAATGCGCTGGGGTCGTAGTCCAGCGTGTTCAGCCGGTGGCGCATTTGCGCCCGCAGCTTGTCGTCGGGAATGATCATGTTGCCGGTGCGCTGGCCGGCGATGTTGAAGGTCTTGGACGGTGCAGTCAGCGTCACCGTCCAGGGCCGTGCATCCGGCGCGGCAACGTCCATCGGTACGAATGTATGCCCGGGATAGACCAGATCGTGATGCACTTCGTCCGAGATCAGGATCAACCCATTGCGTTCGGCAAAGGCCGCCACCGCGCGCAGCTCGTCCGGTGTCCAGACCCGCCCGGACGGGTTCTGTGGTGAGCACCACAGCAACAGCTTTTCCGACCCGTCCAGCCGCGACTGAGCGTCGTCCAGGTCGATCGCATAGGTGTCACCGGCCCGCACCAGCGGACATTCCACCACCCGGCGGCCGGTCTTGTTCACCTTGTGCGCAAACTCGTGGTAGACCGGCGTGAAGATCACGACCCCGTCACCCGGTTCGCTCCACACGTCGAGGCTCAGCGCGATGGCGTTGCCCAGACCCTGTGTTGTCAGAATCCAATCGGTGTCGATCGCCCAGTCGTGGCGGTTCTGCATCCACCACTGCACCGCCTGCAGATAGGCCGGGTGCTGCCAGGAATAGCCGAACACCCCGTGATCCGCCGCGCGGCGCACCGCCTCAATCACGCAGGGCGCGGTGGCATAGTCGGAATCGGCGGTCCACATGGCGAGCCCGTCCTCGGGCGAGACACCATAGAGTTTCTCCATCTTGTCCCATTTCGAGCTGAAGGTGCCCCGGCGGTCGATCAGGTCGTTGAAAGTCATGTCTGCTCCATTCGTTGGCCCGAAAGCTATCGGGAAATTCGCCCGGCGCAAGGGGGGCGTTGCGGCCACGCGCGCGATGACCTAAATCAGCCCCATGAAACGCAACATCCTGATCCATCCTGATCCCCGCCTGAAAAAGGTCTGTGCGCCCGTGGACGACCTGTCAGACGAGCTGCGCGCGCTGGCCGACGACATGCTGGAAACCATGTATGAGGCGCCGGGCATCGGGCTGGCCGCGCCCCAGATCGGCGTGCTGGAACGGCTGATCGTGCTGGATTGCGTCAAGGAGGAAGGCGCCACTCCCCGCCCGCTGGTGATGTTCAACCCCGAGATCATCTCGGCCTCGGACGAAACCAGTGTCTACGAGGAAGGCTGCCTGTCGATCCCCGATCAGTTCGCCGAGGTCACCCGCCCGGCCGAGGTCGAGGTCGCCTGGATGGACCAGAACGGCAACGCGCAGCGCGAAACCTTCGACGGTCTCTGGGCCACCTGCGTGCAGCACGAGATCGACCACCTGAACGGCAAGCTGTTCATCGACTATCTCAAGCCGCTGAAACGGCAGATGATCACGCGCAAGATGGTCAAGCTCAAGCGTGAGCTGGCCCGCGCATGACCGTCCGTCCCTGCCTGCCGTGGCCCGACAAGCGCCTGCGCACCAAGGCCGAGCCGGTGACCGAGATCACCGACGAGATCCGCGCCATCTGGGACGACATGATCGACACGATGGAGGCGATGCCCGGCGTCGGCCTGGCGGCGCCCCAGATCGGTGTGATGCTGCGGCTGGCGGTCGTGGACGGCTCGACCGAGCGTGGCCGCGCGGTGCGCTTGGCCAACCCCGAAATCCTGCACAGCTCGATCGAGCTGCGCGAGCATGACGAGGCGAGCCCGAACCTGCCGGGCGTGTCGGCCAAGATCAAACGTCCGCGTGCGGTGACGGTCCGATTCCTCAATGAAAAAGGCGAGATTGACCGACGCGATTTCGTCGGCATCGAAGCCACCAGCGTGCAGCACCAGATCGACCATTTGAACGGCAGGATGTATTTTGACCGTCTCAGCAAGGTCAAACGCGACATGCTGCTGCGCAAGGCGAAAAAGGCGGGGTAAGGCGGCATGCGCGTCATCTTCATGGGAACGCCCGAGTTTTCGGTGCCGGTGCTGGATGCGCTGGTGCAGGCCGGGCACGAGATCGTCGCCGTCTATTGCCAGCCCCCGCGCCCGGCCGGTCGCGGCAAGAAGGACCGGCCCACGCCGGTGCATGCCCGCGCCGAGGCGCTGGGCCTGCCGGTGCGTCATCCCACCACGCTGAAATCGCCCGAGGAACAGGCCGCCTTTGCCGCGCTGAAGGCCGATGTGGCGGTGGTCGTGGCCTATGGGCTGATCCTGCCGCAGCCGATTCTGGACGCGCCCCGGCATGGCTGCCTGAACATCCACGCCAGCCTGCTGCCGCGCTGGCGCGGGGCCGCGCCGATCCACCGGGCGATCATGGCGGGCGATGCCGAGACCGGCATCTGCATCATGCAGATGGAGGCCGGTCTGGACACCGGCCCCGTCCTGCTGCGTCAGGCCACCCCGATCGGACCCGAGGAAACCACCGCCCAGCTGCATTACCGCCTGTCGGCGATGGGCGCCGATCTGATCGTGCAGGTACTGGACCGCCTGCCCGAGCTGACCCCCGAACCGCAGCCCGAGGTCGGCGTGACCTATGCCGCCAAGATCGACAAGGCCGAGGCCCGCGTGGACTGGTCGCGCCCCGCCGTCGATGTCGATCGCCAGATTCGTGGCCTGTCGCCCTTTCCCGGCGCCTGGACTCAGATCGAGGGCGAGCGCGTCAAGCTGCTCGCCTCGCGCCTGTCGGACGGGCAGGGTGTGCCGGGCGAGGTGCTGGACGACGCGCTGCGCGTGGCCTGCGGCACCGGCGCGGTCGAGCTGCTGCGCTTGCAACGGGCGGGCAAGGCGGCGCAGGATAGGGAAACTTTTCTGCGGGGCTGGCCGATCCCGGCCGGAACCCGCCTCGACTCGGAGACGTCCTGATGTTCATGGTGATGATGGGCACCGTAGTGATTGCCGGCATCGTCGGCTATCTGTCCGAGGTGACGGGCTTTACCCACAACGGTTATCTGCAATCCATCATCATCTGCGTGGGTGGGGCGTTCCTGTTCTATTTCATCCGCATCATGTTCGGTATCAGCTTTGGACCGCCGGGGCTGGATGCGGTGATCTCGTCGGTGGGGGCCTTGATCATCGTGCCCACGCATTGGAGGAAATGAGATGCCCGTCCTTGCCTTGATCGTCATCGGCGCCGCGGCCGGATTTCTGGCCACCCGCCTGATGCGGATCGAGGCGGACATCCCCACCACCCTGCTGATCGGCATCGCCGGGGCCGTGGTGGGCGGGCTGATCATGCGCGCCTTGCTGACGGTCATGGGCTGGATGCCCGGATTCGTCGGCGCGGTGCTGGGCGCGCTGCTGCTGATCTGGCTCTGGAAGACCTATTTCCGGCGTTAATGCGGCAGGTCGCAGGCCACGCTAGACAGTGCTTTGGCAATCAACTAGGCATCGGAAATGAAAAACTATTTCTTGCCACAAGCTTATAACAACGCATGGGCCAACCACCGAATTCTGGAGGCTTGCGCGCAAGTGCCCCCCGAGGAACTGGCGAAGCACCGTACTGGTTTCTTCCCGTCCATCATCGAGACTCTCAATCACATTTACACGGTTGATCTTTTCTACGTCACCGCACTGGAAGGCCGGCCAATGGGATTGAACGCCTTCGACCCGGAAACTCCCTATCCCGAATTGCCCGAGCTTTCGGCGCACCAGCGCGCCATCGACCAACGTTTTGTGGATGTTTGCCGCGATGAGAAGGTTTTGGATGAAACTGCACGCGTCAGGATTCCACGTGGGGACGTGGTCCAAGTCGAGCGGTACGACCGCACGATCCTGCACTTGCTGCAGCACCAGATTCATCATCGGGGACAAGTCCATTCGATGCTTTCGGGCACTATGATCGCTCCGCCGCAACTGGATGAGTTCTTCATGGAGTGGGAGGCTGACAGATCGCTGCGGGCCGAGGATTTCACATCTCTGAACCTGACCGAGGAAGAGGTCTGGCAGGGCCTTTAGCTCCGCGGCGGGCGCGCCTTGTAGACCGGCAACTGCCAGCCGAACAGGAGCGATCCGGCCCTCAGCGCCCAGCAGGACAGCGCGCACAGGCCCAGCGCCAGAAGCGTCTCCAGCCCCAGACGGGTGGCCACCACGGCCACCATCGCACCGGTGAAAGCGCACGAGACATAAAGCTCGCCCTGTTTGAGCACCAGCGGCACCTCGTTGCAGACCACGTCGCGCATCAGCCCGCCAAGGCAGCCGGTGGTCACACCCATCAACACCACGATCACGCCCGACTGACCCAGCGCCAGCGCCGCGCCCGTTCCCGCGGCCACGGCGATCGACAGCGCGAAACTGTCCAGCCAGACCAACCAGTTGTAGCGGCTTTCGACAAGATGCGCGGTGAAGAACACGACCACCGCCGCCGCCACCGCGATCAGGATATAGTCAGGTTGGCCCACCCAGAAGACGGGGTGCCGATCCAGCAGCAGATCACGCACCGTGCCACCGCCCACCGCCGTCAGACAGGCGATGAAGGCAAACCCCACAAGATCCAGCTGTGCCCGGCTGGCCACCAGCGCCCCGGTCAGCGCAAAGACCAGAACCGAGGCATAGTCCAGCAGGGCCAGCCCGCTCATGTGCGGGCCTTTTTCGGCTTGAACGGGGCCATGCCTGCGCGCGCCAACTCATCTGCGCGTTCGTTTTCGGGGTGGCCAGCATGGCCCTTGACCCATTCCCAGGTCACGTCATGGCGCTGTTGGGCTTCGTCCAGCCGCTGCCACAGGTCCACGTTCTTGACGGGTTTCCTGCTTGCGGTCTTCCAGCCGTTGCGCTTCCACCCGTGAATCCAGCCGGTCACCCCGTTTTTCACGTAGGCGCTATCGGTTACAATGGTAATTTTCGAGGGCCGCTCCAGTGTCTCGAGCGCGCTGATCGCGGCCAGCAGCTCCATCCGGTTGTTGGTGGTCTCGGCTTCGCCGCCGTTCAACTCGCGCTCTTTCAGGACGGTTTCTCCATCCATCGCCCGCAGCAGCACGCCCCAGCCTCCGGGGCCGGGATTGCCGGAACAGGCGCCATCGGTATAGGCAAACAGATCAGGCATGGGCCAGCACCAGAATGAAACCGTCATACGATCCGGCCAGCCCCTTTCCCATACCGGTGGTGACACGGTCAATGACGAACCCGGCCTCGATCAACGCGGTCTCGATCTCGGGGCGCGAGAAATAGGTGTAGTAGCGGTCCAGTTCGTCGCGATGCTCTCCGGTGCCCAGTTTGAGGCCCAGAAAGAACACGCCGCCCGGCTTAAGGGCCCGGTGGATGGCGGCCAGGTGTCGCGGGAAATCGGCGCGCGGGGCGTGCAGCAGGGAAAAGCTGGCATAGACCCCATCGTATTCGGCCGTTTCGGTCACGTCGTCGAACGTGCCCAGATGCGCGTCCACGCCATTTGCGCGGGCGTGTTCGACAAAGGCCGGTGTGGCGTCCAGCGCCCGAACCCGCAGCCCCTGGCGCAGAAAGAAACCGCTGTCCGAACCCGGACCCGACCCCAGATCCAGCACCAGCCCGTCGCCGACCGCCTGCGCGAATGCTGCGCGCGCCTCGATCTGTTCGGGCGGCAGCGGCACTTTCAGATAGTCGTCCACACGGGTTGTGTAGGCGTCGATGGTTCGTTTGTCGCTCACAGGAATACTCCAACGGCCAGGCAGGCGAGTACAACGGCGCTCAGCAGCAGCCGCAGTTTCATCCACCAGCGCGGGGTCAGGCCCCAAGACCAGAACAGCGCGTCCAGCACCAGCAGCCCGGCAAAGCCGATCATCAGGTTGGTACCCGCGTCGACCGGCCCGCCGCCGGTGGTGAAGAACGCCCACAGCGCCGGCAGAACCGACAGCCCATAACACAGAGCCGCCCGGCTGCCCGCGGTCTTGGTGGAAAAACCCCATAGAACGCCGGACATGAAGCTGAGGATTACCGCGCCATAAAACAGCTGCACATAGGGCCCCACGAACCGGGGACCCAGCGCGCGGCTGCCCCAGTCGTTCAGGTCTCCGCTCAGGTAGGTCAGCGCGCCCCAGACAAAGGGGATCAGACCGGCCAGGCCCAGAATCAATGGTGCGCGGGGGATGCCGCTCATGCGGGCACGCGCAGAATGCGGGGCACCTTGAACTCGACATTCTCGGTGGCGGTCTCGACGGTTTCGACGGTCACGTCATAGCGATCGCGGAAGGCGTCGATCACCTCGTTCACCAGGACCTCGGGCGCCGAAGCCCCGGCGGTGAGGGCGATGCTGGAAATCCCGTCGAGCGCGCGCCAGTCGATGTCGGAGGCCCGCTGCACCAGCTGGGCATAGGTGCAGCCCGCCTTGGACGCCACCTCGACCAGGCGGCGCGAATTCGAGGAGTTGGGCGCGCCCACCACCAGCAGCGCATCTGACTTGGGTGCGACGGTTTTCACCGCCTCCTGGCGGTTGGTGGTGGCATAGCAGATGTCTTCCTTGTGCGGGCCGACGATGGCCGGGAACCGGTCCTGCAGCGCAGCCACGATGTCGCGCGTGTCGTCCACCGACAGCGTGGTCTGGGTGACGAAGGCCAGTTTTTCAGGGTCGCGGACCTGCACCCTGGCCACATCGTCAACCGTCTCCACCAGCAGAACTTCGCCCTCGGGCAGCTGGCCCATGGTGCCGACGGTTTCAGGGTGGCCCTTGTGCCCGATCATGATCATCTGCAACCCGGCCTCGGCGTGGCGCTGGGCCTCGATATGGACCTTGGACACCAGCGGGCAGGTGGCGTCGACATAGATCATCTCGCGCGCGGCTGCGGCGGCGGGCACCGACTTGGGCACGCCGTGGGCGGAAAAGATCACCGGCCGGTCATCGGGGCATTCGTCCAGCTCTTCGACAAAGACGGCTCCCTTGGCGCGCAGCCCGTCTACGACGAACTTGTTGTGCACGATCTCGTGCCGGACATAGACCGGGGCGCCCCATTTCTGCAAGGCCATTTCCACGATTTTGATCGCGCGGTCCACACCGGCGCAGAACCCGCGCGGGGCGGCCAGATACAGGGTCAGGGGGGGCTTGGTCATGCGTCTGTCTCCTTGAAAGGGACAGGTAAGGCTTTTCCACCTGTTGGTCCAGTCAGGACAGCTTTGTCATCATGCTGACATGAAGTCCTGTTAGCCAATACCCGTTTGAGCACGGGTTCTTGATTAAAGAAGCGCGGCCAGGACAAAAAGTCCTGACCGCGCGATTGCTCCACATGTGTGAGTGGTGGATGGCGGAGTTCTTATTTTCCTGCGACGGCTACCGTGCGCGGTTCATCGGACACGTCCCGTGGAGGGCGTCCGATCACGTCGCGCAGGTCGTCAAGCTCGATGAAATTGTCGGCCTGTCGACGCAACTCGTCCGAAATCATCGGCGGCTGGCTGCGGATGGTCGAGACGACCGAAACGCGCACGCCCTGACGTTGCAGGCTGGCAATCAGCGGGCGGAAATCCCCATCACCCGAAAACAGCACGATATGATCCACGCGCGGCGCAAGCTCCATGGCATCGACAGTCAGTTCGATGTCCATGTTCCCCTTGACCTTACGGCGCCCCATGCTGTCGGTGTATTCCTTGGCCGGCTTGGTCACCATGGTGAAGCCATTGTAATGCAGCCAATCGACAAGCGGACGGATCGGTGAGTATTCGTCGTTTTCTAGCAGCGCTGTGTAGTAGAAGGCTCTGAGAAGCTTGCCTCGACGCATGAATTCCTGGCGAAGCAACTTGTAATCGATGTCAAACCCCAGTGCTTTTGCGGCGGCGTACAGATTCGAGCCGTCGATGAACAGCGCAAGCCGTTCGTCCTTGTAAAACATTAATTTGTCCTTCCGGTATCGCTCAACGCGCGGAGGTGTCTGTGAGTGAAAAAAATAAATTCGCGCATTGATGCCTTTAAAATAGGCTATTTGACCTGTATCGCAAGTATTCTCTGAACGGAATACGGGGATAAAAGTGGTCAAATCCATGTCAAAAGTGGTCGTGGCGTTGGGGGCAAATCTCACCTTGAGAGGAAACGGGCCCAAGGTGACACTCGCGCAGGCTCTCGAGGTCATGGAGGCCAAGGGGCTGGTGATTCGGGCCAAAAGCCGGCTGTTTTCGACCCCCTGCTTCCCTGCGGGCGCCGGCCCGGACTACGTGAACGCAGCCGCTGTGATCGAGACGGAACTGGATCCGCGCGGTGTTCTGGACCTGCTGCACGAGGTCGAGGCCGAGTTCGGCCGCGCCAGGGTTCAGCGTTGGGGTATGCGCACACTCGATCTTGATCTTGTCTGCTGGGACGACCGCGTTCTGCCGGACCTGGACGGATACCGCCGCTGGTTGGATTTGCCGATGGACCAGCAGGTGCGATCCGCGCCCGAACAACTGATAGTGCCGCACCCGCGCCTGCAGGACCGGGCATTCGTGCTGGTTCCAATGGCTGACGTCGCGCCCGATTGGCGCCATCCGGTGCTGGATTTGACCGTCCGGGAAATGATCGGACAGCTGCCTGCGGACGAGGTTGCCGCCGTAACCCCTCTCTGAGCCGCCAATGCTGGGCATTTCCCGCTTGTCAAGGCAGAGATTCGCGCTTAGATAAACCCCTTCCTGACACGGATTCATTTGTGGAGAGCGCCTCATGGCCCGCGTGACGGTCGAAGACTGCGTAGACAAGGTACCGAACCGGTTCGAACTGGTGATGCTTGCCGCCCATCGTGCGCGCGAGATTTCGACTGGCGGATCGATCACCGTTGACCGTGACAACGACAAGAACCCCGTCGTGTCTCTGCGCGAGATTGCAGAAGAAACCCAGACGGCGGACGAGCTGCGTGAACGTCTGATCGAGGCCAACCAGACCCAGATCGAGGTCGACGAGCCCGAAGAAGATCAGATGGCGCTGTTGATGGGTGCAGAGTCGGACAAGCCGGCAGATGACGACATGTCCGAAGAGAAACTCCTGCGTGCCCTGATGGAGGCCCAGGGGCAGGGGTAAGCCCTGCAAGCGAAGGTGCGGACCGGATGATTTCTGTTGAAGACCTGATTGCGCTGGTCCGCAACTACAACCCCAAGACAAATGCAGATCGCATCGCCCGGGCCTACGAGTTCGGACTGCAGATGCATGAAGGGCAGTTCCGGCATTCGGGCGAGCCCTATTTTTCGCATCCCGTCGCAGTCGCCGCCATTCTGACCGAACAGCGTCTGGACGATGCCACGATCATCACCGCGCTGCTGCACGACACGATCGAGGACACCAAGGCCAGCTATTCCAAGATCGCCGAGCTGTTCGGCGACGAGGTGGCGATGCTTGTGGACGGCGTCACCAAGCTGACCAACCTGCAGCTCTCCAGTCGCGAAACCAAGCAGGCGGAAAACTTCCGCAAACTGTTCATGGCCATGTCCAAGGACTTGCGGGTGATCCTGGTCAAGCTGGCCGACCGGCTGCACAACATGCGCACGATCAAGGCAATGCGCCCCGAAAAGCAGGTGCAGAAAGCGCGCGAAACGATGGACATCTACGCGCCGCTGGCCGGCCGGATGGGTATGCAGTGGATGCGCGAAGAGCTTGAGGACCTGGCGTTCCGCGTCCTCAATCCCGAAGGCCGCCAGTCGATCATCCGCCGCTTCATCACGCTGCAGCGCGAAACCGGTGACGTGATTCACCGGATCACCGGTGACATGCGGCACGAGCTTGAGAAAGCGGGGATCGAGGCCGAAGTCTTTGGTCGCGCCAAGAAACCCTATTCGATCTGGCGCAAGATGCAGGAGAAGGATCAGGGCTTCTCTCGCTTGTCCGACATCTATGGCTTCCGCATCATCACCCAGACCGAAGAAGACTGCTATCGCACCCTTGGGGCCATCCACCAGCGCTGGCGCGCGGTGCCGGGACGGTTCAAGGACTATATCAGCCAGCCGAAATCGAACGGCTACCGGTCGATCCATACAACGGTCTCGGGCCGTGACGGCAAGCGGGTCGAGGTGCAGATCCGTACCCGTCAGATGCATGACGTCGCCGAGACCGGTGTTGCCGCGCACTGGTCCTATCGTGACGGTGTGCGGACGGAAAACCCCTTTGCGGTCGATCCGGCGAAGTGGATCGCCAACCTGACCGAGCAGTTCGATACCGAGGAAGACCACGAAGATTTCCTCGAGGCGGTCAAGCTCGAGATGTATTCGGACCAGGTCTTCTGCTTCACCCCCAAAGGCGATGTGGTGAAACTGCCGCGTGGTGCGACCCCGATCGATTTCGCCTACGCGATCCATACGCGCATCGGCCATGCCTGTGTCGGGGCCAAGGTGGACGGTATTCGCGTGCCGCTGTGGACGCGGCTCAAGAATGGCCAATCGGTCGACATCATCACCGCCGACGGCCAGACCCCGCAGGTTACGTGGCTCGAGATTGCGGTGACTGGCAAGGCCCGCACCGCCATCCGCCGCGCCCTGCGCGAGGTTGACCGTGAACGGTTCATCAAACTGGGGCGCGAACTGGTCCGCGCGGGGTTCGAGCATGTCGGCCGCAAGGCGACCGACAAGGCATTGGAAACCGCCGCCAAACACCTGCGCATCAAGAACAGCGATGAGTTGCTGGCCCGCGTCGGCAGTGCCGAACTGACCGCCCATGATGTGGTGGCCGCGGTCTATCCCGACCTGACCCGCGACGAGGGCGAAGCAATCCCCTTGCGTCGCGCCGTGATCGGGCTTGAGCCGGGGCAGGGGTTTGAACGCGCGCCTTGCTGCCAGCCTTTGCCGGGCGAACGCATCGTGGGCATCACGTCTCGGGGCAAGGGCGTGGTGGTGCATTCCATCGATTGCGATCGCCTTGCCGAATTCGAGGATCAGCCGCAACGGTGGGTGAATCTTCACTGGCATACCGGCACGCATCCGGCCGCTTACGGCGCCACGTTGGAACTGACCATCGGTAATGACGCCGGCGTGCTGGGACGTATTTGCACATTGATCGGCGAGAAAAAGGCCAATATCTCGAACCTGGAATTCGTGGACCGGAAGCCTGATTTCTATCGTCTGCTGATCAGTATCGAGGTGCGGGATCTTGAACAGCTGCATTCGCTGATGCTGATGCTCGAGGCGGAAAGTGACGTGGCTGCAGTCGAACGGTACCGGGACATGACAAGCGCTGCGGTCGCAGCTGGCTGAGAAGGGGTGATCAGGAGTGGTTTTCAAGCGCCGTGATCGCCGCTCGGTACTCCAGGTCCTGTCCGAGTTGGTCTATCCTCGCGGCGGTTGGACCCGCGCCTTCCACTATGTCAAACACCGTGTCCGTCGTCTTCCGGACTCGCCCGAGCGCATTGCCCGTGGGGTCGGGGCCGGGGTGTTCGCGTCCTTCACTCCTTTCTACGGCCTTCATTTTCTGGTTGCCGCGGTCTTGGCCCGGCTGCTGAACGGCAACATCCTTGCCGCGTTGAGCGGCACGTTCTTCGGCAACCCGTTGACCTACGTTCCGATCGGCGTGGTCTGCCTGCAAACTGGGCATTTCCTGCTGGGCACCGAATACGAAGAGGGTGACACCAAGGGACTGATGGGCAAATTTGCCAGCGCGATGGGGGACCTCAAGGATAACTTCCTGGCGATGTTTTCCGATCGTGTCGCTGATTGGCACGGGCTGTCCCAATTTTATGACGACGTGTTCTTTCCCTACATGATTGGCGGCATCATTCCCGGCATCGTGGCTGGCGTGATCTGCACCTATATCAGCCTGCCGGTGATCCGAACCTATCAGATGCGGCGCCGCGCAAAGATCAAGGCGAAGTTCGAAGAAATCAAACGCTTGGCCGAAGCAAGCTCTGCCGTTCCCCGACCAAACCCGATAGGCTCGGGCGACGCGAGAAAAAAGGATTCGAAGGATGTCTGACACCCCTCTGCGCCTGGGCGTGAATATCGACCATGTCGCCACCGTGCGCAACGCCCGTGGCGGCGCCTATCCCGACCCGCTTCGCGCCGCAAAGCTTGCCGAAGAGGCCGGGGCCGACGGCATCACCGCGCACCTGCGCGAAGACAGGCGGCATATCTCGGATGCCGATATCGACGGGCTGATGGAGGTTCTGTCGGTTCCGCTGAACTTTGAAATGGCGGCTACGGCTGAGATGCAGAAGATCGCTCTGCGCCATAAGCCGCACGCGGTCTGCATCGTCCCCGAAAAGCGCGAGGAACGTACCACCGAAGGTGGCCTGGAAGTCGCGCGTGAGGAAAACCGTCTGGCGCATTTCATCGCGCCCCTTCGTGACGTCGGTTGCCGGGTGTCGATCTTCATCGCCGCAGACCCCAAGCAGATCGAGGCCGCCCATCGCATCGGCGCCGAAGTGATCGAGCTGCACACTGGTGCCTATTGCGACGCCCATGCCGAGGGTCGGGTGGACGACGCGCAACGCGAACTGGAGGCGCTGCGCAAGATGTCTGCCTTTGCCCATTCGCTGGGCCTCGAAGTGCATGCCGGCCATGGCCTGTCCTATGACACGGTCCAGCCCGTTGCCGCCTTCCCCGAAGTGCGCGAGTTGAACATTGGCCATTTCCTGATCGGCGAGTCCATCTTCCGGGGTCTCACCCCAGCGATTCAGGAAATGCGCCGCCTGATGGATGAGGCGCGCCAATGATCCGCTGCCTTGAAGCCTCCTTCTTCTGGATCTCCCGATGCGCTTGAACATTCCCAGGTTTCTTGTCGTCTTCGTAATCACATCGATTGCGGTCCCGGCTGTATTGTTTGGCGTTTCGGCGGTGTTCGGAATTGACTTGTCCAGCAGTTTCCTGCCGTTCATCCCCTTTTTGGCCGCCGCGACTTTCGAAGGACACCGACAGGTTCAGACGCACCAGACCATGCCGGGCAGCGGCGACATGTGGAGCGCCGCACTATGGATGGGCGTCGTCGGCATGTTGACCAACCTTGTCATGGCTGGGCTGTTCTTTCTTGTCGTTCCGGGCATGTCCGAGGGATTGGCCGGTATCCCGGTGAACTTTTTGGTGATCGGTTTCACGATCACCTTTGTCGTGGCATTTCTCATTTCGCGGCTATTCCTGTGGGTGGGCGCCCGGTCGGCGTTCAAGGCTCTTGAAAGGGCAAAGAAAGAGTCGAACTCATGATACTCGGCATCGGTACGGATCTTGCGAATATCGAGCGCATTCAGGGCACGCTCGATCGGTTCGGTGACCGGTTCCGCAACCGTGTCTTCACCGAGACCGAGCAGCGCAAGGCCGAGCGCCGGCGGGATACGGCCGGAACCTACGCCAAGCGCTGGGCCGCGAAAGAGGCGTGCTCCAAGGCGCTGGGCACGGGGCTGCGCATGGGCATCGCTTGGAAGGACATGGCTGTCACCAATCTGCGCACCGGTCAGCCCGTCATGCATGTGACCGGCTGGGCCGCGGAACGGTTGAAGGAAATGACGCCCGAAGGACACGAGGCGATCATCCACGTCACCTTGACCGACGATCATCCATGGGCGCAGGCCTTCGTGGTGATCGAGGCCCGCCCGCTTGGTGATCCCGACGCGGCGGCCTTGACACCCCCGCGACCGCGCCGCATGTAACCCCCCGAGCCGAGCAAGGACTGGAGAGCAGTATGGCCGAGCAAGCCAAATCCGGAAACGCCATCTGGGAGACGATCAAGACAATCGTCTATGCCCTGCTGATCGCGGGCGTTTTCCGCACTCTGTTCTTTCAGCCGTTCTGGATTCCGTCGGGGTCGATGAAACCCACGCTGCTGATCGGTGATTTCCTGTTCGTCAACAAGATGGCCTACGGCTATTCCTACGCGTCCTGCCCCAGCCTGATCATCCCTAGCGTCGGCCTCGATGTCGATGCCGAAGACATCTGCGGCTGGATGGGGGGCGACAATACCCGACTGCTGGGCGGCGAGCCCGAGCGTGGCGACGTCATCGTGTTCCGCCATCCGGTTTCGGGGCGCGACTACATCAAGCGCCTGATCGGCTTGCCCGGAGACAAAATTCAGATCAAGGATGGCGTGGTTTACATCAACGGCACCGAAGCCAAGCAGACCCGGGATGGCACTTTTACCGAAATCGCCGAGCCGCAAGGGCCTCAGCGCCTTCGGCCGCGCTGTGAAAATGGCCCGGTCGGCGTCGGCGGTACCTGTGAAAAGACCCGGATGATCGAAACGCTGCCGGGCGGCGTGTCGCATGAAATCCTGAATATCGGCAATCAGAGTACCGACAACACGGGTGTCTACACCGTGCCGGAAGGGCACTACTTCTTCATGGGCGACAACCGTGACAATTCCAGTGACAGCCGCGTGCCACAGGTCGCAGGCGGCGTCGGCTACGTTCCTTATGAAAACCTGATCGGTCGAGCCGACCGCATCATGTTCTCGTCCGCCGGGCGTTCGATGCTGTTCTTCTGGACCTGGCGCGGTGACCGGTTCTTCAAGGCGGTCAATTGAAGCTTTCGGCCGACATGAAGGCGTTCGAAAAACGCCTTGGACACAGGTTCTCCAACCCTGAACTACTGGTTCGGGCATTGACCCATGGTTCGGTCTCGTCTTCGACACGTCCGGACAACCAGCGGCTCGAGTTTCTGGGTGACCGTGTGCTGGGGCTTGTGATGGCCACCGCCTTGCTCGAAGCGGACCAGAAGGCCACTGAAGGCCAACTGGCCCCCCGTTTCAACGCATTGGTGCGCAAGGAAACCTGTGCCGACGTTGCCCGCCAGATCGATATCGGCGCGGTTCTGAAGCTGGGTAGGTCAGAGATGCTGTCGGGCGGGCGCCGCAAGCAGGCGCTTTTGGGCGACGCCATGGAGGCAGTTATCGCTGCGGTCTATCGCGATGCCGGTTTTGAGGCCGCGCAGAAAGTGATCCTGTCGCTGTGGGGTGACCGGATTCACACGGTCGAAGCGGATGCGCGCGATGCCAAGACATCGCTTCAGGAATGGGCGCAGGCGCGCGGGCAGAAACCGCCCGCCTATGTCGAGATTTCACGAAGCGGTCCGGATCACGCCCCCGTTTTCACCATCGCGGCCCGGCTGCAGGACGGATCCGAGGCCCAAGCAACGGCCGGTTCCAAACGTCAGGCGGAACAGGCGGCCGCGCAGGCTCTGCTGGATCGTCTGACAAGCTGATCTCTTCGATCGCGGCGTTACCTGCTCTTCATCTGTCCGGGAATGTCCGCGATGGCTGGCCACCTATCACGAACCGCGTCTGCAACGGCTAGACCTTGCGGCTCAAACGACCCGCAGGAACCCGGTCAGCCCGGTCTTCTGGTGTTCGATCACATGGCAGTGAAAGGCCCAGTCACCCGGATTGTCTGCGACCAGCCCGATTTCCACGACCTCGTCCTTCAACAACAGCATGGTGTCCGTCATCAGCGGCGGCAACTCTCGCAGGTTTGATCGCAACGGCACAAAGACGAGTCCATGCAGATGGATCGGATGCAGGTTCGGAGATACATTGCGCAGCCTCAAGACGTAGCTTTTGCCCAGTTCCAGCGTCGCCAATGGCCCGACATCCGAGGAAGCATCTCCGGACCAGGGAACCCGGTTGATGGACCAGAAATTGTATCCAAGAGACCCGCAGAACCCATTGTCCGGCAGTTCACCTTCTGGCGTCCATCCGAAGACGAATTCGTGCACCTGAGCGTTGCTGAGATCGGGCAGGGCGACCGGGTTCTTCGGCAAAGGCTTCAGTTCTCTCAGGTCTCGACTCGCGGATTGCCCGACCGATCGCAGGCTGGCCATCGTCCTCAAGGGCTGACCGGGCAGTTTGGCCACAAGATCGACCTGTGCCCCTTCGCCGTCTGGCATCGCAACGGCAAAATCCACACGCTGACCGGGGCCCAACAGCAGGGGATCGTCGGCACTCGGCATCGGTAGTTCGGCGGTGACCGGGTGACCGTCCCACGCGATGACCTGCGCGTTTCCGTCCGTTAGGTGCAACTTGTAGATCCGGGCCGTGTCCGAATTGAGCAGTCGCAGCCGCACGAGGCTGCCGGCTGCGTGATCATAGATTGGGTGCTGGTGCCAGTTCGCGGTCTGCAAATTGCCGAAAGTTCCGGCTCTGGCCGCGCCCCGCTGGGTGTAGGCGGGCAGAAATGCCCCCCTCTCGTCCAGGCGAAAGTCCCGCAGGTTGATCACTTGCTCGCTGTCGAACCCGACGTCTTCAGGCTCGGCGATGACCATCACTCCGGTCAGACCGTGCGCCATCTGCTCCATCGTCATGCAGTGCGGGTGATACCAGTAGGTTCCGGCATCTGGGGGTGTGAACTCGTAGGTGAAGCTTTCGTTCTCTCCCAGCGGCATCTGCGTCAGATAAGGCACGCCATCCATATCATTGCGGATGCGCATCCCGTGCCAGTGCATCGAGGTATAGTCGGACAGAGTGTTTTTGACCGTCAGTCTCATCGCTTCACCCTGACGTCCAAAATGGATGGGCGGAGGAGCGTCGGGGCTCAGGCTGACCATTCCTTGCGTAGGCTGGTCCCGAAACATGTAGCTGGCGCTTTGAACCACCAGTTCCTGATCGGAGCTATTGGACGCGAATGCAAGTCCACCCAAGCCTGCGGCCCCCATTGCGGCGCCGCCCGATAAAAGAAACTCCCGTCGTCTCATGCCTGATCCTCAAGATGCGGGTCTGCGGCCTGGCTGGGATCGGCTTGGCCTGTGCGCCTATCCTGCCATTCCCGTACCGGCCCGGCAATGCGACAAATGCCTCTGGCCCGCTGTGCCTTTCTGCGATAGGGATGCGCACTTGAAAACAGGATCACCACACAATGACGACACGCGCCGGATTCATCGCCCTGATCGGAGAGCCCAATGCAGGCAAATCCACCCTTCTGAACCGCATGGTCGGGGCCAAGGTCTCGATCGTGACGCACAAGGTGCAGACCACGCGCGCGCGCATTCGCGGCGTCGCCATGGAGGGCGAATCGCAACTGGTTTTCGTCGACACGCCCGGCCTGTTCAAACCCCGCCGCCGGCTTGACCGCGCGATGGTCGCGGCGGCCTGGGGCGGCGCGGCCGATGCCGACATCATCGTGCTGATGGTCGAAGCGCATCGCGGTATCACCGAAGGCGTCGAGCGCATCCTGGATGGCCTGTCCGAGATCGCGCAGGGCCGCAAGGTGGCGCTGGCGATCAACAAGATCGACCGGGTCGAAGCCCCCGCGCTGCTGTCTCTTACCCGCGACCTGAATGACCGCTTCCCCTTTGCCGAAACCTTCATGATTTCGGCCGAGAAGGGCCACGGCGTCGAGGACCTGCGTGTCTGGCTGGCACAGCATCTGCCCGAAGGCCCCTGGCTCTACCCCGAAGACCAGATCGCCGATCTGCCGCTGCGCATGATCGCGGCCGAGATCACGCGCGAGAAGCTGACCCTGCGGCTGCATCAGGAACTGCCCTATCAGCTGACGGTCGAGACCGAGAACTGGGAAGAGCGCAAGGATGGTTCGGCCAAGATCGACCAGATCATCTATGTCATGCGCGACGGCCACAAGGGCATCGTGCTGGGCAAGCGCGGCGAGACGATCAAGGCCGTCAGCCAGGCCGCCCGGGCCGAGTTGGAGGAATTCCTTGATCGCAAGGTCCACCTGTTCCTGCAGGTGAAGGTCCGGCCCAACTGGCTGGAAGAGGCCGAGCGCTACTCGGAAATGGGGCTGGATTTCAAAGACGGCAACGCATGACCCGGCTGACGGCCGAGTTCTGGGTCCACGCCTACTTGGCCCGGCTGCGCCTGCACGAGATCCCCGCCTACGTCGTAAGCCATGGCGACGACACTGCCGGCGCGGTTCTGGTCAAGCTCAACACGCTCGACGGAAATGCCACCGCCTTTCAGCGCAGCTTCGACCTGCTCAGCGGCGCGCGCAAATGGATCGAGCTGGCCAAAGGTCCCGAGGCCGAGGTGGACGAGGCCATCGCCCGTCAGCGCAGCTTTGACCCCGACCTCTGGGTGATCGAGGTCGAAGACCGGCAAGGCCGGCATCTGTTGAACGAAGAGGGGCTGGACTAGGGCTGCCTTACCACAAAGGCGACAGCGCCAGCCAGACGCCCGCGAACATGGCGATCCCGCCCAGGTTCACCCAGATATGCCAGATCGCGTAGCGGTAGGGCAGCGTCTTGCGGGCGTAGAACGCGGTTCCGATCACATAGCAGCCGGACCCGGCCAGAATGCACCACAACGTCGCCACCGGTACGCCCCGTAGGTCGGGCAGGGCCAGCAGCCCCAGCGCGCCCAACCCCAGATAGGATGCGGTTGACCAGCGAGATTTCACCGTCTCGTTGGTGATCTTGTTCCAGACCGCCACCGCCGTCAGCGCCCAGCACACCACCAGCAGACCCAGGGTCCAGGGCGTGCCAGCCAGAACGAAGAATGGCGTGAAGGTGCCCGTAATGCTGGGATAGATCGCGGCGTGGTCGATGCGCCGCAGCAGTGTTCGCTGCTCGTGCAGCGGTAGAAAGTGATAGGCCCAGGACGCCAGGTTCGACGCCAGCGCACACAGGACGTAAACCACGACGGCGGCCACCAGCGCGGCTTGCAGATGGGTTGCCGCCTTAGCCACCAGCAAGCCGCCCGCAATCAAGATCAACGCCAGGCCCACTGAATGCACCGTCATGTCCGCGCGGCGGAAGGCAGGGTTGAAACTGGGAAAGGTCGCGTCGGTCATGTCTGGTCTCGTGGCTGCCTGTTCTGGGTAATATCGCCCTGGGTCCAAGTCCACAATTCCGACACGTCAGTCGGCGTCCTTCGATTGAATTTGCTTCTTGCCGCGCCGCGCTCTACCGTCGCGGTCCGACGCGACCTCAAGGCAACCCAAGGGCCCCGCATGGACTGGCGCGACCATGGCATTCTTCTGACCGCCCGCCGCCACGGCGAAACCGCGGCCATCATCGAGGTGTTCACCGAAACCCATGGCCGACATGCGGGCGTGGTGCGCGGGGGTGCCAGCCGCAAGATCGCGCCCATCCTGCAACCCGGCGCGCAGTTGGACGTGCTGTGGCGGGCGCGATTGCAGGAACATATCGGCACCTTCCAGGTCGAGCCGCTGCGCTCGCGCGCGGCGGCGGCGTTTTCGGGGCGGCTGGCGCTGTCGGGGCTGAACGCGGTCGTGGCGCTGCTGTCCTTCTGCCTGCCCGAACGCGAACCGCACCCCGGCATCTATTGGCAGACGGAACAGCTGATGGATCTGCTGGGCCAGGACGAGATCTGGCCGCTGGCTTACCTGCGCTGGGAGCTGGCCCTGCTTGAAGAACTGGGCTTTGGGCTGGACCTGACCCGCTGCGCCGTGACCGGCACCACCGAAGGGCTGGCCTATGTCTCGCCTAAGACCGGCCGGGCGGTCAGTGCCGAAGGCGCCGGGGATTGGGCCGACCGGCTGCTGCCTCTGCCGCCGGTGCTGCGCGGGCAGGGGGCCGCCCCGGATGGCGAGATCGCCGCCGGGCTGCGCACGACCGGCTATTTCCTGGCGCATCGCGTGGCGCCATCGCTGGGTCACACGCCGCTGCCCGAGGCCCGCGACCGCTTTGTGGATCAGTTCACTCGGCGGCTTTGAAAACCATCTCGTACCCGTCCTCGTTGCGCAGGATCAGCACGTCGCCCGACACCTCGGACTGCGTCATCGCCAGCAGCGCGGCGAAATAGAATCCTTCGGCCTCAAGCCCGGCGCAGGCGGCACGGGTGGCGGTCAGGTCGGTGATTTCGAACCACGGATAGGGCGCGGTCAATGTGCCCGAGTAGCTGTTGCAGGGTGCGTTTCCGGCAATCCTGCCGTCTTCGGGAAAGCGCAGCAGGGCGCTGGCCTCATAGGGCTGGCCGTTGACTTCCTGCAGCACCCAGGTGCGGTCGGCCGCGCCGTAGGCGGCGACACTTTCGTCGCGGTCGCATTGCAACAGGGCAAGGGCGGGCAGGATCAGGATCAGACGCAGCATGAGGGCTTTCTATCGCGACTTGGCGTCATTGCGCCAGCAGTTCGGCGCGTACCTCCATCCGAGGGCGCCAGTTATAGCGCGTGTCCTCGCGCACCGGCGCCCAGAACAGGTCACCCCCGTTGCGCCAGCCGTCCAGCACGATCGCGTCATAGGGGCCGTCGCCCCTGGCGCTGATCGCGGCGGAATGGTGGATGATGCGGAACGGGGTTGGCGGCGAGGTGATCCAGTGCAGGTCCAGCGTGCGGAAATTCTCTTGCCGCAGCCGCTTGAGCATGTCCTCGGCCCAGTCATTGCACAGCCCGCGTTCGCGAAAGCCGTTGATGACCTTGGCGTTGTGAATGATCGCCGGGTCGGTGACCCGGTACTCGGTCCTCAGCTGCAGCGCATAGTCATGGGCGATCTGCGCCGCGCGGGCCGCTTCCTGCGGATCGACATCAGGGCCGAGGTTCTGAATGGCGCGGGTCAGACCGGCAACATCGCCCGAGGTCGTGCCGGACGGCGTGCTGCATCCTGCAAGCAACAGGCCAAGAACAAGGATCAGAAGGCGCGCCATGGTCACTCCGCAAAGATAGGTTCGGCATCTGCGTAGCCGCGGCGCAGCATGATGCGGTTCGACCGCTACTTAGCCGAAACCTGTGCCGGGACCCAAGGGGGAATTTTCCCGGCCAATGTGTCCGGCGGGTCCGGTTGGGTGAAATAATCAGGGCAGATCTGGTCACTCGGCGCTTTTGGCTTGCCAGAAAAGAAAAGACCCGGCGCTGGGCCGGGTCAAGTTGGGGAAACCGCGACGGGCGGGCGCTCAGGCCAGCAGACGCCGCGCGATGACTTGCGCCTGGATCTCGGCGGCACCTTCAAAGATGTTCAGGATGCGGGCGTCACACAGCACCCGGCTGATCTTGTATTCAAGGGCAAAGCCGTTGCCGCCGTGAATCTGCAACCCGTTGTCGGCCGCGGCCCAGGCGACGCGCGCGCCCAGCAGCTTGGCCATACCGGCCTCGAGGTCGCAGCGGTGGCCGTTGTCCTTCTCCCAGGCGCTGAAATAGGTCAGTTGGCGCGCGATCATGATTTCGACCGCCATCATGGCCAGCTTGCCCGACACGCGCGGGAAGTTGATCAGGGCCTTGCCAAATTGCTTGCGCTCCCGCGCGTATTGCATGGCGATGTCCAGTGCGCTTTGGGCCACGCCGATGGCGCGGGCGGCGGTCTGGATACGCGCGGATTCGAAAGTTTCCATGAGCTGCTTGAAGCCCTTGCCTTCCTCACCGCCAAGCAGGTTCTCGCCCTTGACGTGGAACCCGTCGAAGGCCAGCTCGTATTCCTTCATGCCGCGATAGCCCAGCACCTCGATCTCGCCGCCGGTCATGCCGGGGGTTGGGAAGGGGTTGTCGTCGGTGCCGGGCGTCTTTTCGGCCAGGAACATCGACAACCCACGATGATCGGTGGTTTCGGGATCGGTGCGTGCCAACAGTGTCATAACATGGGTGCGTGCGGCATGGGTGATCCAGGTCTTGTTGCCGGTGATCTTGTAGTCACCGTTTTCGTCCTTGACCGCGCGGGTGCGCAGGCTGCCAAGGTCCGAGCCGGTGTTGGGTTCGGTGAACACGGCGGTGGGCAGGATCTCGGCGCTGGCGATCTTGGGCAGCCATTGGGCCTTTTGGTCGTCGGTGCCGCCCGCGATGATCAACTCGGCCGCGATCTCGGACCGGGTGCCCAGGCTGCCGACGCCGATGTAACCGCGCGACAGTTCTTCGGAGACGACGCACATCGACGCCTTGGACAGGCCGAACCCGCCATATTCCTCGGGGATGGTCAGGCCGAATACGCCCATCTCGGCCAGTTCCTCGATGATTTCCATCGGGATCAGCTCGTCCTTCAGGTGCCATTCATGGGCGTTTGGCTCGACCCGATCCAGCGCATAGCGGCGGAACTGCTCGCGGATCATCTCGAGCTCTTCGTCCAGGCCCGAGGCGCCGAACATGGTGGCCCCGGATTGGTCTTGCATCAGCTGAACCAGTCGGCTGCGCGCGGCCTGGCTGTTGGCACGTGCCATCAGAGTTTGCACCTCGGCGCATTGGAAGCCCGACAGCGCATCCCAACCCAGCCCCAGATCCTGCAGGCGCACGACCTCGCCCTGGTTCATCGGGATGCCGCCGGCGACCTGGTGCAGATATTCGCCAAAGGCGATCTGGTGCAGCAACTGCTCCATCTCGCCGAACTTGCCCTGGGCGTCCAGCGCCTCGGCCCATTTCTGCATCTGCTGCAGCGACTGGTTGTATGTGGCCAGCCAGGCCAGCCCATGCGCGGCGGTCTGGTTCGCCTCGACCAAAGCGCCCGAGACGCGACCCTCGGCCGAGACCATCTCGCGCACCGCATCGCGCGCCCGGTCAAAGACGGACTGAACCGCTGGCAGCGCGGCCCCCGTCCGGGTCAGAAGATCAGGCAGAACCGGCTGAGAAGTCATGTTCGTCATATCTTGTCCGTCATGGGCCATGAATCACGTCCTTTGCTGGGTCGTCTGGTCATATCATGCTGCACGTGCAGCGCAACAAAAATACACAAATAGCGTCGAAAAAGTCCAAAAATTACGTAACGAATTTTGCGGTGCAGAGAAATTCTGCGGTGATATGTAGGGGAAATGGATCTGTTTTCTTTGATGTCCCTGCCCGAACTCTGCCTTGCGTTCGCGGTCGCCTTTCTGGCCGGAGCGGTGAAAGGCATGGTCGGTTTCGCCATGCCGATGGTCCTGATTTCAGGGCTCAGCATGATGCTGCCGCCCCAGCTTGCGCTGGCCGGGCTGATCCTGCCAACGGTTGTGACGAACGGGATCCAGGCCTTGAGAGAAGGACGCGCGGCAGCGATGTCTTCGATCCGGCAGTTCCGGGTCTTTCTTTCCGTCGGGCTGGTCTTTCTGCTGGGGAGCGCTCAGCTGATCAGCTTGGTTCCATCGCAGGCTTTCCTTCTGATGATCGGAATTCCCGTCACGTTCTTTGCCACGATCCAACTGCTGGGCGTGAAACTGAGCCTGTCTGAGCAATCGCCAAAGATCGAGGCCGCGGTCGGTGCGGTTACCGGGTTCATTGGCGGCATATCAGCCGTTTGGGGACCTCCGACCGTTGCCTATCTGACTGCGCTGAATACCCCCAAATCCGAACAATTGCGCATTCAGGGCGTGATCTATGGCTTGGGAGCTTTGGCTCTGGTCGTGGCGCATATTGGATCAGGCGTGTTGCGGGCTGAAACCGTGCCGTTCTCGGCTGCACTGACCCTTCCGGCTTTGGCCGGCATGTGGCTGGGGTTGCGGATGCATGATCGGATTGATCAGGCCACGTTCCGCAAGGCGACTTTGTTGGTTCTGATGATCGCAGGTGCGAACTTGCTGCGCAGGGGGGTGTTCGGTTGAAAGCTCAACCCTTGGGCTCAAAATAGCGGAAGGCAAAAAACAGTCCGAACATCAAGAACAGCAGCCCCGACAGATCGCCGATCAAAAAGGCAAAGTACTCGGCCGTCGCGCTGCCAAAAGCCAGGTTGGTCAGGCCGGACACCAGGATTGACGTGATGACCCCGACCCCCATGATGCAGGCCCAGCAGGGCGCCCGATCAGCGGCGGGAAACAGATCCCACCCCAGCCATTTCAACAAATAGAATATGGCCGGGGCCGTCGTGACCGCGATCAAAATGGCCAGCAGGCGGCTTGTCAGGAAAACGTCCGAGCCACCGAGTGTCGCGAAAACCAGAAAGACACCGGGCAGCATGGCAAGTATCGCACGCCACCCCAAGAGCCACGCCGCAAGGACCCGCACGCCGTGCGGAAGAAATAACAGGCTGGCGCGGCTGGGGTACTCTGGAAAGAACACGTTCTGCATGGGCATCAGAACCCAAAAGGTCAGAAACGATGCGCCGATATAGGCCAACGAAGCAAAAAACGTGTCAGAGGCCCACGATCGCATAATGCCATGCTTCTTTTAGGTCTGCTCAGCGGTCAACGCGGGGCGTTGACGACATACCGTCCCCGGTTGGCGTTTCCGCTTTGGGACAAGTAGCCCTTCTGTACCAGCGACTTGAGGGCGCGGAAGAAGGTCGGGCGCGAAACGCTTTGCACCAGTGTGTGCTCGATCAGGCCATAGGTCCGGACTTCGCGCGTGTCTTTCGACAGCTCTTCGGCCGCGTAATAAATGTCACGCTCTACCGGAGAAAGCTCTTCGAGCCCCAACGTGCGTTCCATGCTCTGCATCAACTTGCGCAGTTCCGCCAGTTTCGAGATCTCGGTCATTTCCATTCCTGATTTTACCAGTGCCACGAATTGATATCCGCTTGGTCAAATGACCCATGATAGTCGCCTATCGCGCGGCATATCTCATGTTGACACCCATCCCCTTGATAATACACTACCGCCTTGATTAGGCTGCTCATCTTGCGAGTGTGAGTGTCCGCGCGCGAGCTGCCCAAAGGTTTTTTCAGTCTCGGCCCGGTGCATTTTGCGCCGGGCTATTTCCTTGTAATGGGTCCTTGATTTACTGCATGATTTTTAGGCGGGCAACGAATTTGTTCATGCCAATGTCACATTACAACTGCAGGAAGAACAAATAACTGCAAGGACCCGTTATTGTGCGCGCAGGGGCCCGCAACCGCGCCCCTGCATGTCGGTTCAACCGATTGCGACCGCTTTGATGTCTTCGTCGATGAAGGGCAGGTACTGTTCAAAGTTCTCGGCGAACATCTGCACCAGCTTTTCGGCTTGCCGGTCGAATGCGGCCTGATCGTCCCATGTGCGGCGCGGATCCAGCAGAACTTCGGGCACACCAGGGACCGTCACCGGAACGTCGAAGCCGAAATTGGCGTCCTTGCGATACTCGGCATCGGCCAGCGACCCGTCCAATGCGGCGGTCAGCAGGGCACGCGTGGCCTTGATCGGCATCCGGCTGCCAACGCCGTATGCGCCGCCGGTCCAGCCGGTATTGACCAGCCAGCATGTCGCGCCGTGCTGGGCGATCTTGTTGCGCAGCAGCTTGCCGTATTCCTCGGGGCGGCGCGGCATGAACGGGGCGCCGAAGCAGGTCGAGAAGGTCGGCTGCGGCTCGGTCACGCCGCGTTCGGTTCCGGCAACCTTCGAGGTGAAGCCCGACAGGAAGTGGTACATCGCCTGCGCCGGGGTCAGCCGGGCGATCGGAGGCAGGACGCCAAAGGCATCACAGGTCAGCATAATGATGTTTTTCGGGTGCCCGCCCAGCGCCGTCTTGGAGGCGTTCGAGATGTATTCCAGCGGGTAGGCGCACCGCATGTTCGCGGTCAGGCTGTCATCGTTGAAATCCAGTTCCAGGGTCTCGGGATTGAAGACCATGTTCTCGATCACCGTGCCGAACTTCGACGTGGTCGCGTAGATCTCGGGTTCCGCTTCGGCGCTCAGATTTATGGTCTTGGCATAGCATCCGCCTTCGAAGTTGAAGGTCCCGCGATCCGACCAGCCGTGCTCGTCGTCGCCGATCAGAACACGCGCCGGATCAGCCGAAAGCGTGGTCTTTCCGGTGCCGGACAGGCCGAAGAACACGGCGGTGTCGACTGGGTTGCCCACCGCATGGTTGGCCGAGCAGTGCATCGGCATCACGCCTTTTTCCGGCAGCAGGTAGTTCAGAAGCGTGAACACGGATTTCTTGTTCTCGCCCGCATACTCTGTGCCGCCGATGAGAATCAGTTTGCGGTCAAAGTTCAGCGCGATCACCGTTTCGCTGCGGCAATCGTGCTTTTTCGGGTCCGCCTGAAAACTGGGGCAGTTGATGATGGTGTAGTCTGCGATGAATTCGTCCAGGTCCTCGCGGTCCGGGCGACGCAGCAGGTGCCGGATGAAAAGGTTGTGCCAGGCCAGTTCCGTAACCATGCGCACATTGATCGCATAGGCATGATCCGCGCCGCCAACCAGATCCTGAACGAAATAGTCCTTGCCTTTCATATGGGCCAGCATGTCGGCGTACAGCGCGTCAAAGCCATCGGAGCTCATTTCCGCGTTGTTTTCCCACCAGATGCTTTCCGCCACGCTTTCGGTCCGGACAACGTGCTTGTCCTTGGGGGACCGGCCCGTGAACTTGCCGGTGGACACCAGAAACGCTCCGCCATTGCCCAGCGTGCCTTCATTCCGCTTGAGCGCTTTCTGAATCAGCGCCGGCTCCATCAAGTTGTAATAGACATTGCCCAGCCCCTCGATGCCTTGATCTTCGAGGCGGAACTGCGGGTTTACCCGTCCAAATGTCATTCGTGTCTTCTCCTGTGGCGGCGCTGCGGCGGTTGGGGCCGTCTGCGCTCATGAGGCGTAGTGCCGGTTAGTCCGACGAATAAGGGCCTCATATCACGGCCGTTTAGGGCATGAACAGGACGGTTTGGCACAGTTAGCGCAACCAAGGCCGGGTTTAGCGCAACCAAGATTTTCCGGTCGGAAAACCCGGGCACTTTCGGAAGCGCAGGACGACCTTTTTGTCGCAGGATCGTGAACAATGTGGCGCGATTCGTACATCCGGATTGATTCGCGGCCTTAAAAAAGCCAAGAATGCCCTACAAAAAGCAAAAATATATCGTGAGTGAGCAGGTAAAGGGGCAGCCCGATGTCTAAGATTGCACTGGTGGATGACGATCGGAACATTCTGACGTCTGTATCCATGACGCTCGAGGCCGAAGGGTTCGAGGTCGAAACCTACAATGACGGGCAGGCAGCCCTTGATGCGTTCAACAAGAAACTGCCGGATATGGCGGTTCTGGACATCAAGATGCCCCGCATGGACGGAATGGATCTGCTGCAGCGGCTGCGGCAGAAAACCCAGATGCCGGTGATTTTCCTCACCTCGAAAGACGATGAGATCGACGAGGTTCTGGGCCTGCGCATGGGCGCCGATGACTACGTGAAAAAGCCGTTCTCTCAACGCCTTCTGGTTGAACGCATCCGTGCGCTGCTGCGCCGTCAGGAAGCGACCGACGGGGATGCGTCGGCTGCAACCACCGGGGACGCAAAGGTGATGGAGCGCGGCGACCTGCGCATGGACCCGCTGCGTCATGCGGTCAGCTGGAAGGGAGCCGATGTTTCCCTGACGGTCACGGAATTCCTGCTGCTGCAGGCCTTGGCGCAGCGCCCCGGTTTCGTAAAAAGCCGCGATCAGCTGATGGATGTCGCATATGATGATCAGGTCTATGTCGACGACCGGACCATCGACAGCCACATCAAGCGTCTACGCAAGAAGATGCGTGCGGCTGATCCCGAGTTTTCGGCTATCGAAACGCTGTACGGTATCGGGTACCGTTACAACGAGGAATAAGCCGGCCCGGCTTTCTGCAAAGGTGAATTTGTTTCGTGCGTGACACCGAGCAATCCAGCGAGTTGCGCGACGGTGACGTCGTTCTGGGTGATGATTGGGTCATCCCGCAAGACCCCGAGTCGGCCGAGCTGCGCGCGCGGCGATCGCGGCGTACCCTGTTCACGCTGCGCAACTCGCCGCTGGCGCGCAAGATCATCACGTTCAACCTGATTGCTTTGGTGATCCTGGTCGCGGGGCTACTTTACCTGGACGACACCCGAAAAGAGAGGGTCCAGCAAACGGCGCGGGACCTGATCGGCGATGCGCAACTGGTCAGCAACGTCTTCGAGGCCCAGCTACGCCAGGTTGCCGGATCGCGGGACGCTTCTGACCTTAACGTCAAGGCGACCCTTGCCGGGCTGAGCATCCCCGAAGGCGGCGAAGTATTCGTCTATGACAGCACCGGCACGTTGATCGGCTGGACTCGCGGTTCCTCGACCGTGGCGGAATTGCCGGGCCTGATTCAGGCCGAAGCGGATGTTCCGACTGGCAGCACATTGATCTCTGATGCCCTGACCGCCGTCTGGAATGGTCTGTATTCGGTTTTCACCACCGGATCTGAAACCGAGGCGCCGACGCTGGCACAGCGGGTTCAGGACATCATACCAAACGCGCTGGACGGCCACATGCAGGTTCACGCCGTGTCTGACGCGGCCGGAGACACCGTGATTGTGGCGGCGTCGCCGATCGTTCTGGATGGCGCCCCTGTGGGGGCTGTCGCAATGGCCGGCCCCGCCGGAGAAATCGACGCACTGGCTCGGAAAGAGCAGGAGCGCATTCTGCAGATGTTTGTCGTTGCCCTGCTGGTCTCGGTGGGTCTCAGCCTTGTGCTGGCCTCGACCATCGCGAACCCGCTGGCGGATCTGGCCGCTGCGGCCGAAATGGGCAAGGACCGTGGTACCGGGGTCAATCCCGGACGAATCCGCATCCCCGACCTGAGCGCCCGACCAGACGAGATTGGTCGGCTTAGCCGGGCGCTGCGGGGAATGGTGACGGCGCTCTACAACCGGATAGACGCCAACGAACAGTTCGCGGCTGATGTCGCACATGAGATCAAGAACCCCTTGGCCAGCCTGCAATCGGCCGTCGGTACGCTGCGAATGGTCAAGCGCGACGATCAACGTGAGAAACTGTTGGGCGTCATCGAGCACGATGTCCGCCGGTTGGACCGCCTTGTCAGCGACATCTCGAATGCGTCCCGCCTGGATGCTGAACTGGTCAAAGAGCAGGAGCAGCCCTTCGATCTTCTGAAGCTGATTGGCAATATCAGTCAGTACCTGGGCGAAGATGCCCGGTCGCAGGGGATCGACTACATCACGGATTTGCCGTCCAAGCCCATCGTCATAAACGGCCTCGAGGCCCGTCTGGCGCAGGTTTTCGTGAACCTGATCACAAATGCCATCTCCTTCTGCGAGGAAAACGACGCGATCCGCGTTTGGGTGCGCCAACGCGAAAACCGGGTTCTGGTTGTTGTCGAAGACACCGGCCCCGGTATTCCGGACCAGGCCCTGACCAAGGTTTTCAAGCGCTTCTACTCGCAGCGCCCGGCCGAGCATTTCGGCAACAACTCGGGCCTTGGACTGGCGATCTCGAAACAGATTGTCGAGGCCCACGGTGGCGTCATCTGGGCCGAGAACATCCGCCCGACCGAGGCGGACATCACGTCGGACCCGCAAGGTGCGCGGTTTGTCGTGGGTCTTCCCCTTTAGGCGATGTGCGCTTTGCGCCTTCCCGAGATGCCCAGCGATGATCCGGTCAGCGTGCACGCTACATGCGTTGCCGTTGCTGGCCGCGGCGCCCTGATTTCGGGGCCGTCCGGGGCCGGAAAATCGGCACTTGCATTGCAGATGATGGGTTTCGGCGGGGACCTGGTCGCCGATGATCGTGTGAATTTAACCCTGTCGGGCGACCGGGTGATGGCGGATGCGGTCCCGCAGATCCGTGGATTGGTCGAAGCCCGCGGCGTCGGCCTCCTGCGCGCCACGGCCTGCGGCCCCGTACCGTTGGAATGGATCGTGGATCTGGATCAGGTGGAAGCCCAGCGACTGCCGGAGCCGCGACAGGTTCTTGTCCTGGGACATCCTGTTCCCTTGCTTCGAGCCGCTGGCGTCCCCAACTTGGCATCAGCACTTGTTCAACTGATGAAAATGGGGCGCGTCGATCCGCAATGGCCAAGCACATGACAGCACAAACGCGCATCGTTCTGGTGACAGGTCCGTCGGGCGCGGGCCGGTCGACGGCGATTCATGTGCTCGAGGATCTGGGCTATGAGGCCATCGATAACTTGCCGATGGGCATGTTGCTGCGCTTGATGGAGGGCGCGGATCCTTCCCGGCCGATGGCGTTGGGGATCGATGCCCGCAATCGTGATTTCTCGACCATCGGTTTTATCGAATTGGTCGCCAAACTGGGCCGGATGAGCCAGGTGGACTTGTCTACGCTTTATCTGGACTGCAGCGACGAAGTGCTTTTGCGCCGATTTTCGGAAACCCGGCGCCGCCATCCGGTCGCAACCGATGCCAGCCCCGAAACCGGTATCCGTCAGGAGAAGGAATTGTTGGAGCCGATCCGCGAGATCGCCGACACTCTGATCGATACCAGCGTGCTCAACGTGCACCAGCTGCGATCCGAGGTCGAACGCTGGTTCGCGGCGGAAGGGGGCCGGCATCTGGCCGTTTCAATCGAGTCCTTCTCCTACAAACGGGGGCTGCCGCTGGGTCTGGACATGGTGTTCGATTGCCGATTTCTGGCCAATCCCTATTGGCGTCCGGAACTGCGCGAGGCTGATGGTCGCAATCCGGAGGTTGCGTCCTATGTTCAGGCTGACACAAACTATGCCGCCTTTTTCGAACGGGTGGTGGAACTGTTGCTGTCTCTGCTGCCCGCCTTCAAGGCCGAGGGCAAAACGCACCTATCGGTCGCCTTTGGCTGTACCGGGGGTCAACACCGCTCGGTCGCGATGGTCGAAGCGGTCGCAAAAGCCCTTGCAGAGCAGGGGCAGCCGGTGGCAATTAGACACCGCGAGATGGAACGTCGATCGTTGAATGTGAGGCCGGATTGATCGGAATTGTAATCGTGGCGCATGGCGGATTGGCCCAGGAATACCTGGCGGCCATGCAGCACGTCGTGGGCAAGCAACCCGGCCTTGTGGCAGTGTCGATCGACGCCGATCATGATCGCGAGGAAAAGCAGGCCGAAATCTGCCGGGCCGCGGATGCTGTGGATGTCGGCGACGGAGTTGTTGTCGTGACCGATCTGTTCGGGGGCAGCCCCTCGAATCTCAGCCTGCGCGCCTGTGCGCCGCAGGACCGCAGAATTCTTTACGGCGCCAACCTTCCGATGCTGATCAAACTGGCCAAAAGCCGCCAACTTCCGGTCGGGGACGCCGTCCGTAGGGCCATGGAGGCTGGACGAAAGTACATCAATGCGCAAAATGTGACATTGGACTGACATCGGATCGATTGAATATGGCCACCAAAAGCTTGAAAATAATCAACGAAAAGGGCTTGCACGCGCGCGCTTCAGCCAAACTGGTCGAGGTGGTTGAAGGGTTTGACGCCCGCGCCGAAGTGTCCAAAGACGGAATGTCCGCGTCGGGTGACAGCATTATGGGCCTTTTGATGTTGGCGGCTTCGCGTGGAACGACTATTGACGTCGAAACGTCCGGGCCGGATGCTGAGGCGCTGGCAGTCGCGCTGGAAGCATTGGTGAACGACAAGTTCGGCGAAGGTTTCTGACGCAGGGCACTGCCACGAAACAAGAACGGGAAGACCAGGAATTGGCGGAAACCACGCACGATACCAAGACCAACACGGTGGTGGCCGAGACCGCGGAAGCGGGCGAAATCTACGACCGCCGCACGCTGACCTACGCAAATTCGTTTGACGACGCCTGGACCTCGACGGCCATCAAGGCGATCGAATGGTGCACAGGCAAGCTGACCATTCTGCGCATGGTCAACAAGTTCGAAAAGCAGAATGAAAAGTATCGCGGCCAGAAATTCTGGGGTGGTGCCCTGGGTATCATGGGAATCGACCTGACCACGCCCGAACACCAGATTGCGCGCATTCCGAAAGAGGGGCCCGTTGTGGTGGTAGCCAATCACCCGCATGGGATGGTGGACGGCATGATCCTGGCCGAGTTGATCGGACGGGTGCGCCAGGACTACCGTATCCTGACCCGCTCGGTTCTGACCGGGCTGGATGAGGCCGCGACCTCGTTCATGATCCCGGTCCCGTTTCCACATGACCCCGAAGCCCAAAGCAAGATGCTCGAGATGCGGGGCAAAGCGATGGAGCACCTCAAGAACGGTGGTGTCGTCGCGCTGTTCCCATCCGGGGTGGTGATGTCTTCCGACACCTGGTTCGGCCCCGCTCAGGAACGCGAATGGAACGTGTTCACAGCCAAGATGATCCGGCGATCCGGTGCTAAGGTCCTGCCCATCTACTTCCCCGGCAGCAACTCACGCTGGTACCAGATTGCCAACAAACTATCGGCAATTCTGCGTCAGGGACTTCTGCTGCATGAGATCGTCCGGTCCTGCAACAAACCGATCGGCCCGGTAATCGGAGAGCCGATTTCGGACGAGGACATGAAACTGCTCGAACGCGACCCGCGCGGATTCATGGCCTGGCTCAGAAAACACACGCTGGCCTTGGGGCAGTCACCGCAAGCCTGATCCACCGTTCATTGGCGCGAAAATATCGCGGGCGAGCGGCTCGGTCCCTTGACGGCTTAGCGCGTCGGGACCGGAACCTCGCCACGGTAGTCATAAAACCCGCGATCGGTCTTGCGGCCCAGCCAGCCGGCCTCGACATATTTCGTCAGCAAAGGGCAGGGGCGGTACTTTGTATCCGCCAACCCTTCATGGAGGACGTTCATGATGGCCAGGCAGGTGTCCAGCCCGATGAAATCGGCCAGTTCCAGCGGGCCCATGGGATGATTGGCGCCCAGCTTCATGGATTGGTCGATCGACTGAACGCTGCCGACCCCTTCATACAGAGTATAGACGGCCTCGTTGATCATCGGCATCAGGATGCGGTTCACGATGAAGGCCGGAAAATCCTCGGCGCTGGCGGCGGTTTTGCCCAACCGATCCACCACGGCCTTGCAGGTAGCAAAGGTTTCTTCGTCGGTGGCGATACCGCGAATCAACTCGACCAATTGCATGAGAGGAACCGGGTTCATGAAGTGGAACCCCATGAACCGCTCCGGCCGATCCGTCCGGCTGGCAAGCCTTGTGATCGAAATGGACGAGGTGTTCGACGTCAGGATCGTGTGAGCCTGCAAATGCGGCTGCAGATCCTCGAAAATCGCATGCTTGATGGCCTCACGCTCGGTCGCGGCTTCGATCACGAGGTCCGTCTGGCCGATCTCCGGAAGGTTCAGCGTGGTCTTGATCCGCTGCAGTGCGGCCTGCATCTCGTCGTCACCGATCTTGCCGCGTGACACCTGACGAGCCAGGTTGCCCTTGATCGTTTCAATGGCAGCATCCAGCGCATCCTGGCTGATGTCGTTCAGCAGAACGTTATACTCTGCCAACGCCATCACATGGGCGATTCCGTTGCCCATCTGGCCCGCGCCGATTACTCCGACTGATTTCACGTCCATATTGAACTGCCTTCCGCATCAAGGTTCAGGGGGGACATTATCGGCAGTCCGGGTTGCGCGGCAAGGGGTTGGGACCGGTCCAATTCGCTTCAAATGCGCACATTAGAGTTTTCTAAACACCTAAGGCCGCAGAATGGCGATTGGGTGAAGAAAATGGGTGGCTGACATGAGTTATCATGAGTCGGGCGCGACTGGTGTCGAGGAATCCGTCTGCCGGTACGGGGCGTCAAAATTGTGGTTTCGCGGACCAAAGCGAGCGTTGCAGGTACCATATGTGGCCTGCGTCGGCAGCACCGAGACATTCGGTCGGTTCGTCGATTCTCCCTTTCCTGCCGTGTTGGAGCAGCGGCTGGAAATGCAGTGTCTGAATCTGGGCAGTCTGTTCACAGGTGCCGAGGGGTTGGCGCGGGATCCGGAAATTCTGAGCCTGATGAATGGCGCCGAGGTTTGCGTTCTGCAACTGCCATCGGCGCTGAACCAGTCCAACCGGTTCTACCGTGTTCATCTCCGACGCAATGATCGGGTGCTCGAGGCGACCTCGGACCTTTCCGCCTTGTACCCCGAAGTTGACTTCGCCGACGTTCATTTTGTGCGGCATCTTATGTCCAGGTTGTCGGCCTTTTCGGATGCACGGTTCGAAGTGGTGGCCGCCGAGTTGCGGCGGGCTTGGGCAGAGGCGCTTCGCACCCTGTTGGACAACGTCACCAGCCGGATTCTGCTGCTGTGGCTGGACTGGGATCACAGCGCGGCAGTCGGGCTGGATGTGCGGGGGGTATCTGATCCGGTGCCAATTACACAGGCTATGATTGATGGGGTGTCGGATGGAGGGGTGGCAACCGTGAAGATGACGGTGCGCCCTTCAGGTGCTTCGGATGATCTTGAGGACATGCTGTTCGGCACGATGCAGCAACCGATGGCGGAATATATGATCGGGCCAGCCACGCACCGGGCCATTGCCGAACGTTTACTGTCCGCGATCCGAGACCTCGAATGAAAAAGGCCCGCCAATTTGGCGGGCCTTGAGTTCTCGAAAAGAAGGACCGTCAGCCCAGCTTTTCGGTAAGCTCCGGCACGGCCTGGAACAGGTCCGCGACCAGTCCGTAATCGGCGACCTGAAAGATCGGAGCTTCTTCGTCTTTGTTGATCGCGACGATGATCTTCGAATCCTTCATGCCGGCCAGGTGCTGGATCGCACCCGAAATGCCAACCGCGATGTACAGATCGGGTGCAACGACCTTGCCGGTCTGACCCACCTGCCAGTCGTTCGGGGCATAGCCCGAGTCGACTGCCGCACGCGACGCACCAACCGCGGCACCCAGCTTGTCGGCCAGGGCTTCGATCAGCTTGAAGTCTTCTTCCGAGCCGACGCCGCGGCCGCCCGACACCACTGCCTTGGCCGAGGTCAGCTCGGGGCGGTCGCTTTCGGCGACCTTGTCCTCGACCCATTCCGACAGGCCGGGGTTTTCACCGACCGATACGGTCTCGACCGGGGCCGAGCCGCCTTCGCCGGCGGCGTCGAAGGTCGACGTACGGAAGGTGATGACCTTCTTGGGGTCGTTCGACTTGACGGTCTGGACCGCGTTGCCCGCGTAGATCGGGCGCTCGAAGGTCGAGCCGTCAACGACGCCGGACGCGTCCGAGATCACCATGACGTCCAGCAGCGCGGCCACGCGCGGCATTACGTTCTTGGCGTCGGTGGTGGCGGGCGCCACGATATGCTCATAGCCGTCGGCCAGGCTGACGATCAGCGCGGCGGTCGATTCGGCCAGACGGTGGCCCAGCGACGGGTCTTCAGCGACCAGAACCTTGGACACGCCGTCGATCTTGGCGGCGGCTTCGCCGGCAGCGGCGGCCGAGCCGCCCGCGGCCAGAACGGTCACATCACCCAGCTGCTTGGCAGCGGTGACCGCCTTGGCGGTTGCGTCCATCGCCAGTTCGCCATTGTTGACTTCGGCAAGCAGAAGTACAGCCATTACACAGCCCCCGCTTCTTTGAGTTTCCCGACCAGCTCGTCGACCGAGCCCACGATGATGCCGGCGGCGCGTGCCGGCGGCTCTTCGGTCTTGACGACTTCGAGGCGCGGCGTGACGTCGACGCCGTAATCGGCGGCGGTTTTTTCGTCCAGCGGCTTTTTCTTGGCCTTCATGATGTTAGGCAGCGACGCATAGCGCGGCTCGTTCAGGCGCAGGTCGACGGTGATGATGGCCGGCATCTTGACGCTGATGGTCTGCAGGCCGCCGTCAACTTCACGCGTGACCTTGGCGGTGTCGCCTTCGATGTCCAGTTCGGACGCGAAAGTGCCCTGGCTCCAGCCCAGCAGCGCCGACAGCATCTGGCCAGTGGCGTTCATGTCGTTGTCGATTGCCTGCTTGCCGCACAGAACCAGTCCGGGCTGCTCTTCCTCGACCACCTTGGCCAGGATCTTGGCGACGGCCAGCGGTTCGATGTCCTGGTGGACGTCATCCGCCGCGACCACCAGGATGGCGCGGTCTGCACCCATCGCCAGCGCGGTGCGCAGCGTTTCCTGCGCCTGCTTGACGCCGATCGAAACGGCCACGACCTCTTCGGCCTTGCCGGCTTCTTTCAGGCGGATCGCCTCTTCGACGGCAATCTCGTCGAACGGGTTCATCGACATTTTGACATTGGCGAGATCAACACCGCTGCCGTCCGCTTTGACGCGAACTTTCACGTTGTAGTCGATCACGCGCTTGACAGGCACAAGTACCTTCATTTTTGCGTACGCTCCTTACAAAAACGGCAAGCCGCAATGCGACTCCACCAATGCTCTCGTCGGCCTAGATAGCGCCTTGCGGGGCGTCGGGACAGGGCAAAATCGTCACGTCATGTCGTGGGGACGTCGCGTTTCACGCTTTTTGACGTGAAGGAACGAAAGATTGTTACCCAGCCGATGGGCGGTTTTGCCGCGCCGGATGGTGCGAAAACGCGTTCACGAAGCTCGGGTTTCAGCGGTTCCCGACCGCCTTTCGGGCGGGGGCTTCGCCCTTCCGGTCGCCACACACTGGACGTTGTGGCGCTTTCAGCGGTTCGCGCCCGGAACCCACAAGACGTCATCGCGGCCGCCATTGTTGGCGCAACGGGCTGCCACGAAGAACCAGTCGCTGAGGCGGTTGAGGTATTTCACCGCGGCCTCGTTCACCGGTTCCATGTTGGTCAGTTCGACAGACAGTCGCTCGGCGCGCCGCGAGACCGTGCGGCAGACATGCAGATGCGCCGCCAGCTTTGATCCGCCCGGCAAGATGAAGCTGCGCAACGGCTCGAGGTCCGCATTCATCGCGTCGATTTCCGATTCCAGACGATCGATCTGGGCCGGGGCGATCCGCAGGGGTGGGTAGTCGGCCTCGGCATCTTTTTCCATGTCGGGGCGGCAAAGGTCAGCGCCCAGGTCGAACAGATCGTTCTGGATGCGTGCGAGCGCCGCGTCGACCTCGCCCTCGGCCTCGGTGCGGGCCACGCCGACAAAGGCGTTCAGTTCGTCCACCGTGCCATAGGCCGCCACGCGGCCCGAATACTTCGCAACCCGTTCGCCATTGCCAAGCGCGGTTTTGCCGTCGTCGCCGGTGCGGGTGTAAATCTTGTTCAGAACGACCATCTACTGCACTCCCTGTCCACGCAGATAGACGTAGAGCACGATCAGCACCACGGCAATGAATTGAAACAGGATGCGCAGCCGCATCATCTTGTTGCTTTTCTTGGCAGCCGCCATGCCGCCCTTGCCGAAATTGGATATGCCGATGGCCAGAACAACGACGACCGCCGCCATCGCCAAAAGAAGTACACCCATTAGAAGGTCCATGAACTCACCGTCCGCATTTGTTGTATCCTTGCCGCTCCATCTAGCGGGGCGGCCCGCGAAAGCGAACGGGTAATTTCGTCTCAGATACCCGAAAGGATGCGGTCAATCGTACCCGTTGGCAGAATGCGGCGCAAATAACCCGCGATATAGGTCGGTGTGGTCACGTAGTATCGAGCCTTGGGCGACTTTGCCTCGAGCGCGCGGGCAAGTTTGTCGGTTACCGCAGACGCCGGCAGCTCGAATCGGTCGGGGCCCGAGTCTTCGTACAGACGTTTGAGCAGCGACTCCTCATACTTGTCGCGCAGGGCCGAGTTTTCCCAATCTATGAACCGTTCAAAAACCGGGATGGCCTTCTCGCGCAGTTTAGAGGTGATGGGACCGGGTTCAATCAGCACCACTTTGATGCCGGTGCCGCGCAGCTCCAGCCTCATCGTGTCGGTCAGGCCTTCGATAGCGTATTTCGTGGCGACGTAGGCGCCGCGCCAGGGAAAGGCAACCAAACCCAATACCGACGAGTTCTGCACGATGCGGCCGTGGCCCTGCGCACGCATGACGGGTATCACCTGGCGGGTCAGTTCGTGCCAGCCAAAAACATTGGTCTCGAAGATATGGCGCAACCCGTCGGTGGGCACGTCTTCGATCGCGCCGGGCAGCCCATGGGCACCGTTGTTGAACAGCGCGTCCAATGTGCCGCCCGTTGCTTCGAGAACAGTGGCCAATCCCGAGGTGATCGTTTCGGCATCGGTATAGTCGATTCTTGGGCTGTCAAAGCCTTGAGCCCTCAGCCTGTCGCAATCGCGCTGATGTCTGCAGGCGGCAAACACACGCCAGCCGCGCGCACGCATTCCGTGTGCCGCGTCCAGACCAATGCCGGATGAGCATCCGGTGATGAGGATGGATTTCTGCATGTCTGCCCCAAAGTCGTCCTCGGCAAAAACTATTGCGAGGATCGGCCTCCGGCAATGACGGCATCACGTCAATTTGTGCTTTTTCGGATCAACGAGGAGGAAATCCAACCAACCTGTTGCTCGGGCAACACGCGCAGGCGCAGCCAACCGGTTCCGGACTCGCTCAGAACTTCGACCTGCTGACCCATCCGCGCTTTGCCGATGATCGGATAGATCGTGCCGGGGCCATCGCGCATGTTGACGCGGGTGCCGGACACGATACGAATGTCTTTCGGCGGCTCTGACGGTGCAGGGGCTGCTGCTTCCGGTTCGGACTCGGTGTCCAGAACCTGGACGGCCGCGTTTTCATCCAGCGACGCCAGCGAGAAGGTACCGCCGGTATTGTCGAAACTGGACAGATCAGAATTCAGACCGGCGGCGATCTGCGCCAGCAACGCCTCGGTATCGACGGCATCGGCTGCTGGGATCGGTTCCGGCTTGGGTTCGGACGGCTTGGCGGGGCGCAGGGCCACCTTCGTCACAAGTTCGGTTGCCGGGGAGGGGACCAGTGGCCTGGGCTCGGGTTTCTCAGCCGCCGCAACGACGGGTGGTGCCTCGGCGCGCGTGCCGCGCGGTTCGAATTCGGACCCACCGCTCATGACGTAGAAGAACCAGCCGAGCATGGCAAAAGTAACAAGCATAAGGCGCGTCATGGCGCATCCCCCGGTAATCATAACAACAAGAAAAAGGCAGCATTCAATTGTTGGGATCCTACCATAGTTCGGGTCCCGAGTCGAAAATCGGGGGAAATCGCCGGGTTGGCTCCCCCTGTTGCAAAAACCGCGACTTGTCCCCAGCAAAATATGCCTTGGTTGCTTTACCACGCGCGCCGGGCGTCGTATCACATCATCTATGAACGACACGATCGACGACCCCAACATGGAGGCCCCCGACGCCGGAGGCGAGGTGGCCGAACCGCTGCGGCGGGCAATTGGCGAGCGTTATCTGACTTATGCGCTGTCCACCATCATGCACCGCGCGCTGCCCGATGCGCGCGACGGTCTGAAGCCGGTTCACCGGCGAATCCTCTACGCCATGCGCGAGCTGCGACTCAGCTCCTCGGGCGGATTCCGCAAGTCGGCCAAGATCTCGGGTGACGTGATGGGTAACTATCACCCGCACGGAGACGCCGCGATCTATGACGCAATGGCGCGCCTGGCGCAGGATTTCAACGTCCGCTACCCGCTGGTCGACGGGCAAGGCAACTTCGGCAATATCGACGGCGACAACCCGGCGGCTTCGCGCTACACCGAGGCGCGGATGACCATCGTTGCCGAGGCGTTGCTGGAGGGGCTGAACGAGGACGCCGTCGATTTCCGCGACAACTATGACGGCACGCTGACCGAACCGGTCGTCTTGCCGGCACAGTTCCCGAACCTTCTGGCCAATGGCGCCTCAGGCATTGCCGTGGGCATGGCGACCAACATCCCGCCGCACAACATTGCCGAGCTGTGCGACGCCTGCCTGCATCTGATCAAGACGCCCGACGCGCGTGACGACACGCTGCTGAACTATGTGCCGGGGCCCGATTTCCCGACGGGCGGCGTCATCGTCGAACCGGCCGAGAATATCGCGCAGGCCTATCGCACCGGGCGCGGCTCGTTCCGGCTGCGTTGCAAATACGAGGTCGAGGATCTGGGCCGCGGCCAGTGGCAGATCGTGGTCACCGAGATCCCGTATCAGGTTCAGAAATCCAAGCTGATCGAAAAGATCGCCGAGCTGATCCAGACCAAGAAGATCCCGATCCTGGGCGATGTGCGCGACGAATCCGCCGACGACATCCGCCTCATCCTCGAGCCGCGCTCCAAGAACGTGGACCCCGAGGTGTTGATGAACATGCTGTATCGCAACTCGGATCTCGAGGTGCGGTTCAGCCTGAACATGAACGTGCTGATCGACGGGGTGACGCCCAAGGTCTGTTCGATGAAGGAGGTGCTGCGCGCCTTCCTCGATCACCGGCAAGAGGTGCTGCTGCGCCGCTCGCGTCACCGGATGGCCAAGATCGACCACCGGCTTGAGGTATTGGAGGGCTTCATTGTTGCCTTCCTGAATCTGGACCGGGTGATCGATATCATCCGCTATGACGACGACCCCAAAGCCGCGCTGATGCGCGAGAATTGGGGCATCGATCATGTGCGCGCCACCAGCGAGGCCGACTATGTCTCGCCCAAACCGGGCGAGGGCGAACTGTCCGAAGTTCAGGTCGACGCGATTCTGAACATGCGCCTGCGCAGCCTGCGTCGTCTCGAAGAGATGGAACTGGTGCGCGAGCGTGACGCACTGATGGAAGAGCGCGCAGAACTTGAGGATCTGCTGGCGGATGAGGGTCTGCAATGGGCCAAGATCGCTGAACAGCTGAAAGAGACCAAGAAGACCTTCGGCAAGGAGTATGAGGGCGGCGCGCGTCGCACCCGCTTTGCCGAAGCAGGCGAGGTCGAGGACGTGCCGCTTGAGGCGATGATCGACAAAGAGCCGATTACGGTCGTCTGCTCGCAGATGGGCTGGATCCGCGCCATGACCGGCCATATCGATCTGAACCGCGAGCTGAAGTTCAAGGACGGCGACGGGCCGCGGTTCATCTTCCACGCGGAAACCACCGACCGGCTGCTGGTCTTCGCATCGAACGGGCGGGTCTATACGGTCAGCGCCGCGAACCTTCCCGGTGGCCGGGGAATGGGTGAGCCGCTGCGCCTGATGGTCGATCTGCCCAACGAGGCACAGATCGTCGACATCCTGATCCACAAACCGGGGCGCAAACTTCTGGTTGCTTCGGATGCTGGCAACGGGTTCATGGTGCCCGAGGACGAGGTGCTGGCCCAGACCCGCAACGGCAAACAGGTGCTGAACGTCAAGGATGACGAGCGTGCGGTGATCTGCAAGCCGATCGAGGGCGATCACGTCGCTGTGGTATCACAGAACGGCAAGTTTCTGGTGTTCCCGGTCTCCGAACTGCCCGAGATGACGCGTGGCAAGGGCGTGCGTCTGCAGAAATACAACATGGCTCGTGGGCGCCAGGGCACGCTGGAGCTGGATGGCGGCCTGTCCGACCTGACAACGTTCAACTGGGAGGACGGTCTGAAATGGTCAATGGGCGGCGACAAGACGCGGCATGAGGCAGATATGTCTCAATGGCTGGCAAAGCGCGCAAGCGTCGGAAAAAAACCGCCCTATGGGTTCCCGCGCGATTACAAGTTCTCGTGATCTTGCGCCGACCACGGTGGAAATCTGCCGATACGGCTTGGCACAAGCTGCATCGGTGCGCTAGATCAAAGAAAAACAGGCCTATCGAGACGAGACAATGCTGCGCATTTTGACCCTGATTACCGGACTGGCCCTGGTGGGCGCCTGCACGCAGACGCAACTCTATGAAGAGCCGGAAGATCTGGGCGAATTCAAGTTGCGCGTGAACTATGCGTTTGCCGACAAGGCCGTCCAGGGGCCGGTGTCTCGGGACGCGACGCCCCAGGAATGGACCGAAGCGATCCAGAAGGCCGTCGATATCCGCCTTGGTCGCTATCAGGGCTCGCAGGAGTATGACATCGGGATCAGCCTCGAAGGCTATATGCTGGCGCCTCCCGGCATTCCGGTGATCTACAACCCCAAAAGCACAGCGATCGTCCTGGTCAACGTTTACGATGTCGGCAAGAAACAGTTTCTGGCCAAGGGCAAGCAGTTCCAGGTCCTCGAAGATACGACCGGTGGCAGCGCTCTGAAGGGCTCGGGCAACGAACGCACCAAGGAAGAGCAGATGAGCGGTTTGGCACTGAAAGTGGCGGACCGCGTCGAGGAATGGCTGGCTGAAGAGCACAAGGAAAACGGTTGGTTCGACCTGCGCCCTGGCCTGATCCAACCGATTGAATCCGGACAGGCGATACAAAACCCGGCATAGTTTTGAGGATTCCCCTCAGGATGTGCTTGATTTTCCGCTTTGAACCAAATATCTCGCGCGCGCAGATGTAACCACGGGACCAAGGGTCCCCCAAATCGCAAAAGGGCGCCTGAGGAATGGCAAAGGAAAAGTTTGAGCGTACAAAACCGCACGTCAACATTGGCACGATTGGCCACGTTGACCACGGCAAGACGACGCTGACCGCAGCAATCACCAAGTATTTCGGCGACTTCAAGGC
>NZ_JBXWSP010000001.1:0-35518 GCF_059613485.1 Ruegeria sp. CRTD044 | reverse complement strand
GCTTGTGTCTCTTCGTTGCCATTCTGATCCTCCGTTTTCCTAAACATAACGGCGGACCACTTCATTGGGGGAGGATCAATCCTCGGTTGGATAGATGCCCCGCAGTCGCCCGGTACCCGAAATTGAATAGCGCGCCGCGAAGTCATTGTCGGTGAACACCAAAGTGTTCCCATCTAAACGCGCCTTGCTTCGAAACCAGTTTCCGCGGCCATGCTGGCCACGTCCGACCGAGTAAACAACATTGAGCAACCCGTCCTCATCTCGGCTTTCGACGACGAGAATATGACTTCTCCAAGAGTCCCATCTACCCGTCCAAATTCCAAGAAAAGGAGAATCTGGCGTTACATCGGTTGCAATGTCGGCTGGAAGCGGGGCGTCCCCGATGAGAACGGAGTCTTGCGCAAAAGACTGAGTGGCCAAGACAACGAGTGTTGCGATGGTGAGAGAAAAGCGCATGGCGAATGCCCCGAAGCTGTAAGTGATACGAGTCCGCCCTTTCTAACACAGTACACGGTGCGATTAGTGCAACTCATCTCTCTGGACTGCCAAGCCTGTTAATCACCATCTTGTGAAGCGTCGTTGGCATGGCCTTTGGTTCCTACTTGCACGCGTGCAAGCGGTCTTTTGCACACGCGAATTCTCAATGAAGCAAGTCCTGGCGTCGCAACGCGGCGGGAAACTGGCCTTTCGATTGTCGTGCAGCCATTTTTGAGAGGTGAGGTTACAAGTTTTGGACTGAGCTGCCGTGACCGAAATTTTGACTAGTCGTCCAGACCTGAAACAAGGGACTTTAGTCGGAGGATTGCCCCCTTGCTTATGCGAGCCAGATCAACTGTAAGAGAAAAGCCTTCATCTTCCTCGTGAATAATGCGGCTATCGCGGTCGGCACTTTCATAAATCGCGGTCGCAGCATACGTCCGAATGGGATTTTGAAACCCCTTCACTCGAACAGGCTCTCGTTCCTCAACCGGAAGCCAGTCTTTTACCAAAGAATAGGTTTCGGCAGCGAGTAAGAGACCTCCGGGATCACACTCGGCCTCAAGTCTCGCAGCAAGGTTCACTTCGCGTCCAATAGCCGTGTAGTCCATCCGGTCTTCCGAGCCGAAGTTTCCAATCGTGCAGTAGCCAGTGTTTATGCCCATGCGAGCGCGAAATGGTCTATCGATCAATCCTTTGCGCTGCCATTCCGTTTGCAAGTGACTTAGGTTGCGTTGCATATCTATTGCCATTCGCACACATGCAGCGGCATCTTCTTCTACCCCGAGGCTTTCGGGTTCGCCAAAGTACAGCATCATGGCGTCACCAATAAACTTGTCGAAGTATGCGCCGTGCTTCAGGGCGATTTTGGACATTGCTGAAAGATACTCATTCAACAAAGTGGTCAGTTCCTCGGCTTCGAGTTGATCGGTGATTTCGGAGAAGTCGACGATGTCTGAGAAGAAGATCGTGAGCTTTCGGCGGCGACTTTCGATGGCCGCTTGTTGGTCACCGGCAATGATTGACTCGTAGAGTTGGGGTGGCATGTATTTGGCAAGCTGTTTGGACAGGTTTGTCAAAGTTTCATTCGCTTCACGCATCTGGCTCAGCAAGTGTAAGTTGTCCAAGGCGATGTTCGCTTGTGCCGCAAATGTTGTGAGAATATCGAACTGCTCTTTTTGAAGTTTTCCGGTTGAATGCCTCAACACGGCGAGAGCTCCAACGGTTTGTCCTCCTTGTGAAATCGGCACCATGGTGACTGCCTGAAACCCTGAGGCGAGGAAGTTTCCAGCCCCAATGCGAAACCTGTCTTTCGATGCGGCGACGTCCGGCAAATCAATCGCCTCGCCGTTCAAAATGACATGGCCATGGATTGTCTCTGGATGAAGTGGCGCCGGAAAACGCCGCCGCCAAGCCTCGACGCCAGCCGGTTCGGGACCAGAAATTGCTCCCAATATCAGTTTGTCGCCGTCCTGTAATCCAATGCTGATTGTCGACTTTGGGAAAAGCGCTTGACCCGCTTCAACAATCGAGTTGAAGACAGGCTGAGGGTCTTTAATAGAGCTGTTGACGACTTCCAGGATTTTGGCAGTCGCCCTTTGCCGATCCAGCGCCTCCCGCAACCGGAGTTCCAAGGCCGGCAAATCCTCAGCCTTCGGTTCGTTCAGATCAAGGACGCGTTCTGGCAGCGATTTCCCCCTACCCTTCGACATCCTGATCCTCCCGTTCGCGATTAGCCGTCGACCAAGTCATAGTGCTTGATGGATCGAGACTCGACGAGGTCTGCTTCTATTGGATCGATGTGCGGGCTTTGATAGTCTTCGCCCACAAACGACTTCAGTGCCTCCAGGCTCTCCCAAACCATAACGAAACTGAACTCTCGTGGCGCATCCTCTCTCGGCGCACCCGGAAAAAGGTGCACGATTCCAGGGGTGCTTTTCATCAACGGGATCGCAGTGTCGCGAAAAAAGCGGCCAAATTCCTCTTCTTTTCCCGGCCGCGTTGTCACCTGAAAAATGCGCATGATCATACATCCGTCCTCCAAAAGATGCGGTTTCCGAATGTATGTGTGCCTCACACGATCCAGCTTAGCATACTCGATGGCGAGTGTCAGATTATGGCTCCGAGCCGTCTCTCGATGAGTTCAGTTCAGCAAGCGCCTTGCAGACTAAGCTGCCTAATATTCAGCTTGTTGGTATGTCTGATAACGGCCCAAGGCGGACATTGGGGGAATTTTGGCTCGGTGCGGTCAACAGCTGTTTTTGGCGTAAGTGGCTGATACGGGGTAAAGCTCACACAGTCTTCTTCGTGTTGAATGGTCGCTACAGAGAACTGAAGAAGTGCGCCAAATCACTGGTCAACTGTTGTGTTGTGCCGGCGGTCTTCCTATGTGCACTTCATCGGAAATGGAGGTTTTATGTCCCGGTAAGGAAGGGAGGCAGCGCGCCTCCCGGAGCATATTCAAGATCTGAAGCACCGCCGTCGCTTTGTTGCGGACGGAGTTCTTCGATGTGCGCACTCTTTCCTACCATCAGCGCCCAAATCTGACCTGGGCCAGAGACATGAAAGTGAACACCCTATGACCAGGGATTACTCCGATTTCCTTCCGCTTCGCGCACGCGACGCCGGATCGCACGCCAATCTCAGCCCCCTTCAGGCATTGGGATGGCAACCGTATTTCGCCCAACAGATCAGCGTAGAAGACTTGTCGGCGACACCTCCCGTTCGCGTTGTTGAAGTGCATCGCAATGGGCTGCATGTCGTCGGTGACGGCATCGATACGATAATTCCGCCTGGAGCCGATGCAACTGTCGGAGACTGGCTGTTGCTGGACGCAACACGCCCGAGATCCAGTCGGGTTCTTGAGCGCACAAGCCTCATTAAGCGGCGCGCGCCCGGAACCGACCGGCAGGAACAACTGATCGCGGCGAACATTGATACGGTCTTTATCGTCTCGTCTTGCAATCAGGACTTCAAGGTGGCCCGGCTGGAACGCTATGCAGCTCTGGCTTTTGAGGCACGGATGACACCCGTCATCGTCGTGACAAAGACCGACCTCGTGACGGAGCCGCAAAACTATTTCGAAGCGGCCCGCGCGGTATCGGACATGATCGACGTGGTCGCCCTTGACGCCCGCGGAGACGCGCCCCGGACAAAACTGCTTCCCTGGTGCAAGCCCGGCAAGACGGTGGCGTTTCTCGGCTCATCTGGTGTCGGGAAATCGACGTTGGCCAATGCGCTGCTCGACAGTCAGTCCATTGAAACCCAGACCATTCGTGAGGACGACGCAAAGGGGCGGCATACAACAACGCGGCGCGAGCTTCATGCGATGCCCAATGGCTGTCTGGTCCTGGACACTCCGGGCATGCGTGAACTGCAGCTCACCGATGCAGCGGAAGGTATCAACGATCTTTTCGCCGACATTCAGGAGTTGGCCGCGCAGTGTCGATTCAAGAACTGTCAGCACGTTTCTGAGCCGGAATGCGCTGTTCTGAAGGCTATCGATGAGGGTGTTCTTGACGGCGATCGGCTTCGCAGATGGCGCAAGCTCATGGCCGAAGACGCGTTTAACTCAGCGAGCCTTGCGGAACGCAGGTCGCGCGACAAGGCGTTCGGGAAGATGGTCCGCGGTGTCAAAAAACTCAAAGATGTCAGGAAGTAAGGCGATGACACAGTCGAAAGCTGGTCAAATCGTATGGCATGACCTTTTCACACCGGACAGGGCGAGTTCAATGGCATTCTACCAGCACGTCGCCAACTGGACTTATGAAGTCGAGCGGGCATCGGATTTTGCATGGGGTGGCGGCGAGCAGGATTTCGTCCTCGCACTCTCCGGTGACAAAGCGGGCGCGGGTTTAATCGAGACGCCTCCGGAGCAAGCGAATGGCTGGGTCGCTTACATCGAGGTCCCCGACGTGGACCTGGCGACCAAGCGCGTCGACACACTCGGAGGCAAAGTTGTTCGGGAGCCATTCGAGGTGCCGGGCGTCGGGCGCAACGCACTCGTTCGCGATCCGCTCGGTGCTCTAGTGGGGATTGCGCTGTCTCGGCACAGTTTCCCCGTGCCGAGACAGCAGTTCGGCCCTGAAATGTATATCGGCAACGGTAATGGCTTTCCGCAGGCGTTCTACTTCGAACTCTTCGGATGGCAGGTGTCTCCCGTGCGGGACCAGGGTTGCGCCACTCTCCTCGGGCCTCAGGGTCGTCTTGTTGCAATCCAGCATGCGGCGACTTGGTCAACTGCCTCAAACGCATCTTGGATCCCTTGCCTTAAAGTTACTTCAGTCCCCGACGCCATCCGTGCTGCTGAAGCCAAAAGCGCACGTCCGGCCTCCTTGAATGTGAGCGAAACCGTTCAAGCTCAAATCCCTATCCTGTGTGATCCGGACGGAGTGCCGTTTGCTTTCGGCGGCAAGCAGACAAACCCTTTCTAGCCACTCGCAAGTTCTTCTCAAGAACTCAGCGCTTATGCGCGCTAGTCGACAGTGCATTGGTCGGGATCCAGCCGCCGACTTGTTTCTGATGTCAGTTCTCCGATGCTTCGGTCCGGCATTGGAAGTGTGTACCGTAGCCGCTCGGTTTGAGACCAATGGCTGACACCCAGTCCCCAACAAGTCGCGCGTACTGCCGTGTCGAGATGTGTGGTGAGGCGTGGAAAGCTGTCTTTCAAGGGATATTCTGAAGTCGCAAACCGCATTGCTGCCGTCGGCTGTAACCGCGACGCAGACCTCATTGACCGAGATTGCATTTCATTCAGCTTCGTCCGGGTCCGAAATTGGGTCGACAACGAGTACCAGACGCCTTGCGATGGAGCCAATTCAAGTCGGTGTTTGAGTTCAAACTACCGTTGATTGCTTGCGCGAGCACCTCTCAAACAACTTCTTCTGGAATAACCGATGCAAGACCAAACCGTTAGGGTTATGCCAATTGCTTTAGCCGTGGCATCAAATCCAAAAGTTCCCGTGTGTACGGATGCTCTGGTGCTTCGAACAACGAGTCCGTCTCCTGAACCTCAAGCAGCTTCCCATGTCGCATCACGCCCACCCGGTCACACATCTGACGTACGACCGGGAGATCATGGCTGATAAAGAGCATAGTCAGGCCCAGATGTTCTTGCAGGTCTTTGAGAATGTTCAGGATTTGCGCCTGAATGGATACGTCCAGGGCGCTGGTCGGCTCATCGCAAATCAGAAAACGGGGCTGAGTTGCGAGGGCGCGAGCAATACAAATGCGCTGACGCTGCCCACCGGAAAACTCGTGTGGATACTTGCGCCACGCGTCCTTGGCCAGGCCAACCCAGTCAAGCAGTTCGCGCACGCGCGGTTCAATAGCGGGCTTGGGCAAGATTTTGTGATGATGGATGGGCTCGGCCACGAGGTCCCCGACCCTCATGCGGGGATTCAGGCTGGAGAACGGGTCTTGAAAGATCATCTGGATCTGGCGGCGGTAGGCTTGCAGGGCCTCTGCCTCCATCACTGTGACGTCTTCGCCATCAAAGATCACCCGCCCACCGTCCACGGGATAGAGTGTTCCAATCATCCGTGCGACTGTGGACTTGCCAGAGCCACTTTCGCCGACAAGGCCGAAAACCTCTCCGTCGCGAATGTCGAAACTCACTTGATCGACGGCAGTGAAGTACTTGCGTTGCGATGGCAGCAGCCCGCCTTTTTGCAGGAACGTCTTAGTAATGTTTTCGATTTCCAGCAGTTTGCCGGATTTCGACAGATCGGTCTTGTCCCAATGGGCCGCCAGATCTTCGATCTTGAAGGTTCTTTCCCGCTCGCCATAATTGACCACTGGGAAACGCTCGACTTTGGTGTGCGGCCGCGGCACAGCGGCAATCAGAGATTTGGTATACTCATGTTTCGGTGCGCCGAGGATCTGATCAGTCGTGCCGCTTTCAACCACATGACCGGAATACATCACGGTCACCGAGTCGGTGGTGTCAGCGATAACGCCCATATCGTGGGTAACGAGGATCACGCCCACCTGACGCTCTTTCGCCAGTTCCTTGATCAGATCCAGCACCTGCGCTTGGACAGATACATCCAAGGCCGTTGTGGGTTCGTCAGCGATCAGAACGCTGGGCTCGGTACAGAGTGCAAGCGCAATTACCACCCGCTGACGCATCCCTCCGGAGAACTGGTGCGGATACTGGTTGAACCTGTCTGCCGGGTCTGGGATGGACACGCGATCCAGCAGCGCAATGGCGCGCTTTTTGGCCTCGGAAGCGGAAAGGCCGAGGTGCAGCTGGATCGTCTCGACCAATTGCTCACCCACGGTGAACAACGGGTTCAGCGAGGTTAACGGGTCCTGAAAGATCATGCCGATCTCTTTGCCTCGGATTCGGCGTTTGTCCTCGGCGTCCAGTTCGTCAATCCGGCGACCGTTCAGCCAGACCTCACCTTCGGAGACGTGGGCCGGGGGATCCAGCAGGCCGATCACGGCATTGCCGGTCATGGACTTGCCAGCACCGCTTTCGCCGACGACGCCTCGGATTTCGCCAGGATGCAGGTCGTAGGTCACATGCTCGACCGGCTTAAAGATGCCGTGGCGAGTGGGGATTTCCACTGTCAGGTTGCGGATCGAAAGAACTGGATCGGTCATTTCAGCCTCGGGTTCAGAACGTCACGCAGCCAGTCGCCCAGCAGGTTTACACTCAGCGCCAATGCCAGCAGGGTGCATGCCGGGAAGAACAGAATCCACCACTCACCCGAGAACAGGAAGCCCTGCCCGATGCGGATCAGCGTCCCCAGCGAGGGCTGTGTCGGTGGCGCGCCAACGCCAAGGAAACTAAGCGTCGCCTCGGCAATGATAGCCAGCGCCAATGAGATAGTCGCGATCACCAGCACCGGTGACAGCACATTGGGCAGGATATGGCGCAGCATGATGGTCAGCGGGCTTTGCCCGATGATGCGAGCGGCGGCGACGTAATCCTTGTTCTTCTCAACCAGCGTTGCGCCCCGAACGACGCGAGCAAACTGCACCCAATCGGACAGTCCAATGGCCAGAATCAACACCCAAATCGCCATCTGGTCGCGATACTCCACCGGGGTAATGCCTTTGGCGATCCCAAAGATCAGCATGGCCAGAAGGATCGATGGGAAAGTCAGCTGCACATCCGCCGTGCGCATGATGATGGTTTCGGTCCAACCGCCAAAATAGCCCGATAGCAGGCCCAGAATGATCCCCAGAACCATCGCGAACAGAACGGCCGCCACCCCAACGAATAGCGAGATCCGCATTCCGTAAAGGATGGTCGAAAACACATCGCGCCCCTGATCGTCTGTGCCCATTAGGAAGGTTTCGCCTGTAAAGGCATTGGGCTCCATCGGCGGGGTGAAGCCATTCATCAGGTTCAGGCTGGCCGGATCAAACGGGTTTGTCGGCGCAATCATTGGTGCGAGGATCGTGGCTAGGATCAGGATCAATGCCACCGTCGCCGACACCATGGCGACAGGCGAGCGGCGGAAGGCGTAGAACTGGTCGCTATCCAGAATGCGTTTCACACGGTTCATGCGCTGACCCTCAGGCGCGGGTCGATGAAGGCGTAAAGGATATCGACCGCAAGATTGATGGTGACAAAGATGACCGAGATCATCATCAAGTATGCTGCCATGACAGGTATATCCACGAATTGGATTGCATTGATGAACAGAAGGCCCAGGCCCGGCCACTGAAACACTGTCTCGGTGATGATGGCAAAGGCGATGATGGCGCCCAGTTGCAGGCCGATAATGGTAATGACCGGGACCATAGTATTCTTCAGCGCATGGCGGAAATTGATGGTCCGGTCACTCAGCCCACGGGCGCGGGCGAAGCGGATATAGTCTTGCCGGAGTACTTCCAGCATCTCGGAGCGCACCAGCCGCATGATGAGGGTCATCTGGTATAGACCCAATGTAATCGCGGGCAGGATCAGCGCCTTGAGGCCACTGCTTGTCAGCAAGCCGGTGCTCCACCAACCCAGGTCTACGACTTCTCCGCGCCCAAAGCTGGGCAGCCAGCCAAGTTCGACCGAGAAGATGTAAATCAACAGGATTCCGATCAGGAATGTCGGCAGGGAAACCCCGATCAGAGATGCTGACATGATGAAATTCGCTGCAAACCCGTCTCGCCGGATTGCGGTGAACACACCCAGCGCGATGCCCAAGACTATGGCAAACACGGCTGAGACCAGCGCCAGTTCCAACGTTGCCGGAGCGCGTTCGGCCAGGATTTCCGCTACCGGACGCCCTTGACGGAAGCTGACGCCGAAATTGCCCTGTACCGCTTCCTGCAGAAACTTCACATATTGCACCGGAAACGGCTGATCGAGCCCCAGCTGCGCCCGCAGACGTTCCACATCTTCCATGGTCCGCTCTTGTCCCAGCATATTGTCGATCGGATCTCCGACAAAGCGGAACATGGAAAAGGCGACCAGGCCCACGACGAACAGAACCAGCGCCGACTGAGCCACACGCCTGATAATGTATGACAGCATTTAGTTGACCGTTACCCAGCGCAGAAGGAAGAAGTTGTCGGGGCGTTGTGTCAGCTCGATATTGCTGCGCGCGCCCCAGACCAACGGTTGAACGTAAAGCGGCACATAAGCCACCTCGTCGTGCAGGATACCTGCCACCTCGTCCAGCATTGCCTGACGTGTGGGTTCGTCAATCTCGGACTGGATCAGCGGCAGCAATTCATCCACGCGAGCGTTCGAATAGCCGCCAAAATTCCAGGAACCCAACTTCTTTTCCTCATTTGGGGTCGAAGCGAGGAAACGCACGGGATGCTCGGCATCGAACGTACCGGGTGACCAACCCAACAGATACATATCAAAATTGTCGGCCCGCAGTTCAGGCCAGTAGTTCTGAACCGGCATCGCATCGAGCGTCACGTTCAGCCCGACCTGAGACAGCATGGCGGTGATCGCCTGGCAAACGGCTTCGTCGTTCAGGTAGCGATTGTTGGGGCACTTAAAGCTGATCTCGGCCCCCTCAGCGCCAGCCTCAGCCAGCAAAGCTTTGGCACCCTCAGTATCGTAGCCATAGGGGTCCGCATTCGCAGCCGAATAGCCGCGCATCGCAGGACTGACCAACTGGCTCGCCACTTCAGCATTGCCACGCATGATGGTTTGCAGGATAGCGGGAACGTTTACTGCCTTTGCCACCGCCTCGCGGACGCGCACGTCTCGGAAAAGGTCCGAGCCGCCCTGCCCGGCTTCACTCGCGCCTTCCTGCTGATCAAACCCCAGCATGATCACGCGCGCTTCGACGCCCTGAATGACCTTCACATCCGGATTGCCTTGCAACCGAGCCACATCCTGAATTGGGACCGGGTTGATGAAGTCCACATCTCCGGACAACAAAGCCGCCAGAGCGGTTGCCGGGTTTTGGATTGGCACCAATTCAGCGCGGGTCAGGTTGTGTTCTGCTGTGTCCCACCAGCCGTCGAACGGCTCCAGAACAGTGCGCAGACCCGGCTCTCGCGCGGTGACTCGGAAAGCACCGGTGCCATTGGCGTTCAGGGTCGCATAGTTGCCCGATTCTTTGTCAGGCAGTGCTGCGTCATTTGCCTCGGCCCAGCCGCTATCCATGATCATCCAGTTGGCAATGCTGTCCGGGAAAATCGGGTTCGGCGCGGTGGTCATGACATCGACGGTGTAGTCGTCAACTTTCACCACCTCGCTGACGGGCGCGAACCAGCTGCGGGTGTCCGAATTTTCGTCAGACGCCCGCTGGTACGAGAAGATCACGTCATCCGCATTGAATTCAGAACCATCATGAAACGTTACGCCCTCGCGCAGTTTGAACCGCCATCCGGCTCCATCCCCGATGGTCTCCCAACTGGTGGCCAGCGCCGGTTCAATGGTCATGTCCTTGCCCCGGCGCACAAGCCCTTCGTAGACGTTGTTCAAGAAACCTAGAACCGGGGCAGAGTTGACGGCATGAGGATCCATTGTTTGCGGGTCCGTTGTAACGGCAAACGTGAACTCTTCGCCTGCGACGGGAAAGGCAAGCGCGCAGAATAGCGCGGCAGTGGTCAGACGTTTCATGATAGCTCCCACTCTTTGGTGGCGGGCCCCGCATCCCGAGGCCCGGCCACGTTTCTTAGTTCAGGCCAAAATGCTTGACCATAGGCTGATCTTCAGGATCAACGTTGATGTCCAGGTTTTCAGCCATACCCCAGTTCAACACTTGATGGTGGATCGGAATATACAGCTGTTCATCCTGCACCACGCGCCATATCTCGGCGATCGCTTGATCTCGCGCGACGAGATCCGTGTTCGAGGCCAGCGACTTGATCTTGGCATCCAACTCATCATTGTCATACCCGGTGCCGTTCCATGTTCCAATGTCGCTTTCACGGCCATGGACCAGGAAGTTGAAGATGTATTCCGAGTCATACGTCGGAACGCCCCAGCCCAGCATGTAGAAATCGGTCTTTCCGTCCGTGATCAGCGGGAAATGCTGTGCTTTCGGTTTGGCATCCAGATTCACAGTGATGCCAATCTGACCCAGCATCCCTACAGCGGCCTGACAGATCCCTTCGTCATTGATGTACCGGTCGTTGGGACAATCCAGCCGGATTGAGAAACCGTCCGGATATCCCGCTTCGGCCAAAAGCGCCTTTGCACCTTCAACGTCCGTTCCGCTTTCACTGTCCATCTCGGCAGTCCAGCCGTTCACGAACGGCGGGGCGATCATCCCGGCAGGTTGCGACTGACCGCGCATGACCACCTGTTGGATGGCATCTCGATTGATCGCTTTGGACATGGCCCGACGAACACGGACGTCAGCAAGAGGGTTCTTGCCATCGACGTTATCCGCCTCGATGTCGTCCGCGCCCTGGTTCATACCAAAGAAGATTACCCGGTTTTGCGGCGCTTGTTTGACGACCAAACCGTCGACGGCATTCACCCGGTCCAGGTCCTGCACCGGCATATCCTGAAGGAAGTTCACCTCGCCCGACAACATCGCCGCAACGCGGGTCGCGTCATTCTGGATCGGTGTATAGATGATTTCGCTGATCGCCATCGGGAACTGATCACGACCCCAATAATCCTCGTTCCGCTCCATCACCGTTTTGACGTCCGGTTCGCGGCTGACCAGTTTGTAGGGGCCGGTTCCATTCACATTGACGGTCGCAAAGGTGATCTCACCGCCTTCAAAATCCTGAACGTTGACCGCGTTATTCGCCTCGGTCCAGCCTTTGTCCATGATGAACAGGTCGGTGAGGTTCGCAGGCAGAATGGGGTTCGGACCGTCCGTCTCGATCTCGATCGTGTGGTCGTCGACAGCGCGTACCTCGACAATCGAATTGATCAGTTCTTTCATGTCCGAGTTCGGCTGCTTCGCACGGTTAATGCTGAACACCACGTCTTCTGCGGTGAAATCGGCGCCGTCATGGAATTTCACGCCCTGACGCAGGTTGAACACCCAGACATTCGGATCGCTCTCGCTGGGGGCCCAATCAGTCGCAAGCGCAGGCTCAAAAGCACCGCTCGTATCGCGAATGATCAGAGGTTCATACATCTGGTGGCGCACGGTATGCGTTGGCCCCTCGTTCTGCGAATGCGGGTCAAGCGTCAGCGCATCCCCCGAGCGCGCCCAACGCAGAGTTTCGGCACTGGCCAAAGACGTCGTCGTCATCAAAAGCGTCAGTACGAGTATTGGATTTTTCATTATTTTCTCCCATATTGCAGTCGTTTAACCGCATTGAATTCACGATACTGTGTCGCAAATTTCTGTTAACGTTATGGTTGCGGATAGCATACCAACTGCGAATGCATGTCAATCTTTCAACTCGATGTTGATTTGCTAAACACAAGCGACACGGGACTTCCGGAAGACAGCCACTCTCCCAAAAAACACCGCATCAAGTGTCTATTACTCAGACGAGAGGAACACAAACCGCAATAATCAAGCAGAGGTGGTTCTACTTTTTTGACCAGTTTGCAGCCTAGATTAAGGTGGATCTTGGTTTCGTTTCAGGTTGCCATTTTCTTGGGTTCAGGTTTGGTCACATAAGCCTCGTTCGGGGTCAAGATGCCGTGGGTCGAGTGGGGCCGATCAGCGTTGCAATAGTCGATCCAGCGCCCGTTTCCCTCCCGTGCCTCTGAGCCGGTCTCAAACGCGTTCAGGAAAACGCATTCGTATTTCAGCGACCGCCACAGCCGTTCGATCATCCGGTTGTCGACCCAGCTCCGGCGCAGAGCTTCCCTGTTACCGTGAAAAAGTTTCCCGGTTCCACAGTTTAGGGAGTTTTGGGGCGTAAATGGTGCTGTCAGACAGATTCTAACCAGTCTCAGTTTCCCAATAACCACGGGAACTTAGGCGGAACAGAGCTTACGCCACTCGGCGAGAGCGGCGTTGCGGATCAGCTTGAAGTTTTCGCGGGTGTAGAGGTGGCGCTCCTGGTTGAAATGGTTGTAAACGGAGGAATGAACGGCGGCGAACTTCTGCAAACTTCGCATGCGCCGGAAGCGCTGCATGGCCCGTTCTCTTCGTCGGAATGGCAGGTGCGAATTCTCAACCCGATTGTTCAACCAACGGCCTGTATGCTGCAGATCGGCCGCTCCAACCTCCCGCAACGCCGCACCGTACGAAGGGAGGCGGTCCGTCACCAGAACTTCCGGCCGACCGTAGCGCCGCATCAATTTTCTGAGGAATTTCAGAGCGGCTCGCTTGTTTCGACGTTTCGTGACCACGGCTTCCAGAACTTCGCCTTCGTGATCAACAGCGCGCCACATGTAGTGACGTTCGCCGTTGATCTTCACGAAAACCTCGTCGACATGCCACTGCCATTGCCGCCCGGATCGCAGTCTTTCCGCCCGCCGACGCCGGATTTCTGACGCGAACATCGGACCAAATCTGTTCCACCAGAAACGGATCGTCTCGTGACTTACATCAATACCGCGCTCGTGCAGCAGATCTTCGACATTCCGCAGCGACAAAGGGAAACGAACGTACATCATGACCGCCAAGCGGATAATTTCCGGGCTGCTATGAAAGTATTTGAATGGATCACACTTGGGCATGGCCAGAGGCTACGAAACCGCCCTGCCCGCCTCAACCAAATTCCTTCTGACAACACCTTCAAGAGTATCCTTGGGCTCGCCACATAAGGCTTCTATTGCTGCGGTCGTGGCGTACATGCAAACTAGTTTGTTCGCGTGTTCTCAATCCTTTTTGCCTAAATAACTACTTGTAGATTGCCGCATAGCGAGGTGCGAAGAACTTAACGAAGGCTTTAACCTCTGGCCGACGATAGGCTTCCGGCGAAATGAGCATTAGGTGCGGCACCGCAAGTTCAGGGATTTCGTCGAAACATCGGATGAAAGACATGTCCGTTTCCACCAGCTTGACATTGCTGATACCAAGGCCTTGCCCTGATCTGATTGCCGCATGCATAAGCTCGAGTTCAGTGAAAGACATAACGATCTGTTCCGGTGCCACGTGATTGGTCAACCATTCGTGGAATACATTCGGTACATCGTCCCGCTGAAAGGTAACAAACTGATGCCCGGCCAGATCATTCGTTGACCCCGGTAAGCCAAATTTGTCCGCGTAATTTTTGCTGCCGAACAAAGACCAGCGGGCCGTGCTGATCTTACGACAGATCAGGTCAGGATCGGGATCGGTTCTTGCAAGGCGCAAAGCAATGTCGGCCTCGCCCGCCATCAGGTCCAGCGCCCGAACGCTGGACAAAAACTCGAATGCGACATCCTGATTGTCGGCGGAAAACTCGTTTACGATTTCGATCATGCGTGCGGAGAAGTTTGCCGAATAAGCGGTGATACGGATGGGTTGTGTCGACGTCAATTCCTTCGCGCAATCGGTAAATTCGAGGACTGAAGCCTCGATTGCTTCGGCGAGGGGAACGAGGCGAAGGGCTTCTGGGGTCGGTTTGAACCCGTGCGTACCACGCTCAAACAGCGTCAAGCCTGTTTCTCTTTCGAGAACATCAATGCGTCGGGCGACCGTTGGTTGGGAGACCTTTAGCTTTCTGGAGGCCGCAAGCGTCGATCCTTCTCTCAAGACAGAGAGGAACACACGAATATCCGACCAATTTCGGAACCCGTTCTTCATTTTTGTAGAACAGCACAATTTTGTGCCGGATACCAGAAAAACAGGTGAACAGTTACTGTTGTTGCGACAGCGCAAGCAACTCGGAAAGGACCATGAGATGGCTTCCCATACAATGTCACCCAGCATCTGGACCGTATTTGGTGGACTGTTCGGTAGGACCAAGAGAGGCTTCCCCGAAGCCCGGAAGCCGCGGCCTACAGCTGACGATTTTCACGCTGAACGCGACTATATTAATGACGTGATCTGGAGTAATCCCGATGCGTTTTCGAGTGAGCTTGACGTGCAGAACATGGTGAGTCTTTATCCAGGAAGGTTCTGACGACACTTGGTGACAATCGGCCGAATAAGGCGATTAGATCACGCCAAATGCAGCTGCAAGCTGGAAGTGGCAGCCACGCACCTGTGTTGTAGCCATTGAGTAAGTACCAATACGAGACTTTCATGAAGCCCGCGAAAGAACCCAGGCCGATTTACTTAGCTCAATCACCCCTTTTTGCGCACCACGACAACAAATTGGGTCATCGAAAAGAAGAAGCGTCCAGTCCTTGCAAGGCTGAGCTGCTCATCAAACCACGATTGCGCAACTGCGGGATCAACATGGTCATTTGCGACAGTGTATTGCTTCATGAGGTGCATCATCATGATTGCGAGGCCATCAGGCTTCAACTGGTGATCCGTCATTGTGAACGACAAGACATCTTCCACACGGTCGCCGCGAGCCTTTATCAGCGCGGGCAGTCTTTCCGGGACGGAACCACTCACAAAGTGCTGGTTCCAGGATGTCAGCATCTTTTGCATTCTGTCGGGCTCATCGCTGAACCAGATCAAGCTGCCAAAGTGTAGATCGCTGATGACGAGGCGCCCGCCGGGTTTGACGCACCGCAGCGTGTCAGCCAACGCACCGTCTACGTCTTCGATGTACTCAAAGACCTGTACCGAGACGGCCTTGTCAGCACTCTCATCCTCAATGGGCAAGCTATTTGCGGCACCAGCACGAAACTCCACGTTTGCGTAGTCGCTGCACCGTTCTCTAGCAGCTGCCGTCATGTCAGCGCTTGGGTCGATCCCGATGACATAGCCATCCGAGCCAACTGCCCGGGCCAACTCAACTGTTAACATCCCGTTGCCACAACCGATGTCCAAAATAGTTTCACCAGGAGCCGGGCACAGCGCATCAAATGAAGCCTGTCTTCGCCGCGTCAGTTCTGCGCCTTGATAGGCGATTTCAAGTAATTTCGTTGTTTCAGCGTCAAATTTAAGCAACTCTCCACCCTTACAAAGCCCACATGCCCCCAAAACCTTATCAGAAATTGAGTTATCTACGAAAAGCAGGACGGATCGTTGAGGCTTGAACATGGATCCACCAACAATAAATGAATGCGCCGACTTGATCCGACGAATGATTTAACCCCGAGAGCGAAGGACGCATCTGCCGCTCTATCGGACCAGCTTTTCGTGGCGTTTCGAACGTTAGAACAACATCAATTCAAGGGATGTCGAGGCCGTTCTCTCGTCCGAAATCGGTATAGAAGCTGTCACTGCGGCATCGGTTTAAAGTGGCTTCGTCCGCTTCTCTTGGGTCGGTGCCAGGGCTTTGGACACCTGTTCCTTCTATGAAGCGGTTCACGAGATTAAAGACACCGCAAACTTGGATAGCATCGAACAGCGCACTCTCCGACCAGCCTGCCGCGTAGACTGCTCTAGCGTCGGCTTCTGTCATTCGGGATGGTGAGACAGTGAGCTTTTCAATGTATGCCAGCAACGGTTTGAGGTGATCCTCGACGGGCGCCGTATCGCGGTCTTCCATCAGTGCCTCGATTGTCTCGACTTCAATACCGTAGGCTTTGGCGAAAACGATGTGCGCCCCATGGCAATACGCACAAGCATTCAATCCCGAGACATAGGCCGCAATGAGTTCACGTTCAGCGACCGAGAGGTCGCTCTCGCCCCTCATCACAAGGCTTTCGTACGCACAAAGCGGAGAAAGTTTATCTGGAAAGGCTTGATAGACACTTCCAAGTGTCGCGTTCTCCGGCAGAGATGGAAACAGGCGTTTCATTTAATTCTCTTTCAATCTTGCTATGGATTACGTTTTCTCAAAGTGAGGAACCAACGTTGTTTACGCAACCTTAAAGCAATTTCGGGTTCCGCTCAGAGATTCTGTTGGGATACTGCGAACGGTAAGTTTGCCAGACGACACCCCCAACTTGTTGCTGCTTGGTTAAAGGCAATTTCATTTGAGCCGTTCTCGTAAATTTGCAAAGTCAGCATTCTGCGCAGTATTGACGTTCGTGCAGAAAGCAGCATTGGTTACTTTGGGCTCAGAGCAGCCGTTTGCCGGGTTCTGTCTGAGTGACCGCTACGCGGACGAAGCGGTCTGTGGTTCTCCAATCAAATCGGCCGACCTTAAGTTTACAGTACACGGTTGTGGAGAGTGAGAAGGATTTGTTGTCTTCACTTCCGGAAGTATAGTGTCTCAATTGGCACCCTTATTGCATGCTGAGCAGGACGTTATGGCTCACGAGCGTCCAGATACCTTCCGGTTAAGCCCTTTTGAGTGTCAGATGGTATCGTCCCAAAATTAGGTTGTTGGTTGTTCGGGTGCGTCACCTAGAGCCAGCAGCAAAAGAATAGCCAAAAGAGGTGATCCAACCAGACCGATCAGGAACCAGATCAAACCGGATCGGTTGCGCCGCCCTGCCATCGTGATCGGCAGGATATAAAGCCAGATCACGACAACCAGCAAGATGAGCATAAAAATCAACTGGATAACTGGTGCGTCCACGAAATTTTGCCTTTCGTATCTTGACGCCATTTTTAAAACGGCTGATCCGGTTAGATAGACAATGGCCCGAAAGCGTTTTCGGGTATTAATTTAGCCCAACATGGGTCCCGGGCGTCCCAACCCTCTCCCTTTGCGTTCCTTGGCTATCAGACAGTGCCGTCCAAATGTTTGGTGTTTTCCGGGTCACAAGGTAGCAAGGTCGGCAAAACGGATAAAGTGGGTGTTCAAGGAACCTTTTAAAGCGCCTTTTCAATGAACTTTGAAAAAAGCTCACCCTGCGAGTTGATCCTAAGTTTCGCGTAAATGTTGCGTCTGTGGATGCGGACTGTGCCTGGAGAGATGCCGAGAATTGTGCCAACAGCTTCTGCCGAATGGCCCTTCAATGTGAACTCAACGACTTCTCGTTCTCGTGGCGTCAGAACGCCATCGCCAAATGCCTGGAATGCTAGATCAACGCGACGACTAACGCCATTCGCTGCGGCGCCGCGGGCCATCGTTGGAAAGTCACTCCAATGTTTGCAACAGGCTGCCCGAACGAGCGGCCATAGAGCGTGCAAATGACGAATTTCCTTGGCGGAAAAAGGCTTCTCTGCTCGCATGAGCGAGACCACAACCATCCCAGCGCCTGGGATATCGATAAAGTAGCCAATCTCCTCTGCTAACCCAGTCCTTTTGTAATAGCTGCGATAGTATTCGCCCTGATAGAACCTGTCCGGTGCGATATCGCGCATGCGGTACAGACCCGGTGTTATTGGTTTTGTCGCGGCCAAAAAAAATGGATCAAGTACGTAGGGCCCGGCTTGGTAATCCTCAACAAAAATACGCCGTTTGCTTTTGGGGAAATCGTCGTGAAGGTCTATTGGTGCTTCGGTTCCAACATGGCCAAACACCACCGTAAAATCAAATGGTGCGACCTGCCGTAAGCCATCTGCCAAAGCACATGGAAATTCTGGGGTTCCGATCTTCTCCACGACCCTGCCGGCCTCTTCCATCCAATCGTACACACGCCGCTCCAGATTTTCGAAAAGCACCTCTATACCCCAATTGTGGTATATACAGTTATTCCGAGTTATTGTTACTTTTTCCTTGTTTGAGTGGTATGCCAACAAATGCCAAAAAATCAAGCAAAAGGAAAACGGCAGTATATGAGCTTTGACATGAGCGTCACCATGCAGACGATTGCGGAACTCCGAGGAGTGACCAAGACCTTCGGGAATGTGGTCGCCGCCAAAGACCTGAATCTTTCCATTGGGAAAGGAGAGTTCCTGTCGTTCTTAGGCCCATCTGGTTGCGGCAAAACCACTGCGCTTAGAATGTTGGCAGGTTTCGAGAAGCCAACCGAAGGTCAGGTGTTGCTCGATGGAGAAGTCGTCAACGACTTGGATGCGCACCATCGCCCAGTCAACATGGTGTTTCAGCACTATGCTCTTTTTCCTCACCTAAGCGTGTTCGACAACATCGCGTACGGCCTGCGCCAACAACGACCACGCGTAGACAAACAAACAATCGCGACAAAGGTTGAGCAAGCGCTGGAAACTGTCCGTCTTGGTGGGTTTGGCCCACGTCGCATCTGGGAGATGTCTGGTGGTCAGCAGCAACGCGTCGCTTTGGCGCGTGCGATCGTAAACGAGCCCAAGCTTTTGCTGCTTGATGAACCAATGGCTGCTCTGGATCGAAAGCTTCGAAAAGAAATGCAGTTTGAACTGCAGAACCTGCAACGACAACTAGGGATAACTTTTGTCCTCGTCACGCACGACCAAGAAGAAGCGCTTTCAATGTCCGACCGAATTTGTGTGATGGAAGGCGGCAGTATTGTGCAGGTTGGCAGCCCACGCGAACTCTATGACATGCCCCGCAGCCGCTACGTGGCTGGATTTGTAGGCACCTCAAATTTCTTTGATGCAACTGTGACTGACTCAGCAGCCGACCAAATCACTGTGCGTTTAGCGAGTGGCCAAAAGGTGCACGGAACTCCGGAGATTCCAATAGATGCAGGGCAGGAAGTGTGCGTTAGTATCCGTCCTGAACAGATCACGCTGACCCGCGCGCTACCCACAGCTGAAATCGCTCTGCCAGTTACCATTCAAAATCGGATCTTCCTTGGGGAGCACACAGAATACCTTGCGCGCAACGAAGCACTGGGTGATTTCCATGTACTTGTGCCAAGGCAAGCGGAATTGAACGAGGGGACGTTCAATGCAGGAGAGCAGGCCTTTGTTTCATGGGGCGAAGGCGCACTGCTGATCCTGGAAAAATAACAAATCCCGCAATCCAACAACAGAGAGGTTCACAATGACCAAGGATAATGGGACTATTTCCAAGCAAAAGTTCATGGAAGAGCTTCGCCGGTACCAAAAGGGTTCGGTTACACGGCGACATTTCTTAGGCGTGACAGGTCTTGGGATGGCAACGGCCGTTCTGGGTACGGCCATTCCTGGGTTGCGTCCACGCCCGGCATTTGCTGCCGGGGACATTGGCGACCGAGTGATCCTCGCCACATGGCCGAACTACCATGACGAGATGAACTTCGAAGCCTTCACGGAAGCCACTGGCGCCCATGTTCAGGTCAATGTTTTTGGCTCGAATGAAGAGATGTTGGCAAAACTACAGGCTGGAGGGTCTGGCTGGGACGTTTTCGTTCCAACCAACTACACGATCACTACGTATGTGGGTGAAGATCTGATCATCCCGCTCGATACGTCCAAACTGCCAAACTACGACGCAGGTTCATTCGAACAGCGCTTTTCCGATGCCGGTTCTGTCGATGGCCAGCTTTACGCGGTCCCAAAAAACTGGGGCACGACTGGCTTTGCAGTGAACACCAGCAAGCTTGACGGCGCTCCGACTCCAACCACATGGAAAGAGTTCTGGGACCTTACTATGGAAGGTTACTCAGGCCGGACAATGGTGCATGATTACCAACTCACCACCATCGGTAATGCCCTGAAATACTTCGGCTACTCCTTCAACTCGGTCGATGAGAAGGAACTGGCGGATGCCGAGAAATTGTTACTGGATGCCAAACCGCATCTGTTTGCAATCTCGTCGGATTATCAGCCACCGATGCGTAACGGTGACGCCTGGATGACGATGTGCTGGACAGGTGACGGCAAGCAGATGAATGTCGACATGCCTGAAATCGCCTACGTTCTGGGAACTGAGGGCGGTGAACTCTGGTCCGACTACTACGCTATTCCTAAGGGCGCACCCCATATGGATGCCGCTTATGCCTTGATCGACTTCCTGCTGAACCCGGAAGTTAATGCGAAAGAAGTCCTCGCCCACGGCTATCCATCGGCTGATGCTCGCACCAATGCGTTGCTGCCGAAGGAACTACTGGAAGATCCGATCCTTTATCCGGCAGCTGACCTTCTGAATGCACTCGAGTTCGGCGCGGCGGCTACACTAACCGATCCAAACCGTGCCGAGTTGCTCGCCCGCTTCAAGTCGGCCTAAGCGGCAAGGCCGCCAATATCGGAAAAGACGAGGACAAAATGACCGAACGAGGCAGAAAAGCACTGTTGCTGGCTCCAGCAGGAATATGGCTTTTGGTAATGCTAGCCCTTCCTCTGCTGGTCGTCTTCGTCTTTTCCTTTGGCGAACGGGGGGCCGCCGGAGGCTACGTTCCAGCGTTCACGTTGGAACAATATGCCAACCTTCCTGCGCGATGGACGGCGTTTAAGAACACTTTGATCCTTGCACCTCTGGGGACTATCGCTGCGTTGGTAATTGCCTACCCGCTCGCCTACTTTCTTGCAGTGCGTTGTTCACCAAAGTGGAGAACTTCGCTGTTGATCCTAGTGATCGTGCCGTTCTGGACATCGATCCTGATCCGGTCATACGCTTGGATTTTCATCCTTGGGGGGCGTGGCTTGCCCGCTTTACTGGAGTCGATCGGCATCGATGATATCCGCCTGATAAATACGCCGTTCGCTGTGCTTGTCGGGATTGTCTATGGGTATCTACCTCTGATGGTTTTCCCGATTTTTGTAAGCTTAGACAAACTGGATAAACGCCTTCTGGAAGCATCGGCTGATCTCGGCTCTACCCCATGGCGTACGTTCCGTCAGGTGACACTTCCTTTGTCGGTACCTGGTATCGCAACTGGCTGCATGCTGGTCTTCATCTTGCTGATGGGCGAGTTTCTGATCCCAGCGATCTTGGGCGGCGGAAAGGTCTTTTTCGTCGGAAATGCGCTGGTGGACCTGTTCCTGCAGTCTCGGAACTGGGCGTACGGATCGGCGGTCGCAATGACTCTGGTTGTCGTAATGCTTGTCACTGTCTCAATTTACATGAAATTCATCTCGCGCCTGGGTGGCCAGCGCGAAGATGTCTCGCTGATGTGAGGGTCCGATGCGCTTATACGCGATTTGCGTCTACCTTTTTCTCTATATTCCAATCGGCATCATCGCGCTTTTCAGCTTTAATGCCGGACGACACGCAAGCCAGTTCATGGGGTTCTCGACCCAATGGTATGGTAGAGCGCTGAACAACCCATTTGTAATGGACGCGCTCGAGACCAGTCTGCTTGCGGCATTAATAACTGCTTGCCTCGCATCCACTCTCGGAACCATGGCGGCCATCGCTTTACAAGGGGTTAAGGGATGGCTCCGAACTTTGTTTGATGCGATGATTTATATTGCGATAATGATACCCGGTATCGTCATCGGCATCGCGACACTCATTGCCCTGGTCACCGTATTCGGCTGGCTAAACCCGCTTCTTGCAAGCCTATGGCCCGATGGAGCAAATCCCCCGCAACTTTCCATGGGGATGCCCACGCTTGTCGCCGCCCACACCATGTTCACAATGGCGCTGGTCATAATCATCGTACGTGCAAGGCTATCGGGTATGGACCGCGCGCTCATGGAAGCTTCGGCTGACCTCTTTGCGACGCCCTGGGGCACCTTTCGACAGGTGACCCTGCCGTTGATAGCACCGGCAATTTTGGCAGGCTTCCTGCTCAGCTTCACTTTCTCATTTGATGATTTCATCATCGCGTTCTTCGTAGCTGGCTCAGAAACAACCCTGCCAATCTACATATTCTCATCCATCCGGCGCGGCGTAACACCCGAGATCAATGCCATCGGCACTATGGTTATGGGCGCGTCGCTCTTGTTGCTCGTAGCAGCGCAGCTGCTTTTGCGCCGAGGCGCCTCAAAATCGAATAATTAAATAAAGGAGCCAAGTGACATGCGGCTTGCAGGTAAGGTCGCGCTCGTGACGGGCGCGGGATCAGGAATTGGTCGGGCGGGTTCAATGGCAATGGCACAAGAGGGTGCGCATGTTGTGGTAACCGATCGCGATGCAACACTTGCTGAAGCCACTGTGGCCGCGATCGTAGCGCAGGGAAATCAAGCATCTGCCATACAGCTTGATGTGACCGATGACGATGCCCTTACCAGAACCATAGACGAAGCAGTTAAAAACTTCGGTCGGCTTGACGTGTTGCACTCTCACGCTGGGTTGCAGATCGAAGGAACGCTGGAAGAAGTGGAACCAGATGGAATGGATGCTTCTTGGGCATTGAATGTCCGCGCTCACTTCATTGCCGCGCGTGCAGCCGTCGCCCATATGAAATCACAAGGTGGAGGCAGCGTGATCGTCACGGCCTCCAATTCTGGGGTTCAATATGACCGGGGTATGATCGCCTATGCGACTACAAAGCACGCTGCTGTTGCGATGGTCCGGCAGATGGCAGCCGACTACGCTGTCCATGCAATCCGTTTCAATGCCCTATGTCCAGGATTTGTAGACACCCCTTTCAATGCAGGCTTCGAAAAGCAGATGGGAGGCCGTGCCAAACTGGAAAGCTACATCGAGCAGGCGATCCCCATGAGTCGATGGGCGACAGTTGACGAGATTGGCCATGGGATCGTCTATTTGGCTTCAGATGAATCCGCTTTTATGACGGGGCAAGCCCTGGTTATCGATGGCGGTGAATGCATTTAGTGATGGGTTAGACCGCTCAAGAGAATGTCTATCGCCGCAATTCATTTTGGCGAGCACATTTCAGTCCGCTTTGGGCTCGGAGCAGACTTTCGGCAGAATTCAGTAAATGTCGGCTACGCGGACAAAGCCGCCGGGGTGCTGTCAGACGAATTCGAACCAGTCTCAGTTTGCCGCGGAAACCGCGAACCTATCCGGAACAAAGCTGACGCCACTCGCTAAGAGCGGCGGCGCGGGTCAGCTTGAAGGTGTCTCGACTGGCTAGCGATCTTTCCTGGTTGAAGTGATTGTAGACGGAGGAATGGACGGAGGCGAATTTCTGTAGACTTCGCATGCGCCTGAAACGCTGCATCGCGCGTTCGCGTCGTCGAAACGGCAGGTGCGAATTCTCGACGCGGTTGTTGAGCCACCTGCCCGTCTGTTGTTTTTCGAGCGCGCCCACTTTTCTGAGTGCCGCCTTGTAGGAGGCGAAGCGATCTGTGACGATCTCTTCGGCGCAACCGTGCCGCTTCATCAATTTCCGGAGGAATTTCAGTGCTGCGGCCTTGTTTCGGCGTTTCGTGACAACGACTTCCAGCACCTCGCCTTCGTGATCAACGGCCCGCCAAAGATAATGCCGCTTGCCATTCACTTTCACAAAGACCTCGTCGACGTGCCACTTCCATTTCGAGTATGAACGAAGTTGCTGCACCCGCTTCCGCCTGATCTCAGCGGCAAACATCGGGCCAAACCTGTTCCACCAATATCGGACGGTTTCGTGGCTCACGTCGATGCCTCGCTCGTGCAACAGATCTTCGACATTTCGAAGCGAGAGCGGGAAACGGATGTACAGCATCACCGCAAGGCGGATGACCTCGGGACTGGTTTTGAAGTACTTGAAAGAGGCAGGTTTGGTCATGGGCAAAAGCTACGCAACCGTCCTGCCTGCCTCAAGACAAGTTCTTCTGACAAGACCCCAAGTTCTTCTGACAAGACCCCACAGAGATCTCGCATCGCTAGCTTTGGATCACCGAATTACGTGAACCGAACACTTGGCATGATGCACGACTCTGTTCGCAGTGGAACCTAGAAATATGTCCTCGAATCCGGGCTTATGCGAAGCTAAGACGATGCAATCGGCGTCGCTCTGGTTTGCGAATTCGACAATTGCCCTACCCGCATGCCCGGAGATGAGCTGTACCTTCGCGTCTGAGATTTCAGAGGCAGTGTTATGCAGATTCTCCTATATCTCATGCCGCGTATGTGCAAGCACTTCACTTGGAATCTGAGAACCCACATATGCCGGAATAGGTTCTTGGACGTGCACAACGGTGAAAACAGCGTCGGCATCAGCCAATTGGCGCGCAGCCTTAAACGACGCTTGAGTGTCGTGTTCTTTGTCCAGAGCAACCGGGATCAGGATGTTTTTGTACATTTGACCTCCTATCTACTGCTCCGATGATTTCAGTTTGGTTTTTCGGCGGCACGAACCCTAAACAGGCTCAGACTTTGAAGATTTCCCCGCGCTGTTTGTAGCGGCTACGACATCATCAACTGTTTTCTCAACAGCTTCAGCTTCGGTTTCAGCGACATAAGATGCACAACGAGACACGGTTTCGAACCATTCCTGCGCGTCAGCAACCAACCGCTCAGCCGAATGGCGCTGCCACTCCGTCATACTCTGAAGGGCTTTCGATGGATCGGACGGGTTCGCAGAAGACACTTTGCGTGCAGCTTGTAGAGCCGTCCGAACCGCCTCATGACGCCGTTCGAACCAATGCTGCGCAAAGGCCTCTGTTTCTTCGAGCATTTTTTCTTGTGCGTCCCAAAATTGTTCGATCTGGGCACCGAAGGCTGGATTGCCAGACATGGGCGGCTGCATTTGCTTGAAAACATCCACAAGTGAGGTCGGGCTATTTGTGCTAGATTTCTTTGTCGGCATCGAAAGTTCCTCCTCATTTCCTTAATGAGCTATTGTGCCACCTGCGGCGCGCTTTCGCCTTAATACAGATCAATATCCCCCATTTTTTAGGATCTTCGGCTTAGGCTGCCACGGGACATTGGCATTCTCTCCGACATCGGTTCCAAGATGGCAGGGGTGGAGTTAAAGTAGTTTAGACAAGAACTTAACGCTTGGATCTCTATGCACATTGCCGGCTTTCTGATTACCCTAGGTGTCCTCTTCCTTGCCGGATTGGCGGCCGACCAACTTGGCCGGGTAACGCATCTTCCTCGTGTTACAACCTTGCTTTTCCTCGGTCTGATCGCCGGGAACGCCCGAATGGGTTTGATCCCACTCGACGTTGCAATGTGGTTCGACGAGATTTCCATTGTGGCTTTAACGATGGTCGCGTTTCTTCTTGGAGGTTCCTTAACCCGCGAGAACCTGGTTCGGCATGGCAGAGCCATTCTGACGATTTCGATTTCAATCGTGGTTGCAACCCTTGTTATCGTGTCTGCTGGATTGACCGCAATCGGCGTACCCTTCGGGCTGGCACTGGTGCTGGCGGCAATTGCTACGGCTACGGCTCCGGCCGCCATGACAGACGTGATCAAGCAATCTGGGGTGTCCAACAGCTTCACAGAGACATTAAAGGGCGTCGTCGCAATTGATGACGCTTGGGGTCTGATCGTTTTCAGCATCGCCTTGGTTCTGGCCGGTCATTCGGATGGTTGGGCCACCGTCACGACCACAGCGATGTGGGATTTCGGAGGGGCTATTTTGTTGGGTTCCGCGCTAGGCGTGCCATCCGCTTACCTCACAGGTCGCTTGAAGCCGGGAGAGCCAATGCAAGCCGAAGCGGTGGGAATCGTGTTTCTGACAGCAGGCCTTTCGTTGTGGCTAGAAGTTTCGTTCCTTGTCGCAAGCATGGTTGCTGGCGCAGTTATTGGGAATCTTGCCCGCCATCACGACCGTGCTTTTCATGAGATCGAGCACATTCAGTGGCCGTTCATGATTTTGTTCTTCCTACTGGCTGGCGCCACGCTGGATATTGAAGCCTTCGGCTTGATGGGCTGGGCTGGTGGTCTTTTCCTATTCTTGCGCGCCGTAGCCCGCCTCGTCGGGGGTTATTGTGGAGCGAGACTTGGCGGCCTGCCTAGCCGTCAGACCCGCTGGTACGGCCCAGCTTTGTTACCACAGGCCGGTGTCGCGGTAGGAATGGCCCTCGTCGCCGGAGAGCAATTTCCACATTGGGCCGCGTCGATCATGGCCTTTACTCTAGCCAGCGCTGTGGCCTTCGAGGTGTTGGGGCCGCCGTTGACTCTCATGTCAATCAGACGAACGGCTGACACAGATGAGCAGATTGGTCAGTAACTATTCAGACTGGATCGATTCAAGAAAGGCGAGCAAATTCGCCAACGGCAGGCCTACCATCATAGGTTGCCCATTAGGCAGAGCCACCGCGATTTGTTGGTCTGTCTCAAACACCGCGCCAAAGATTGGCATTTCGCCCCCATGGGCGAGCAATTGTGAACGACCGTCAATCTGTTCAGCTATAAGATCTATCGGAAACACACCGCCGTTCTCGCCCGCCAATTTGGTAAGGTCAGGTGTTCGAATAGCCAGCATTTCCGCCATTGGCCCGTCTCCGGTTGCTTCGAAACCGTGACATTGCCAGCAATACGTCCGGTACAAATCACTTCCCTCATCAACGCTGACCTCCTGCGCTAGTACGGGCCCCGTGACGAACAGTGCCAGTAAAATCCCTCGAAAAATCTGCATATGCTCCTCCAATTTGCTGCCCCGGAAGAAGATCTAATTATAAGGCATCCTTAAGAAAGCACTTTGACCTTGCTCATTTTGGACGCTCCTGTACGAGGATTGGCGTTTCAGTCGAATAGCGTTTGGTGTACGCGCCTAATTTATTCCTGCCGGCCTACAACTACGCCACCTCATCGTTGACCTCACCACCCTTGCGCGCAGACGGTTCTCCTTCCAATATATTCATATACCTGAGAATTCGTCAGAGGTGATAAGGCACGCGATGCAACCATCTGAGCGCATCCATCCGAGCCCAAGACTGGTAACAGGTTCCAAAGCGTCACGAATTGCTTTCCACCCTAAATCTGAAACCATCGAACATGTTTGCTTTGCCTTTAAGTCCGACGACAAACGACAGTTGGGTTGCGTTCAGCCTCGCAGACCCGTCGCAGCGAGGTGATTGACATAAATCAAAGCACCAACATGAATTACATAGTAAAATTCGAATGTTTCAACATATTCTACGTTCACCGTCCTGTCCCCAAGTAAACACAAAGGTGAATGGAATTTTGAAGGAGTGGAAGTCCACCCACGGGGGCTCGGCAGGAGTGATGGCGAGCCCCCAGTTAGTTGATTGGCGCCCAATGTGCCCAGGTTGAGACACACGGCATTCGGTGCAGCTTTGACCATAGGATTAAGCCGCTGCGCCAATCGAGACAAAAAGAGAAGGACGCCACTGACGACGTTCGGAGTGGGCAGTTGGCGGAAATCACTTATGAACTCTGTTGATCCAAACGAACAGAAACTCAGGCGGGCCCTTACAACCCCGTTGCTCACGCTTTATGGCCTTGGGGTAACGGTCGGAGCGGGCATTTATGTTTTAGTCGGCGCGACAGCAGACATTGCTGGACCGTTTGCAGCGTTTTCGTTCGTTTTAGCCGCGCTCGTCGTATCACTCACCGCGCTTTCGTATGCAGAACTCGCAACACGATTTCCCGTCAGCGCAGGTGAAGCGGCCTATGTTGAAGCGGGATTTCAGAAAAGATGGATGGCGGTTTTCGTCGGCCTCGCGGTCGCAGCTTCGGGGATTATCTCTGCCTCTGCAGTTGCAATTGGCGCAGCATCATACCTGCATGCTTTAACCGGTTTTGCGATCCCTGTTTTGACCATCAGCGTCGTTTTGATCATGGGTTTAATCGCACTTTGGGGGATCACTGAGTCGGTCTTTGTTGCGGCTGTCATTACGATCATCGAGATCGCAGGCCTTATCTTTGTGATTGGCTGGGGCATGTCGGTTCACGATCCGCAGGGATACGGAATCAGTTCGATGCTTCCACCGCTTGAATTCGACGCGTGGAGAGGCATTTTCGCGGCATCACTTCTCGCCTTCTTTGCATTTGTTGGCTTCGAGGACATGGCCAACGTGGCAGAAGAGGTTAAAGACCCGGTCCGCACGATTCCAAAAGCGATTTTACTAACCCTCGTTTTGGCGACCGTGTTGTATCTAGGAACCTCAATGACGGTTCTACTTGTTGTTCCGATCGATGTTCTTTCGACATCCGCAGCCCCCCTCGCGCTTGTGTTTTCAAACGCGCCCGAGGTGATCAAACAGGGCTTTTCCGCAGTCGCGATTGTGGCGACAGTCAACGGAGTACTGATCCAGATGATCATGGCCTCGAGGGTGATCTACGGCCTAGCTGACCGTAACCATTTACCGAAGGTTCTGGCGATTGTCCCAAAAGCAACTCAGACACCAGTTATCGCTACTTTGCTGGTCGTGGCGATCATCGTTTTGCTGACCCAAACTATACCGCTTGGTATTCTGGCAGAGCGCACGTCTCAGATCGTTCTCGGCGTCTTTGTACTGGTCAATATTTCGCTGATCCTGCTGAAGATGAAGCCGGACGAGTCCGCAAAGCACTTCCGCGTTCCTCTTGTGATACCGATCCTTGGGGTGATCACCAGTGCATTGCTTTTCGGATCTGGATTTCTCTAACTGATACAACGACCCAAAGGCCTCAACGAGCTGCCACGGCATATGACGACTGACCAAACTTCCATAGGATCAAAACTTTCGGCCTGGTGGCATAGAACGTTTGTGGATCTGGTTCAGCAGCTGCAATGGTCCTATCTGCCACCACTGATGGTCTATTTTGCGGCCGGCGTGTCCGGCCTGACCTCGGTCGTTGGTGCTTTTTTCCTAAAAGACTACCTCGATTTATCCGCCTCTTTCGTTGCAGGGCTAGCATTTTGGGCTGGTATCCCGTGGATACTAAAAATGCCGCTTGGTCATGTCGTGGACCTGTTTTGGCGCTGGAAGTCCCTGCTGATCTTGTTCGGCGCGTCCTTGATCACGTTGTCTTTGCTCACCATGTACGGGCTCGTGACCGCACCTGCGCAGATGTCCAGTTTCATGCCGCTGGAAGACTGGTATGTTGTTGCCTTGCTCTTGGCGCCTTCGGGCTATGCCATTCAGGACGTTGTTGCCGACGCCATGACGGTTGAGGCGGTGCCGAAGGTTGACCAGCACGGCCTACCATTTTCGCCTGAAGAAACCCGTGCTCAGCACACGACGATGCAAACCTTGGGCAGAGTTTCCATTATTTCTGGGTTTGCCGCTGTTGCGGCTGTAAACATCTGGATTTTCTCTGGAACAGAGGATCTGCAAAAATCCGATCGCCTTGCGCTTTATGGCCAGGTGTACCTGATAGCTCTGGCCATCCCTGTGTTATCCGTCAGCGGTGTCGTTCTTCACAGCTTGATCCAGCGTCAGCGTATAAGATCGGGCGACCCGCCCTACGCGCCGGATGAAGTCACCGAAGTCAAATGGTCCATATTGCTGGGCGGCTTCGCATTCGTTGTGCTTAGCATCGTGTTGGGAACCGCCGATTTCGAGTTTGCGCAAGAAACAGTCTTTGCGGTTTCTCTAACGGTGATCCTGTACCTTATGTCGCGCCTGTTGAAAGAGCTGGAACCAGCACAAGCCAGAGCCCTGATCGGGACAGCGACAATCATTTTTGTGTTTCGTGCTGTGCCGCTATCAGGACCAGGCCTGACTTGGTTTGAAATCGATGAACTGGGGTTCGATGAGCAATTCTTGGCAATCCTGGCATTGTTGACCTCGCTGCTGGCCTTGCTCGGGTTAATTGTTCTGCGGCCATTCATGGCCAACCGTTCGATTGCGCACGTAGTGGTACTGTTGACTATTGCGGCGGGCGTGCTCGCGCTGCCCAACCTTGCCCTCTATTACGGTGTGCATGAATGGACGGCGGCGCATACCGGTGGTGTTGTCGACGCAAGATTTATTGCCATCCTCGACACTGCTGTTGAATCGCCGCTTGGACAGATTGCCATGGTCCCGATGTTGGCTTGGATTGCACGCAATGCCCCTGTTCAGTTGAAAGCGACCTTTTTTGCGGTGATGGCATCATTCACAAACATGGCTTTGTCGGCGAGCAGCCTCAGCACCAAATACCTCAACCAAATATACGTCGTCACACGCGCCGTCACATATCCAGAGACCGGTGAGGTCACGTCTGCCGCGGACTACAGTCAACTTGGATACTTGCTGATCTCCGTAGCCGTGATCTCGGTGATCGTTCCACTGGCCACAGTGTTTTTCGTTCAAAACTCGCGCTTCCGAACGAGTGAATGATCACTGGCTTTCAACCTCTCTCAGCAGAGCTCTGAGATGTGAAACCGGGACGCCGATGTTTGAGCCACCAAACTCGGGCAGGATCGCAGCATTGATCGCAACGACCTCGCCCCGCCGATTCAATGCTGGCCTACCACGCTTAAACGCCAAACCCATGGCCTGGTACGAATGTACAAAAAACACATTTGTACAGGTGCTTGCGGTGCCTGCGCGGATTCAACCAAAGACACTTATCAGGCCGCAACTCTAAGAAGGTCGATCCACGATCGACCCTCTGCTTTGCTCTTTTCAAGCACGGTATCGAGCCACCAGACCGTCTATTTCGACGATACCTTGATCTTACGGCTTGGGTCCTGAGGCTCAATCTTCGGCATTTCTATATGCAGAACGCCCTTGTCGAACGTCGCTGAAATCTTGTCGATTTCTACAGTATCTGGCAGCGACATGGCTCTTGAAAAGCTGCCATAGCTTCTTTCGCTGACACGAAGATCGCCCGTTTCATCATGCGCAATCTTCTTCTGACCGCGCAGGATTAGCCTGCGATTCTTGATTTCAATTTCCACATCATCTTCTTCGAGCCCCGGCAATTCAGCCGTCAGGACAATCGCAGAATCCGTTTCTTGGACATCGATTGCCGGTGAAATCGCACCCGTCATATCAAGGGACGGAAAACCCGTGCGTTGCGCAGCCGTTTCCATCGGCAGGAAGGGTGATCCTTCCCCAAGAAAACGCGACATCAGGGTTTCCATTTCACGCCGAAAGTTGTCAGAGAGCGGATGCATTCCAGTGAAAAGTTGCGGGGACTTTTTGTCTTCTAACATTTTGAGCCTCCTCCATTGGCCTGATTTCACGCGCGCAACATTATGACAGGAAAAGCGGTCAAGGACCTTGATCTTGCGCAAGCATGCAACCTCAGGATCAGCCAGACCGAACGCGGCGGCTGAACGAACAGAAACGGGAAACTTCGTTCACTAAACTTGCCTCGTCGTGGTGAAGTTAACACCATTCTCAGTAGTCTTGATCGGAATCCCAGGTCAGCTTAGCGTTTATTTTGAATGAGCCCGAGCTGCCTAGCTTTAGCACAGTGGAGCAAAACTGTATGAAATGGCCTTATCTGGCGCTGATTTACGTTTTGCTGATCTTGGCTCCCTTGGGTTTTTCTTGGTCCTTGGGGTGGCCACCACGATCATTTAATCAAGAGCTCGCGTCCGGGCTTGGGATGCTGGCTTTTTCAATAATCTTAGTCGAGTTCCTGCTGTCTGGGCGGTTCAGGTTCATCTCTTCCGGTCTGGGTATGGATGTAACCATGCGGGTGCATCAGTTGATGGCGCGTACAGCACTCGGCTTTGCGCTGATACACCCGCTTCTCTATCAGGGTACGCCTTCGGGCGGACGCCGCCCGTGGGATGAAACAAACCAACTTACGATTTCCACCGACTTTTCTACGCTGGTATCGGGCATCGGCGCATATCTATTTCTGTTCATTTTGGTCGCCTCGGCAATTGCCCGCAAATCCCTTGATTACAAATACGAAACATGGCGCCTCTTACACGGGCTGGGAGCCTTGGTGATCGCATGCCTGTTGTTGCATCACACGGTCTATGCTGGGCGCTACGGTGGGCATCCGCTACTAACCTATCTCTGGCTTGCCCTAACCAGTATTGCAGTTGGAACTTTGCTGTATGTCTATCTCGTTCGCCCTTTACGTCAGAGGAAGAGACAGTGGCGCGTCACGTCTGTGTCTCGACTAACACCGAAGCAATGGGAGTTGCGCGTCGTTCCAGATGGTCACAACGGACTAAACTTCGAAGCAGGGCAATTTGCTTGGCTAAACGTCGGCCACAGTGTTTTTTCGCTGCATGAGAACCCATTCTCGATTAGTTCGGCACCAGCCGAAGGCCCCGAAGTTTCATTCATGATAAAGGAGCTTGGGGATTTCACATGCGGCCTCAGACAGATCGCTCCGCAAACCACGGCCTATCTGGATGCCCCGCACGGAAATCTATCGATCAGCCACCGAACTGAGAAAGGCATTGTTCTGATCGCAGGTGGTGTCGGGATCGCGCCCATGTTGAGCATTGTGCGTCAGGTACGGTTGAGTGGAACACAGTACGAGCTCAAGCTTATCTATGGCAACCGGGTGGAGGAGCAGATTGCTTTTCGCCAGGAGTTGTCCAAAGAAGAAACAGTATTTGTTCTATCCGAGCCGCCAGAGGATTGGTCCGGAGAGACAGGCTTGATCGACGGTCATCTGTTGGACCGCAATTTGTCTTCTGAACAATTTGAAAGCTGGCTTTTTGTTCTCTGCGGCCCCCCTGCCATGATGGACACGGTCGAAGATCATCTGATTGAGCGGGGCACCGCGTCACACCGGATTTTGTCTGAAAGGTTTGACTATGATTAGACTGCTCAGAAACCTGCCCGCACGCCAACAAGTAAAACTCGCAGTTTGGTTGATCAGTATTTCAATCTTCGTCGCTGTCTTGGCCTTTTGCTTAAGGTAGAAAGCTAGACCGCCAGGGGTTGGCTAGCTTCAAGGCTGCCGGCCGAAAAGGCAGGTATTCTTGGAGATGGATGCCGTCACGAACTTCCTAATAAACATGCTCCGCGTGGACAGCATGAGCATACCGCAACGATCCAGATATTTTGAGAGGGAGATTCTTCAGCGCGTCGTCTTGCTCGGTCGAAAAATCGATCCACGAGAAGGGGCAAGGGAGTTTACTGACTGGGATGAACTCACGTTAATTGTGATAGAGTTCCTTGGCGAAAACGGGCGGGCAAACACGCTTCAACCTCAAGCGAGTACCCAATAACAACTGGCTGTTCCCGTATTAACCGATGAACGTATAGAGCTACCTATACCAGCAAATCACAGTCGCCAGTTCTCTTCATCAGTGCCCGAACAGCACTGGCAACCTTGTCTGCTCCAACATTGCTTGTGTCGTTCCCCCAAATACCGACTGACGCAAATGGGAATGCCCGTAAGCGCCCATAACAACGAGGTCGGCCCCCAATTCTCTTGCGCGTTCCTGAATGCAGTGTTCAATTGAATTCCCGCCGCACCGAAACTGCGACACGGTCACAGTGCAACCGTGATGGCTGAGCCATCCAGCTAGGTCGGTTCCGGGCGCTTGACCTTCTACGTCATCAGGCGACGGCAAATCAAAACACCCAATCACAACTTCGTTGGCCGCCAGAAGAATGGGTAAAGCTAAATGCGCAACCCTAGACGCAGGCAGGCTATCATTCCATGCCAAAAAAATGCAGTCGCGTTGGGCAAACGGATCTCCATTTATCATCAGGCCTACCGGCGAATGGAACAATACTCCGTACGCGATCTTATGAAACAAATCGGGGTCTTTTCGCAACTCAGCGTCTAGAAAGGCGATATCAGAGCGATTGGCTTGGCCAGCCACAAGATGCTTCAACTCTGCTCCAGATCCCATAAAGGCAATTACATTTGCAGATACGCCTTGCCCTACCAGAAGCGCTTCAACTTCTGTGGCGCGGGACTTCAAGGCGGCATTTTTTCCGTTAAGAACATCCAACCAGTTTGAGGGAAGACCCGCCTCAACGAACCTGTTTGATCCATACTTTAGGTACGGCAGGTTGGGTAAGTCCGCGATCAACACGCAATTCAAGTGAATGTTGTGGTTACAAGCAGTTTCAGCGCATTCCAAAATCGACGCGTCGTCAGCATCAACTCCTACATAATATGCCACTGTTTTGTGTTGCATTCCCGACCTCCGTCCGGAATTTCAATTCGCCCAAAGGCCGTGCGCACGGATTAAACCTACGAAGAGACAGTGTTGTTGGTCGCTCTTCTTATTTCGGCAGCATGAAAAACTCTTCCAGCACAATCTTGCCTTCCGCCACCGAATACACCGCGATCTCGCGCAGGGTCATACGCTCACCCGTGGCCTTCTGAACGACCTCGGCTCTGAAGCGCACTCCAAAGCGGTTGGGTGGGTGGACGTAGGGGCCATCCACTTCTAGTTCTTGGATTTCATGCGATGCCAACCAATCCTCTCTTTTTCCCTTGATGGCTTCTCGCCCCTTTGAAACGCGGAATTGTCGAACCGGAGGCACGACTGCCTCTATCGACTGTGCGTTTTCGGCATACATTTCATCAACACTTGCAAGGCCCCTGCGCTCACGCATGGCCTGGGCGAATGATCTTCCGATTTCGATCAACTCTTCCATGAGCCCCCCCCTGAATTTCCATTGACAGTACCACGTCTTGCCCGCGCCAATCTTGACAAGGATCAATAAGAATATCGATGGATACTGTGAGGCCGGTTCGAACAAGTCTCAGCTAGGCCAACAGACATGTCGCTTATAGCGCGCCAAGTTCGCGCCACTCGGCAAGAGCGGCGGCGCCGTGACAACTTGAAGGTGTCTCGGTTGGGAAGGGATCGCCCCAGGCTGAAGTGATTGGAGACGGAGGAGTGAACGGCGACGAGCTTCTGCAAACTTCGCATCCGCCTTAACCGCTGCATCGTATGTCGCGAAAGGTTGTTTTGTCCGCAGACTAGCCGTTGGGGCACCGCGTAGCGGAGGTCTGCTAACCGCCCATAGAGACAGCTGCAGCGCCGTTCGCCAATGAGCTATACGGGCTCGATGCGGTCGCTCAGCCAAATTCATTGAACGACTGCATTGCGGACACTAGCTGCCGTTCGCCTCAGCGCAGCAATATTCCGACAGACACATGACCCATTGACCAATGCTTGTGTTACGTTTCCTCTTGGCAGAACATATGTGGCAACGTTTTCAGGGAATGAACAAACATGAGTTTTGTTGAAGCAATAAAGACGTGCCTCACAAAATACTTCGTTTTTTCCGGGCGCGCGGCGCGGTCAGAGTACTGGTGGTTTGTGTTGTTCGTGGTCCTCGTCAGC